>DATASF010000199.1:0-10235 GCA_036269335.1 Casimicrobiaceae bacterium
GTGCCTGAACTGGGTTTGCCGCCAGCGCTGGCGCTGCGCTTCATTTTTCCGCACGCGCCGGTGCGCGCCGTCACGATCAACAACGGCATGCGCATGCGCGCCTGGTACGACATCGCCGCCGCCGATTTGAACAACCGCGCCGATATCGCGGGAGTTCGACAATCGACGGATCAGATCGAGGCGCTGATCGCCCGGGAAAAAGGGCGTGGCGTACCTGCCGCCCGGATCGTCCTCGCGGGCTTTTCGCAAGGCGGAGCGATCGCGCTGTACGCCGGCTTGCGTCATACCGAGCGGCTTGCCGGCATCCTGGCGCTGTCGACCTATCTGGTGCAGTCGGACAAGCTACCGGCCGAAGCGGCCGCCGCCAATCGAGACGTTCCGATCTTCATGGCGCACGGCACTGCCGATCCGGTCGTGCGCTTCGACTGGGGGGTCGCCTCGCGTCGCGCGCTCGAGGCGAACGGCAATCCGATGGAATGGCACCAGTACCCGATCGAGCACTCGCTGTGTCTGGAGGAGGTGAGGGCGATCGGCGGGTGGCTCGCCAGGGTTCTGCATACGCCGGCAGACTAGGTGCGCATCCGGAGCCGCGCGCCGTCGTCGCGGACGACACGAAATCCCAGTCGGGCGTAAAGGTGGCGTGCCGGGTTGCAGGCCAGCACGTTGAGCTCGACGTACCGCTCGCTGTCTTCCGCCAGCGCGATCACCGCACCGAGGATCGCGCTGCCGAGGCCGTGCCCGCGCTCGCCGATGGCGAGCTCGATGTCGCGAAGAAAAATAGAGCGCCAATGCCGGGTCAGGCTGATGCGGCCGATGTCGGCCGGCCCGCTCCCCGTGCGCACGATCACCGCGTTGTGCAGCGGCGAGTAGCTGGTCGCGAAATGCGTGCGCTGCCACCCTTCGTTCCAGCCCCAGGTCATCTCGACGTAATCGCGCATCGCCTCGCGATGCAGCTCGTAGAGAAAGCCCTCGTCGCCGGCAGTCGCCTGGCGCAACGCATAGCCGCTGAACGCGGCGACCCCCGCCAGCGTCCTCGTCAACGGGTTAATCCACCTTGCCACGCCTGCCTCGATTGCCCGACACCACCCCCGCCACGGGCGTCGTGGCCGGCGCGCGAGCCGGTCCGACGCCGCGGCGCGACAAGGCGTCGCGCAGCAGAAATTCGATTTGTCCGTTGACGCTGCGCAGCTCGGCCTGCGCCAGGCGTTCGAGCGCCGTCCAGAGCCCCGGGTCCAGACGCAGCAGGAAAGCCTTTTTTTCAGCCACGCCGGCGCCGTTCGCGTTCGCGGTGGCGAGACTCAGCCGGCATGGCGGAAGCGGGCAAAAAGCGCGATCGTCCACGCGACCATGGCCGCGAGCAGGCCCAGGAGCACTGCGACGAACAGCGCGCCTGGAAGCTGCGGCGGGGCCGTGGTATGGGCTTGCAGTATGACGTAGTGCAGCGCGGCGGCGAACACCGTCAGCAGCCCGCCCTGCACGCAGGCGAACGTCAGCAGCGTCGCCAGGGTCTGCTCGCGCCGCCCCTCCGCCAGCCAGTAGGCGCGGTGGGGCAGGTTGATCAGCCGCGGCGCGGTGCGCGTGACCAGCGTGATGAAGCCGACGATCGCGAGCGGCAAGAGTATCGCCAGCGCGAGCATCGACAGCAGATAGTTGCCGCGGGTCATCCAGCCGTTGGCCGCGGATCGGCTGTCGAAGTGCGAAGCGACCAGCCCGGGCAACTGGCTTGCGGTTGCCACGATGAACGCCGCGCTGATGGTGATCAGCGCAACTAGGACAAGAAACGCGGGGCGGCGCACGTTGTCATCCTGGGCCAGCGCGAAGGCCGATGCTAGCGGCGCAGCTTCCGCGACCGCCCGCGGAAGTTGAGCATCGCGAACAACATGCCCAGCGCGGCCCCGACCGCCAGCCCGAACGGGCTGTTGCCCAGCGCCGTACCGACCGCGGTACCCAGTCCCGCACCGACGGCGGACCATAAACCCGGATTGCTGGCTCGTACGTGGATCATCGCTCGCTCCTTCCCCCGATTCGGATCAGTTGTACAACGGTCGATATTGTTATGATATCACTACAATATCGCCCGCTGTCAAGCGTTGCCGGGGTCTGCGGTAGAAGGCGCAAAAAAAGAGCGGACGGGGAACCGTCCGCTCGAGGACCGATGCCGGGGAGTCGCCGGCGCCGGAGGAGAACTATCCTGGTTCAGCCAAGCGTCACCGGGATGAAGATCTGCGCGTTGTCACGCTGGACCAGCAAGGCGACGCTTTTTCCGGATTTGGCGACCAGGGCCTTGAGCTCTTCGACGGTCTTGACCGGCTGGGTGTTGACCGCAACGATCACGTCGCCCGGACGCACGCCCGCGCGCTCGGCCGCGCCGGCCACGTCCTGCACGACCAGGCCGCCGGTAATGTCGTTGTCGCGCCGCTCTTCGGCGGTCAGCGGCCGCACGGCGATGCCCAGCCGCGCGTTGCCCAGGTCCTGCTTGTCGGCGGAAGCGACGACGTTCTTGCCGTCATCGATCGAGCCCAGCGTCGCGGTCAGCTGCTTTTCCGCGCCGTCGCGCCAGACGCCCAGCGTGACGCTCGCGCCGGGAGAAAGCGATGCGACCTTCGGCGGCAAGTCGGACGAGCCCGCGATCTCCTCGCCGTTCAACGTGAGAATCACGTCTCCCGGCTTGAGACCCGCCCTGGCGCCCGCGCCGTCTTTCTGCACCGAGCTGACCAGCGCGCCCCGCGGCGACTTCAGCCCGAAGTTCGTGGCCAGCGCCTGATTGACGTCCTGGATCGCGACGCCCAGCCGGCCGTGCGAAACCTTGCCGTGCTTGACGATCTGCTGCTCGACTTGCATCGCCACGTCGATCGGTATCGCGAAAGCGAGACCCTGCGATCCGCCCGAACGGCTGAAGATCTGCGAGTTGATGCCGATGACTTCGCCCTTGAGGTTGAACAGCGGACCGCCCGAGTTGCCGGGGTTCACTGCGGCATCGGTCTGGATGAAGCGCACGTACGAGTCCTCCGGCAAGGCGCGCGATTTGGCGCTGACGATGCCCGAGGTCACCGTGTTCTCAAAGCCGAACGGCTGTCCGATCGCGACGACCCACGAGCCGACCTTGGCCTGCGCCGGATCGCCGGTCTTCACCGCCGGAAGATTCTTCGCATCGATCTTCAGCACCGCGATGTCGGTGGTCTTGTCGACGCCGAGCACCTTGGCCGTGAATTCGCGCTTGTCGGTCAGCTTGACGTTGACGTTGTCGGCCCCATCGACCACATGCGCGTTGGTCAACACGATGCCGCTGGGGTCGATGATGAAGCCCGAGCCGACACCGCGCGTCGGACCGCGCTGCGGAGCCTGGAAGTTACGGAAGAACTGGCGAAATTCCGGCGGAATCCCCTGCAGGTCGGGCGTGTTGTCGTTTTCGTCCTGACCGAGCACCTTGCGGTTGTTCGCGGTCACGCTGATGTTGACGACCGCAGGCCCGTATTGCTCGACCAGTCCGCTGAAGTCCGGCAACGCCACCGTCGGCGCGCCGTTGATCGCAACGGTCGCCGAAGCTGGGTTTGCCGTCGGTACCGAGGCGGCAAGCGCCGCCGACGGGAGCAGGCGGTCGGCCGCGACGCCGCCGAGCGCGAACGCGCCGGCGATGGCGACCGCAACCGCGGTGCGTTTCAAGACATTGGCTTGCATCGTTTTCTCCTGTTGGATAGTGGCCGGACATCCATTCCGGCTTGCTTACAAGAATAGGAAGCGATACTTAAGCGAAACTTAAGGGCATTCCCTTGCCGCGAAATATCGCGCAACGAGGGAGCAGCCGCTACGCGGCCGAGGCCGGCGGCGTGTCCAGTCCCGGAAAGCGCACGCTGATCCCGACGCCGGCGCCGTCCAGGCCAGGCCCGATGGCGATGTGGGCGCCGTGGCGCTCGGCAATCCGCTTGACGATCGACAGCCCGAGCCCGCTGCCGCGCACCGCTCCGGCGGCCACACTCCCGCGGACGAAACGGTCGAATACACGCTCGCGCTCGGTTTCGGGGATGCCGGGCCCGGTGTCGCGCACGGTCAGCGCCGGCCGCCCGTCATCGATCGCCACGCCGACGTCGACCCTGCCGCCTTCCGGCGTGTAGCGCAGCGCGTTGTCGACGAGGTTCGACAGCAGTGTCGCCAGCGCCTCGGCGTCGCCGCGCACTTGCACGGAGCTGTCTGCGTTCAAGCCCAAGTCGATGCGCTTGGCGGCCGCGAGCGGCGCGAGATCGGCCACCACGTCGCGGGCGAGCGCCGGCAGGTCTATCGTCGCCTGCGGGCGGTCGGTGACCCCCGGCTCCTCGCGCGCCAGCGTCAGCAACTGCTCGACCAGCCGCGTGGCGCGTTCGAGACCACCCTTCAAATCGGCCAGCGCTGCGCGCCGCTCCGCGTCGGTCGTGGCGCGCTCGGCTAGCTGCGCCTGCAAGTGGACGGCGGTCAGCGGCGTGCGCAATTCGTGCGCGGCGTCGGCGATGAACGAACGCTGCGCGGCCAGCGCCTGGCTCAGACGGCCGAGCAGCCCGTTCAGCGCGCCGACCAGCGGCTGCACTTCGCGCGGCAGGCCGGACTCCGACAAGGGCTCGAGCAGGGCAGGCGAGCGGCGCTCGACGGCAGCGGCGACGCGGTCGAGCGGCGCCAGACCGCGCGCGATCGTCAGCCAGATCAACAAGGCCAGCACCGGCAATGCCAGCAGCAGCGGGACGACGGTGCGCAACGCCATGCTGGTCGCGAGCTCGCGGCGCGCGCTCATCGGCTGCGCGACCTGCACGACCTGGCTGCCAGCCAGCGTGCTGAACACGCGCCAGGCGCCGCTCTTGGTGTCGACGGTGGTGAATCCGAGTTGGGCGTTCTGCGGCAGCACGCGGTGCGGCTGCGACAGATAAAGCTGCACGCCGTTCCGGTCCCAGATCTGCACCAGCAGCGCGTTGCTGCCGGGACCGAGTGCGCCTGCCCCTGCCGGCGCGGGTGCGAATGGCGCGTCGGTCAGCGACGCGGCCATCTCTTTGAGCTGATAATCGAACAGCGCATTGGCCTCTTCACGGGCGCGAAAATACGTACCGAACGCGGCGGCGATGATCGCCAGCGCCAGCCCGCCGAGCAGCCACACCAGCAACTGGCGGCGAATCGATTTCATCGCACCGCTTCGCTTGCACCGGGCCTGGCGATCATCCAGCCGACGCCGCGGACGTTGCGGATGACCTCGGCGCCCAGCTTCTTGCGCAGCGCGTGGATATGCACCTCGACCGTGTTGCTCTCCACCGATTCGTTCCATCCATACAGCTTGTCCTCGAGCTGGGTGCGCGAAAGAATCACTCCGGGCCGCACCATCAGCGCGGCGAGCAACGCGAATTCACGCGGCGAAAGCTCGACCGGCGAACCGGCAAGCCGCGCTTCTCGCGTCGCGGGATCGAGCTCCAGCGCGCCGTACGAGATTTTCGGCGCCGCGCGTCCCGCCCCGCGGCGCAACAGCGCGCGCAGGCGTGCAGACAGCTCGTCGAGGTCGAACGGCTTGACCAGGTAGTCGTCGGCGCCGGCGTCGAGTCCGGCGACGCGGTCGGCGACGGCGTCGCGCGCGGTCGTGATCAGCACCGGCCTCGTGTCGCCGGCACGGCGCATTGCCGTCAGCACATCGAGGCCGGCCTGCCGAGGCAGCCCCAGATCGAGCACCAGCGCGTCGTGCACGCGCTCGGCCAGCGCGGCTTGCGCGGCCTTGCCGTCCTCGACCCAGTCGACCGCGAAGCCGTCCTGCGCCAGGCCGCGCCGCACGCTGGCGCCGATCATCGGATCGTCTTCGGCTAGCAGTACGCGCATCGAAAGCGCGGGCGCCGTGCGCGCCCGTTCGGTTTTCAGCCCTTCGGCTCGAACTTGAGCGACGCGGAATTCATGCAATAACGCTGCCCTGTCGGCTCCGGGCCGTCGTCGAACACGTGACCCAGATGCGCATCGCACGCAGCACACATGACTTCGGTGCGCCGCATCAAGTGGCTGTTGTCGTCAGCAGTGCGCACATTGCCGGCGTTCGCCGGCGCGTAGAAGCTCGGCCAGCCGCAGCCGGCATCGAACTTGGTGTCCGACTCGAACAACAGTGTGCCGCAGCAAACGCACCGGTATTGTCCGGCGCGCTCGTTGTCCCAGTACTCGCCGGTGAACGGCCGCTCGGTGCCTTTCTGACGCGTGACGCGGTATTGCTCGGGTGCGAGGACCGCCTTCCATTCCTGGTCCGACTTCGTGACCTTGTCCACCATAAGGGTATCTCCGTAGGGTCCGACAATCGATCGAACAAGCTGATGCAGCGTCATTGTCGTCGGGGCTGGGAGGCGCCTTACGCCGGCGCCAACGCGGACTATGCAGTATATTGGAGGCTGCACCGCCGTCTTCAACTCCCAATTTGTCCATCTTGGATAGTGCCCCGGCCAGCTCGTTCCGCGCCGACGCCAAAGTAATCGGCGCCGTCGGCTCCGCGCACGCGCTGTCGCATTTCTTCCAGCTGGTGCTGCCGCCGCTGTTTCCGCTGCTGCGCGCCGAATTCGGCGTCAGCTATGCGACCCTGGGCGCGTTGCTCAGCGTCATGTATGTCGCCAGCGGGGTGTGCCAGTTCGGCGCCGGTTTCGCGGTCGATCGATTCGGCGCGCGACCGGTCCTGCTCGCGGGCATCGGGCTCCTCGCCGGCGGCACGCTCGCCGCAGGACTAGTGCCCGGAGTCGGATGGCTGTTCCCGCTGGTCGTCCTGATGGGCATCGGTAACGGCGTGTTTCATCCGGCCGACTTCGCGGTGCTCAACGCCAACGTCAACCCGCGGCGGCTCGGTCACGCCTACAGCTCGCATGGCATCGGCGGGAGCCTGGGTTACGCGCTCGCGCCCGTGGTGAGCTTCGGCCTCGGCAGCGCGTTCGGATGGCGCACGTCGCTTGTGGCGTGCGGCGCGTTCGGACTCGTCGCCGTGGCGATCCTGGCGACGCAGCGGGGCATGCTCGACAGCCGCAAGCAAGGCGTCGCCGCGCCGAAGCACACGCTGTCCGGCAGCATGGACTTGTTCCGCCAGCGTCCGATCCTGCTGTGCTTCGCCTACTTCTGCGTGCTGACGGTCGCGACCATAGGCATCACGACCTTTCTGGGCACGAGCCTGAACGCCGCCTATGGACTGCCGCTCGCCATCGCCGCAACGGCGCTCACTGCGTATCTCCTGGGCAACGCCGCGGGCGTCCTGGCGGGCGGCTTCCTGGCCGCCCGCACGGCGCGGCACGACAGGGTGGCTGCGACGGGACTCGGCGTCGGCGCGGTGCTGATCCTGTTGCTCGCGATGTTCGCGCCGCTGGCCACCTGGGCGATCCCCCTGCTCGCGCTGGCCGGGCTGGCGCTCGGTGCCACCGGCCCGTCGCGCGACATGATCGTGCGCGCCGCGACGCCGAAGGGCGCATCGGGCCGCGTCTACGGATTCGTCTATTCCGGACTCGATCTCGGTTCCGCGCTTGGACCGGTGACGTTGGGTGCGATGCTGGATCACGGCTCGCCGCGCCTGGTGGCGACGGCGATCGCCGTGTTTCTTTTTGTCGCGATCGCCACCGTCGTGCAAGTCCGCCACGCCGGACGCGGGGTCGCCGCGACTGCCGTCGCCGGCGACTAGGGCGCGTGATCGATGGACCTCGGACTGTCGGGCAAGAAAGCGCTTGTCTGCGCCGCGAGCAAGGGACTCGGGCGCGGCTGTGCCGAGGCGCTGGCTCGCGAACGCGTCGACGTGACAATCGTAGCGCGCACCGAAGACACGCTCCGGCAGGCCGCCGAAGAGATCGGCGCGACCGCAGGGCACGCGGTGCGCTGGGTCGCGTGCGACATCACGACCGCCGAAGGCCGCGGCAAGGCGCTGGCCGCGTGCCCGCAACCCGACATCCTGGTCAACAACGCCGGCGGCCCGCCGCCTGGCGACTTCCGCGACTGGGACCGCGACGCATGGCTGCGCGCGATCGATGCGAACATGCTGACGCCGATCGAGCTGATCAAGGCCACCGTCGACGGCATGATCGGGCGCCGATTCGGCCGCATCGTCAACATCACCTCTTCGGCGGTCAAGGCGCCGATCGACATCCTCGGATTGTCGAACGGCGCGCGCAGCGGGCTGACCGGCTTTGTCGCCGGGCTCGCGCGCAAGGTCGCGCGGCATAATGTGACGATCAACAATCTGCTGCCCGGCCCGTTCGACACCGACCGGCTGCGCGCCAACCTCGAGATGCGAGCCGAGATCAGCGGCAAGGCGGTCGCAGAGCTGCGCCAGGCGCAAATGGACGCCAATCCCTCCGGGCGATTCGGCACGCCCGCGGAGTTCGGCATCGCGTGCGCATTCCTGTGCAGCGCGCACGCTGGCTATATCGTCGGTCAGAACATCCTGATCGACGGCGGCGGCTACCCGGGAACCTTCTAGTGCGCCGCGCGATCACATTGCCGTATTGCGCTATCGTTCCCCCACGCGAAAAGACGACGACCAAGCGATGATCGATCTCTATTACTGGACGACGCCCAACGGGCACAAGATGACGATGTTTCTCGAGGAAGCCAAGCTCGAGTACACGATCCATCCGGTCAACATCGGCAAGGGCGAGCAGTTCAAGCCGGAATTTCTGGCTATTGCGCCGAACAACCGCATCCCGGCGATCGTCGATCGCGATCCCGCCGACGGCGGCGCACCGATCGCGATGTTCGAATCGGGCGCGATCCTGCTCTATCTGGCTGACAAGATCGGGCGGTTCGTCCCGCGCGATCTGCGCGCACGGCTGGATTGCATCCAGTGGCTGTTCTGGCAGATGGCGAACCTCGGTCCGCTGGCCGGCCAGAATCATCATTTCGCCCACTACGCGCCGGAGCGGCTGCCGTACGCCGTCGATCGCTATGTCAACGAAACGGGCAGGCTGTACGCGGTGCTGAACAAGCGGCTGGCCGATCGCGAATTCATCGTCGGCGAATATTCGATCGCCGACATCGCTTCGTACCCGTGGGTGCTGCCCGAGCGGCAGTCGCAGGACATCGAGTTGTTTCCGCACCTGAAGCGGTGGAAGGAAACCATCAAGGCGCGTCCAGCGACGGCGCGCGCCTACGCGCTGGCCAAGGAGATCAACCCGAAGGCCGGCGGTATCCGTACCGAGGAGGAGAAAAAGGTCCTGTTCGGACAGACCAAGGACGTCGTGCGCTGAATCGGTAGGACGAAGCAAGGTAAGCGGTGCAACGAAGGACAGGCCGCAGACCTGCCGAGTTGGTGCCGGAGAGAAGTGATCGTCCTACCTTAATAGCTGCTAAAGCATATCGACGACAAGCAGCACAGTATATGCAATCCCCAACTGCAAATGGAGGCGTTCACGGTTCTCCTGTGAAAGTTCTCTTCCAGGATCCACCTCGATCAAGAGTCGTCCGCCCATCTTGGAAGGATCAACATCGAGATCCTCGCTTGTGGGTTGCAACGCGCCATCGATCAAACGCATGTATTGGCGGAAACATTCGCCACACTTTTGGCCGGCCGAGAAGCGAAAAGTCGGCCAACGCTGCTGGTAATACGTATCGAGATCCCGCACATCCGAAGGCACGACATAAGCGCGAACCCGCAGCGCCGGGAACGAGGTCTGGCCAAGCCCGGACTCCACTGCCTTCTTCGAAAGGTCGGACGCGTAGATCGCGCTATCAGGAATCGGGACTGCCTTGAAGTCCGCCAAAATCTTGTAGGCTGGGCTATTGGACGACATCCGCTGCGCAACCATCGTCGCTTCGTCAAATGCGCCCGCCACCGCCAACGTGCCTACGAGCGCTGAGTTGTAAATAAAGTCTGTTGGTTCTAGATCCGCAGATTTTCGGAAATACCCGATGCGCTCGGCTTGTTGTTTCTCGTACGCGGCCGAGTCGACTTCTGCCAAAAAGGGACTTACTGGCATTCCGAGCAGTAGTCCTTTCGCATAATAGGCCGCAGCAATTTTTGAGTCCAATGCGATCGCGCGATCGAGCGCACCGTTGGCAGCGCGGTATGTCGCCTCGCGTTTCCTTACGATGGCATCCACCTGCTCGCGCAGTGGGCCGGCCTCTTTTCCCTCGAATTGCAACCGCTTGTAAAGTTGCAGGCGCAGAAGCCGCCCCAAGGCCATGAAACCGCGAGCATCCTTTGGTTGCTGGCGCAGGTATACGACCAAGGCATTTATTCCGAGCTCAATATCATTCTGGATTTCGCCGTCCGCCCATAGCGGCGACAGCGA
>DATASF010000200.1:0-7110 GCA_036269335.1 Casimicrobiaceae bacterium
AGGCGGTACAGCGCGCGGCCGGTCGGCGTGTGTTGGATGCGCAGTGCCACACGCGCCACCTGCGCCAGCGGACCGCGGGGCGGATTTACTGCGCTCTCGGCGGCGGGCTCGGTGGGCTCCGTGGATGTGAGCACGGTGCGCGGGGGATACCATGGCTCGTAGTGCAAAGCGCCCAGGCAGCGCGCCGCGCTGATCGGTCGCAACGTGCCGCGAGCTTCGCGCGCCGGCCTCGGCACCGTCCGATAGATCGCAATCGTCGCCGCGGTCATCGCGTCCAGCGTCGGCTGAATCGCATCTTTGGCGCGCCGCGCCGCCTCGGCGAGCTCCGTTGCGCGCGACGAGTCGAGCAAGGCAACGATGCGGTCGAGCATGCGCGCTTCGGAGCTCCACTCGTCGTCGCTCAATACCCAGCCGGCGCCCGTTCCGGCGACACGGTCGGCCAGCGCGCCGATCGGCGGAACGATCGCGGGGCGGCCGGCGGCCCACGCTTCGGACAGCGTGAAGCTGAACGTCTCGGGACCCGCCGACGGGTACGCGACCAGGCGGACACGGTAATGCTCGATCAACTCGCGCAACGCGCGCGAATCGTACGCGCCGTGCATCGTGAACACGCCGTCGGCGGACTGGAACGGCTCGCGACCGCGATCCAGGTAACCGATCAGCACCCAGCGCAACGGCAGGCGCCGCTCGCGCGTCAATTCGACCAGCCGTTCGAGGCGCCGCGCGCCTTTGTCGGGACCGATCGCCCCGAGGACCGCGACGACCGGACGACCGTCGTCGGCCATCGGCAACAGCGAGCGAACCGCGTCCGGACGCGACATGCCGGCGGCGTTGCCGTGCGGAATCACGGTGACCTCGTGCTCCGGAAAATACTTGCCCAGGATCGATGCCGCCCAGGACGACGGCGCGATCAGGAACGCCGAGCGCGCCAGCAGCATCCGGTGCTTCGCTCGCCAGGCCTCGATGTCGACGCCGGCGAAATCGGGCTGCGCGGCAAGGCAGGCGGTGCAGACCGCCGCGTCGGTCACGGCGCCGCAATAGCTGTGGCGCGCATTGAGGAAAGTTATTGTCGGACAGGCGAAGTTGAGATCGTGCACCGTGTAGCCGTAAGGCGTGTCGAGTCGCGCGAGCGCCTGCATCAAGCCGTCGCGACAGCCCGAGATGTTGTGCAGGTGGATCAGGTCGACGCCGAAGCGCGCGCAGATGCCTCCCAGAAAATCGCTCCAGGATTCGGCGGGCAGACGACTGAAATCGTAAGTCCGCGTCGCATCGCTCGCATGCTCCTCGAGCTGCCATTCGTCGCCGACGGCGATCAGCAGATAATGACGAAACGCCGTGCACGAGGCGGCGATCAACGCGCGCACATGGTATTCGGTCCCGCCGCCATGACCGTGGATCACGTGCAGCACACCCGGGACCGGCTCGCTCAGCACGCGGTACTGCGACAGCGCCAGCTCGCGCAGCGGACGCACCGGATCCGCGGCGATGTAGGCGCGCACCTGGTCGAGATATTGCGGATGCCGATCGAGCAGGATTTTCATGTTGCGTTCGGCCAGATCGGCGCGCTTGTCGCCGAACGAGCTGCCGCCCAGGTGGAGGACGAACGCGTCCTCGCATAGCACGTTGCGATATCCGGCGGCCGCGGCGCGCATGCACAGATCGTTCTCCTCGCCGTAGCCCAGGCCGAAGACCGGATCGAACATTCCGATCGCATCGATCAGCGCGCGGCGGATGTAGAGGCAAAACCCGACACCGGTCGGCAGATCGGGATAGGTAGGCACGGCGGCATGCTCGAGCGCCTCCACCATGGTCTCGGTGTCGCGCGATGCCGGCCAGCGGTTGTTCTCGCAAAAGCGCGGCAGCGAGCAGATCTCGGCATTGTTGGAAAACGGCGTGATCGTTCCGATCGCCGGGTCAGACGCTGCGCATCGCGCCAGCGCGTCCAGCCAGCCGCGGGTGACGGCGGTGTCCGAATTGAGGAGCACGAGGTCGGCGCCCGCCCGCGCCGCACTCATGCCGCGGTTGGCATTGAGGGTGAAGCCGAGGTTGCGCTCGTTGGCGAGCAGCAGGACCTGCGGCAGCCCACGCGCCTCGAGCCGGGCCAAGAACGCGCGCACGCCGGGGTCAGGCGAAGCGTCGTCGATGACGATCAGACGGTAATCGCCACGGGTGTGCGCGAGGACGCTCTCGACGCAGCGGTCCAGATCGTCGGCGGCGTTGTACACCGGGACGACGATGTCGATCGGCACGCGCGGGATCAACCGTCAGCGTCCATGCAGCCAGACACTGAGCCTGCGCCACGGCAGCGAAAGCCACCAGCGGAACGTATGCACGGCGGCGATCGTCTGGTCGCGCGATGAGATCTCCTGTCGCAGCGCCGTTCGCTCGGCATCGAAGGCTTTCAGCGCATCGTCCCGCTCCCGGCGCTCGCGCTCCAGCGCCTCGACCTGCGACTGGATCGTCGCGGCACGCTCGGAGAGCAGCCGGTCGCGCTCGGCCAGCTCGCGGTCGCGCAGGGCGATCAGGTCCTCCCGCTGCTGCCGCGTCGTGTCCAGCGCCGCGAGCTGGCCATCCTTGTCGGCGATGACTCGTTCGCGCTCGGCGATCAACGCTTCCAGGTGGTGGATGTGGCCGGTTTGCCGGTCCAGCGCCGCGTCCCGGTCCTTCAGCATCGCGTCCTGCCTGAGCACTTCGCTGGCATTGGCTTGCGCGCGCTTCTGCTCGGTCTCCTCGGCGTCGGTGAAGAGCGACCCCTGCACCGCAGCAGCGGGGAGCGCGCCAGCCGTCCGCGCGGCGACGACGATGAAGTACATGCCTTCCGGCGGCACATACGGCGACACCCGGCCGGCATTGCCCAGCCAGGCCTCGACGCCTTCGCCGCTGTCTTCGCTCCAGATCGCCGACCAGGGCACGACGTGCTGATGGAACCAGCGCTGCGCCGGGAAGGCCTTGGCCAGCAGCGCGGCGAGGCCGTCGCGGTAGAGTTCGTGGCGATGGAACTCATTGACGTACTCGCGCGCGTCGCTGTACAGACGCTTGTTCGGCGAGGAAATGATCAGCACGCCGGCAGGCTTGAGCACGCGTGCGAATTCGGCGAGCATCGGCGGCTGGTCGGCGGCGTCCAGATGCTCGATCGTCTCGAATGAAACGACGGCGTCGAACGAGGCGTCGGGAAACGGAAGCTCGGTGCACGATCCTTCGACAAACCGGACGGTCGCGCCGCCGTAGGCCGATTGGGCGTGCCGGATCGATCCGGCGTCGATGTCCACGCCGACCGCCTCGGCCGCCTTCGTGCCGAGCAAGGCGGTGCCGTAGCCTTCGCCGCAGGCGGCATCGAGCACGCGCCTGCCTTCGGCGTACCGGCGTGCGAAGGCATAGCGGTGCCAATGCTCGTACGCGATTTCGCCGGCGCAGGCCGGAAGAAAGCGTTCGCCGGTGAAAATAAGGTCGGATGCCATGCGGAGCACGTGCCGCGCCGCTCGAGCGAGGAGCGCCGTCGCGGCGGTAAAACGTCGATTTTAACCGATCAGGAGGAGCCGGCTCCGCCGGGCGATTCGCGTTCGGAATCCGGCCCTACGCCGCTCCAGTCGTGATCTATGCGAACCAGGCCCATTTCGCGCGTCGCGCCTTCGATCAGCAACGGCATTTCGACGTTGTCAAACAGGCGCACGCCCTCGGGATCCAGGGCATGGGCCCGGACCAGGTATTTGCCCGGAAGCAGCGGGAGCCGCGGAAACCGCAGCGAAAAAGCGAAGCGGTGGGTGCCGATCCGTCGCGGCGTGATCCCATCCATATCGGTGGCAACACCGTACACCGGCGTCCCGTCGGCGCGAATCAGCCCGAGAAGGACCACCGGCGGACGCCCATCGGGCGAGAACACCTCGCCGGCGATCGTCAGCGCGCCTCCGGACGGCAAGGTCGCGGGCGGATCGAGGCTCAGCGACTGCACCGCGTAAACGCCTGCCGCGGCGGCCCTGGGCGCGGCGATCGGCTGCTTCGCGCCGGCGGACTTTTCCTCGTGGTAGGCAAGGTAGGCCTGGCTTACTTCCGCCGCGGCCCCATAGCGCTCGACGCGTCCGTCCTTGAGCCACAGCGCGGCCCGGCAGAGCTTCTGGATGTGGTACATGCTGTGCGAGCAAAGCAGCAGCGTGCCGCCGCCGACCAGATAGCTTTCCATCCAGGCGACGCATTTTTTCTGAAACGACTCGTCGCCGACGGCGAGCACTTCGTCGGTGATCAGGATGTCCGGCGTCAGTGCCGTCGCTACAGCGAAACCCAGCCGCACGACCATTCCGGACGAATAGTGCTTGATCGGATCGTGTATGTGCTCGCCGATGTCGGCGAACGCGATGATCTGGTCGCGCTTGGCCGCGATCTCGGCGCGCGTGAGGCCCAGCAGCGCCGCCGCGAGATCGATGTTGGCGATACCCGAATATTCGGGATGAAAGCCCGAGCCGAGCTCCAGCAGCGCGCCGACCCTGCCGCGGCTTTCGACGACGCCGCGCGTCGGCGTGATCACACCGGCGACGATCTTCAGCAGCGTCGACTTGCCGGCGCCGTTTTCGCCGATGATGCCCAGCGACTCGCCGGCGGCGAGGTCGAACGAGACATCGTCCAGCGCCTGGAACACCTGAGGGGCGCCGCGCCCGCGCAGCAGATCGAACACCAGCCGCAGCCGACCCGCGTTGGCATCGAGCTTCGCATAATCCTTGCCGACCCCCGAGAGGTGGAGCAAGGCAGACATCAGCGTCTGTTTCGCCGCACTTGGCGTCTAGACAAAGTCTTCGAAGTGCGGCGACAGCCGCAGGAACACCCAGCGGCCGGCCGCGAACAGCGCCAGCGCGACGACGACCGCGAGCGCGTCGCTCCAGACCAGCCCGAGCCGCCCGTCGAGCAGCGCATCGCGCAGGCGGCCGACCAGGTAGCCGAACGGATTGGCCGCGACCCATGGCTTCATGCTGTCCGGGACCAGCGACAGCGGATAGAGAATCGGCGTCAGGTACATCAGGATCATCAGCACCGGCATCAGGATGTGCTCGACGTCCTTGACGAATACCTGCAGCGCCGCGAGCGCGAGCGCCAGCCCGGTCACGGCGATCGCGAGAACCAGCCACAGCGGCACCGCCAGCAGCAGGCCTTCGAAATGCACGGGCTCGCCGAACAGGGCCAGCACGACCAGCACGACCAGGTAGCCGGCGAATTGCAGCGCCAACGTGGCCGCGACCGACGCGTAGACGATCAGCTCGTGCCGGAATGCGACCTTGCGGATCAGCCCGGCGTAGCCTGCGATGCTGACCGTTCCGCGTTGCAGCGCCTCTTGCGCGGCGAGCCACGGCCACAGGGCGACCGCCACGAACAGCAGGAAGCTCTTGCCGTCCATCGACCCGGCGCGAAAGATCGTGGTGAACACGAAGTGATAGACGGCGAGCAGCGCCAGCGGATGGACGAACGCCCACGCCAGCCCGCTTATGCTGCCCAGATAGCGCGAAAACAGCTCGCGATGGAAGAAATTGGCGAACAGTGCGCGATGCCGCGCAAGGCTTGCCTTCGTCTGGCCTGCGTCGGCGTTCGCGCGCGGGGACAGGACGGGACGCAGGCTCGGCGGCATGGCGAGCAGAATACCAGCGTTCGGCGGTCGCCGTGAGGCGCGCGGCGGGTGGCCTCGCGCGATTGCTACTGCGGCACGACCGTGCCGCTCTTATCCCTGTTCGCGCGCAAAGGCTCGGCCGATCCGCGCCTGTTGCCGCGGAACATTTCCGGATCGGTTTTGACGACGAGCGCGTCGACGGCCGGCTGATTGACCTTGAGCGCGGGATCGACGCGGATGGCGTTGGTCGTTGCGTCGCGCTGCGCATCGACGTAGCGTTTGCGAAGCTCCGCCATGATCAGAGGCTGGACCGTTTCGAAGGGCCGCGCTTCGGCCGGCTTGCGTCCTTCGAACCTTATCAGGTGGTAGCCGAAGCGCGACTTGATCGGCTCGCTGATATCGCCGACGTTCTTCATGTCGAATGCCGCCTGCGAGAACGACGGATCCATGCGCTCGCGCGTGAACCAGCCGATCGCGCCGCCGGTGGACTTGGCCGTGGGATCGTCGGACAGCTCTTTGGCGGTCGCGGCGAAATCGGCGCCCGCGACCAGCTTCGTCCGCGTCCGGGTCGCCAGCGCGAGCGCCTCGTCCGGCGTGTGGCTCTTGAAGTCGAACAGGATCTGCGACGCGCTGATCTGCTCGGGCACGCGGTACTTGTTCCTGTCGACCAGGTAGATCTCCTTCGCCTTGACCAGATACTCGGCCCACTTGGCGTCGAATTCCCTGCCGGCAGCCTCCTCGACCCGCCGCATTTGCATGTCGGCGAGCGCGCGGTCGACTTCGAGAGCGACGCGCCGCTGCAATACCGGATCGTTCTCCAGTCCGGCATTGCGCGCGTCGGCCGCCAGGGTCTTGACGATCAGCAGGTTGGTCAGATACGTGCTCAGGCGCCGCGGATCGCTGGCGAATTCGTCCCGCATTTCCGCCGGCAGGCGCTGAATGTCGGCGTCGTAGTCGGCACGGGTGAGTCGCGTCCGCGCGTTTTCGGCCAGCACCTCGTCGGGAGGATGCGCGGCCACGGGCGCGGAGGCTGGGACGGGGGTCGGCGTCTGCGCGACCGCGGCGGCCTGCCAGGCGAGCATGGCCGCGGCCAGTGCGGCATAAAAAGCAGTCGAACGAAACATGGAACCTCGCATCGGGACGGCAATGAAATCGGAGGAGTAACAGGGCCGGCGGCACCGGGACCCGGTGTTTGACAGGCGCGCCGAGCCGAGTTCAGCGCGGGCGTCATCATACCGCATTCGCCAAAAAAACGGCCCCGCCGGAGCGGGGCCGTCGCAACCATCCGAGAGCGCCGGCTACTGCGGGCCCTGCAGATTTATCGGGTACAGGTCGCAGGCCTGATTAGTCGCCGCGCAACCCGTGACGTCATTGTTACGGATATTGATGTAGTACGTCGTGTTCGGCAACAGGTTCGGGTAGGCCCCCGGCGTATTGGAGACCGACATACGGAAAGCCGGGGCTCCCGCTGCGGTGAACCGCTTCATCCCCGGGCCGAAGTCGCACGGCTGCGTCGACAGCGT
>DATASF010000201.1:0-2148 GCA_036269335.1 Casimicrobiaceae bacterium
ATCGGCGTGAAGGTGAATTATCGGCTCGCACCTGCTAGCCCCTGGCCGGCGGGCGCCAAGGACGTGGCGGCCGCGATCTCGTGGGTGCACCAGAATGCCGACCTGTTCAAAGGCGACGCCCAGGCGATCATTGCGGTGGGCTGGTCGGTCGGCGCGTTCCACCTCGCGACCTATCTCGCGCACAAGGAATTCCAGGAGGCCGACAATTACATCGCCGGCACGGTGCTGGTGTCGGGCATCTACCGCGCCGACGCCGAGATCGGCGACGGCGCCAAATCCTATTTCGGCGCTGACGCCAGCAAATATGACGAGCGTTCCGCCTTTCCCGGCATTTTGAAGATCGAGGACCCGATCGTGCTGGCATGGTCGACCGACGACCCGCCGCATCTGCTGGCGCAGGCGGCTGCGCTGAAGGACAAGCTCTGCGGCGCCGGACATTGCCCGCGGGTCGCGGTGCTGAAGGACCGCGACAGCCCGGCCTCGTTGTTCGGGCTCGACGGTACCGGCGACAGCCTCGCCGAACGGACGCAGCAGCTGCTCAGCCAGGTCCAGGCACGCGGATTGCCGTAGGGCAGTGGCCGCCCCGGATCGAGATCCGCAAGCGGCATTCGTCCCGATCAGACCTGCGTGATGCCGCCATCGGCGACGAGGTCGATGCCGGTGGAATAGCTGCTGTCGTCGGACGCGAGATAAAGGACCGCATTGGCCATCTCCTCGGCGCGGCCGATCCTGCCCAACGGCGTGATCGAGGAGAAGAAGGCGCGCGCGCCGTCGGCTTCTTCCTTACTCTTGAACTGGCTATCGATGATCGGCGTGTCGATCGCGCCGGGCGACAGGGTGTTGACGCGAATGCCGCGATCCCGGAGCTCCATGGCCCAGGTCCGCGCAAACGAGCGCAGCGCGGCCTTGGTCGCGGCATAGGTGCCGTGCTCCGGAAGCCCCTTCAGGTGCAGGCTGGAGGAGACCAGCACCACCGCGCCGCCCTTGCGAAGCAACGGCAGCGCTTTTTGCACGGTGAAATACACCCCGCGCGCATTGATGCTGAAGGTCTTGTCGAAATGCTCCGCCGTCGCGTCCTGCGTCAGCTTGCGCTCGACGAAACCGGCGCTGGCGACGACGATGTCGAGCGCGCCCCTCTGCTCCTTGACGATGGCATAAAGACGATCGAGGTCGTCGAGACCGGCGACATCGGCCTGCACCACGGTGACGTTCCGGCCGATTTCGGCCTTCGCCTTGTCGAGCTCGCTCTGACGACGGCCGACGATGAAGACGTAGGCGCCCTCCTCCACGAAGCGCTTGGCGGCCGCAAGGCCGATCCCGCTCGAACCGCCGGTGATGACGGCAATTTTCCCCTCAAGCTTTGACATGACACAATCCTTTCCTGTTCGCGCAATCGCGTTTCGCGCGTCTGCTGTCGTCGAAGATTTCGGTGGTGGACGTGGCGGCGCGCGGTGCGCGCCGTCGGCGCCGGTCAGGCAGCCCTGCCCGTCCGCAGGCGATCCAGCACCGGCAACAGCTCGGAAGGATCCGGCCGTTGCATGTAATCGGGGTTCACCTCGGAATAGGCGATCACGCCGTCCGTGCCGATCACATAGCGGGCCGGCATCGGCAACACCCAGGACGGATCGTCATTGATGACCGGCAGGTTGTTGCCGAAAGTCTTGTAAACCTCGGCAAGGTAGGCCGGCAGCGAAAAGCGGATGCCGAAGGCGTCGGCGACCTCGCTCCCGACGTCGCTCAGGATCGGGAAGCTCAGCTTGTTGTCGCGCTGCGACTTGCGGCTGTTGGCTTGGGTCTGGGGCGAGATCGCGACCAGGCTGGCACCGCGCGCGTTGACCTCCGGCAGCGCCGCCTGCAGCGCCTGCAGTTCGAGATTGCAATACGGGCACCAGACGCCGCGATAGAAGGAAACGACAAGCGGTCCCGCCGCGAGCAAGTCCCGTGAGGAGACCACGTTTCCGTCGCCATCGCGCAGAGCAAACCGGGGCGCGACGTCGCCGGCCTTCCCGGCGCGCTGCGCCTGGCGGGATTCGATCAGTTCGGCGGTCGCGCGTCGCATCGCGTCCAGCCGCTCCGGGGTCGGCTTGAAGCCGAGCTTTCCGGCGGTGAAGTCGGCTTTGAAGGCATCGAGACGATCTTGCAGGGCCA
>DATASF010000202.1:0-23830 GCA_036269335.1 Casimicrobiaceae bacterium
GTGCCGCAATCCGCGCGACTTCGCGACCGACAGCTATCGCACGGTCGACGACCGGCCGTTCGGCGGTGGACCCGGGATGGTGATGCGGGCGGAGCCGCTGACCAGGGCGCTGGAGGCGGCGCGGCACGAGATGCGGGCGGCGGGCGTCGAGCGCGCGCCGGTCATCTACCTGTCGCCGCAGGGCGAGCCGCTGCGTCATGCGCGGGTAGCCAAGCTCGCGGCGGAACAGGGGCTGATATTGCTGGCGGGACGCTACGAAGGCGTCGACGAGCGGCTGCTGCAAAAGGAGATCGACCTCGAGGTTTCGATCGGAGACTTTGTCGTGTCGGGCGGCGAGTTGCCGGCGCTGCTGTTGATCGATGCGATCGTCCGGCAGCTTCCGGGCGTGCTGAACGACGCGCAATCGAATGTCGAGGAATCGTTTGTCGACGGGCTGCTCGATTGTCCGCATTACACGCGGCCCGAGCAGTTCGAAGGCGGCGTGGTGCCGGCGGTGCTGTTGTCCGGCAACCATGCCGCGATCGCGCGCTGGCGGCGCAAGCAGTCGCTGGGGCGGACCTGGCTGCGGCGGCCGGATCTGCTGGCGGAGAAGCGCCTGTCGGCGGAAGATGCGAAATTGCTCGAGGAATTCAAGCGCGAAGACAGTGGAACGACGGTTGAGAAGTAGCGACAGGCAACAAGTTTGCGAAGGCAGTAGATTCACAAAACAAACAGCGCGCATCAGGTGGCGACCTGCGCTGCGCGAAAGGCCAACGGCCGGAACCATTGAACAAGGAGCAACGCATGAACATCATCGATACGCTGGAAAAGGAAGAAATGGCCCGCCTGGGCAAGACGGTGCCGGATTTCGCACCAGGTGATACCGTGATCGTCAACGTCAACGTCGTCGAAGGCGAGCGCAAGCGCGTGCAGGCGTACGAAGGCGTGGTCATCGCCAAGCGCAACCGCGGCCTCAATTCGTCGTTCGTTGTGCGCAAGATCTCGAGCGGCGAAGGCGTCGAGCGCTCGTTCCAGACCTACTCGCCGCTGATCGCGAGCATCGAAGTCAAGCGCAAGGGTGACGTGCGCCGCGCCAAGCTCTACTACCTGCGCGATCGCTCGGGCAAGTCGGCGCGTATCCGTGAGAAGCTCGCCCATCGCGAGGACAAGGGAAGCGAATAGCCTTTCCTGCCTTCGCAAAAAAAGCGGCCCTTGCGGCCGCTTTTTCATTGGTAGACGACATATTGCCAGCCCGGCCCGCGCTGCCGGCACCGGCGCTCGCATCGCGGCCATGCTGCCGCCCAGCGGCACCGTCTGCCGCGCCGCGTGCGCCGGAACTTGGCGTTTTGCCGCGCAATTCTCGATAACTTGCATTGTCCAGCGGTTTCCAGGAACATTCCAACGTCATGCGTGCATTTACCTGCGACTAGGCGATGAAGGCAACGCTCTACGAGGCACTGGGGGTACCGCAGCTCGCACCGGACGAAGAGGTGCGGGCCGCGCTGCGTCGCCTGATCCGAAAATATTATGCGAAAACGCGCGACGGCCAGGGCAACGTCGAAGAAGCCTTGCGTTTCATCAATCATGCCAGCCGCATACTAAGCGATCCCGAGCACAGGCAGCATTACGATCAGGAGCTCGCCGTCGCCGGCGAGGCCAACACCGAGCAGCGCATTTCGCGCTTCGTCAGCAACGTGGCCGCCACCGCGGAGCAGGAAGGCACAGCGGCACACGATGAAGACGAGGTCATCGAAGCCGCCGACGAGAAGCTGCTGACGTCACCGATCCCGGCGCCGGACAAGGGCCTGCATCACCCCGGATTGACCGAGCGCGTCGCATCGTTCGGGCGGTCGGCGATGGGCCAGCTGGCGCTGTGCCTGCTGTTCGGCGCGTTCATCACCGGTGCGATCGTGTTCGTGACCCCGGCCGATTCGGTGCTGGTCGCCAAGCAGGTGCTGGTCTGGCTGACCTTGCTCTTGCTGGTGCTCTCGCTGATCTACGGCATCGTGCATGGCGTGTCGTGGCTGCGCCGCGGCCACGTGCCGCACATTCCGGCGCTGATTCCGCAGACCGATCTCGCGATTCTCAACTGGCGCCGCGAGAAGAGCGTGTTTCTCGGCACCGACGCGCCGCAGGAGGATGCGAGCTGGATATTCCAGCTGCGCATGGCCGAGCTCGAGCGGGCGAAGTCGGGACGCACGAGCGAGCCGCGTCCGTGGAACCGCCTGGCCGCGCGTCTGTTCGACTACGCGATCTGGGGACTGGTGCTCGCACTGTTGCTGTCGGAACTGCACAACGCGGGCATCGTCAGCGACGAGGCCGCGTTCTGGCTCGGCCATCCGCTGATCGCGCCGATGCTGATCACGCTGTCATGGATTCCGATCGAGTCGCTGCTGATCGCATCGCTGCAGCAGACCCCGGGCAAGTGGCTGTTCGGCGTCTATCTGCAATTCTCGATCAGCAACGCCTACGCGCGACGCGACGTGCGCGCGCAGCTGGAGCGCGCGCTGCGCCGCTCGTTCCAGGTCTGGTGGGCGGGTCTCGCCTGCGGCTTCCCGCTGCTCGCGCCGGTGCTGATCGCACTGGCTTACGAACGAGTCGGCCAGGAGGGTGAGACGAGCTGGGATTTCGCCGAAGACTGCTTGGTGACGCACAGTCCACCCGGCATACTGAACATGGTCACCGGCGTCGTCGGGCTGGCGGCGATGTTATGGCTGTACGGCGTTGCCTGGCATGAGCCGATGACCGAATCGATCGTCGCGGCCAAGCGCGCGGTTGCCGGCTGGACGCCTTCGGCGCCGGCGCTGCTGCCGCGCGGCTTCCAGGGCGACGTCGGCAAGATCGGATTGCTCGATCGCGGCTCGCAGAATGCCGGCGGCCCCGGATCGGCGCAGGACACCGGAAGCGTCAACGACGCCGACACGACGGCGCTGTTTGCCGACCGCCAGGCGCGCCTCGCGCTGCTTCGTGGCGAAGGCCCGCGCATGCTCAACGCGGGCAACTGGCGACGCGCCGCCGAGCTCTGCCGCGCGTGGTCGGATCTGGAATTCTGGAATGCCGAGCCGTGGCGGTGTCTGGGCTACTCGCTGCAGGCGCAGGGCTACCATCAGGAGGCGATCGCCGCGTTTCGCCGCGTGCTGCAGTACGATCCGCTCGACAACACGATGGAAGCGGCGATCGACAAGAGCCAGCGCGGCATCGTCGTCGACTTCCTGAACCGCTACCGGCGATAACGCGAGCGAGCGAAGAGCAGGGGCCCCCGCTTTAGCGGGGGATGCGACCGCGGAGCGAGCGCACCGGCAAATATAGCCGCGACCGCCGCAGACCCCGGTCCGCTCTGAAACCCGGCGCAACTAGCAGACCGTCAGTTGCCCTCGGCGGCCGGCGTTTCCGCCGGCGCTTCCTGCGCGGCAATCTCCCGCCGCACCGCTTCCATGTCGAGCGCCTTGGCCGCGGTCAACACCTGGTCGAGCGCACTGGCGGGCAGCGCGCCGGGCTCGGCGAACACGATGATGTTGTCCCGGAAGATCATCAGGGTCGGGATCGAGCGGATGTTGAAATGCCCGGCCAGCTGCTGCTGCTCCTCGGTGTTGACCTTGGCGAACCTGATCTCGGGATATTTGACCGCCGCGGCGGCGAACACCGGCGCGAACGCGCGGCAAGGCGCGCACCAGGGCGCCCAGAAATCGACGACCGCGAACGGATGATCGTTGATCGACTCGGCGAAATTCGCGTCGGTGAGCTCGATAATCTGCGGTGTATCGGCCATGGTCGTTCGCTATCGAAGTGGAAAAGCGTCGTCGCGCGAGCGCCGGATTCTATTTGCGCCGTAGCAGGAAGACGAATTCGCCATTCTGCTCGCTTTGCTGCAGCAGCTGGTTGCCGGTCTGCCGGGCGAAGGCCTCGAAGTCGCGCACCGATGAGGGATCGGTCGCCAGGATGCGCAGGACCTGGCCGCTGGCCATGTCGTTCAGCGCCTTCTTGGTGCGAAGAATCGGCAGCGGACAGTTCAAGCCCCGCGCATCGACTTCACGTTCGAATTGCACCGTCTGTTCGGTCATCGGCCCAGTCCATTCAGCGGCAGCCCGGCACGCACCCAGCCGGCGACGCCTCCGCCGAGATTGGACGCCCGGGTAAAGCCACGCTCGGCGAGGTAAGCACAAGCCTGCGCCGACCGCGCGCCCGACTGGCAAAAGACGACGACAGGCGCGCCGCTGTCGAGCTCGGACAGTCGCGCCGGCAGCGTCGACAGCTCGATATGCAGCGCGCCGCTTATCGTCCCGCGCGCCACTTCGGGCGCGGTGCGCACGTCGACCAGCCGCGGCGCTTGCCCGCTTTCCATCATGCGCGAGAGCTCGACTGCATCGATCGTCTGGAACATCGACTTCGCTCGCCGAAAACGTCAAATTGTAGCAAACGCGCCGCGATGCCTCTGCGGATGCTTCAGCGGCGCAAGCGCGTCAAGAGAGCGCTGGTCGAACGTCCGGGCAGCAACGGGATCGCCTCGAAGCGTCCACCCCAGGCGATGACTTCGGCGGCGCCGACGGTCGTGACCGCCGTGTAGTCGGCACCCTTGGCGATGATGTCGGGATGGCATTCGAGCACGAGCGCCAGCGGCGTGTCCTCGTCGAATGGAATGACCAGGCTCACCGATTCGAGCGCGGCCAGGACCGCGATGCGATCGTCGAGCGAGTTGATCGGCCGGTCGCCGCCCTTGCCGAGGCGGCGCGCCGACGCGTCGCTGTTGACTCCGACGACCAGCGAGGCGCCGAGCCGACGGGCATGGTCGAGGTAGCTGACGTGGCCGCGGTGCAGGATGTCGAACACGCCGTTGGTGAAGACCAGCGGCCGCCGCAGCGCGGCAATCTGCGCCGCGCGCGTTTCGGCGGCCACGATCTTGTGCGCGAAGCTCGGCGTCTCGCCTGCGAGGCGGTCGGACACAGCGCTCAACTGATGTATTCGAACACCTTGACGACGCGCTCGACGCCGCTGGTCGTGCGTGCGGCCTGGGCGGCGGCGTCGCCTTCGTCGCGCCGCACGATGCCCATCAGATAGACGACGCTGCGCTCGGTGACGACCTTGACGTGATTGATCTGGAACTTGTCGTGGAGCTCGACGAAGCGTGTCTTGACCTTGGAGGTGATGAACGTGTCGTTGGTGCGTGCCGAAAGCGAGCTGGTCGGGCCGATGACGAGCTCGTTCTGCACGATCCGCACTTTCGGCATCGATCGCACGATCTGCGCCACTTCGTTTTTCGTGCCTTCGGTCGGCACCTCGCCGGTCAGCAGCGCGATGCCGTTGTAGCTGGTGACGTTGACGTGGATATCGTTCTTCAGGCGGTCGGCGATCTGCGCGATCGCCTTGTCCTCGATCAACTCGTCGTCGAGCTGCGCGCCGGTCGTTCGCCGGTCGGTGGCGATCTGCGCGCTCGCCGCGACGCCGGTGATCGCCAGCGGAATGCAGCCGTTGAGCAGCATGGCGCTGGCGGCCAGCGACATCGTCGCCGCAATCCGCATGATGGCATCGAACCTCTTCATGATTCCTCTCGCTTCCTCAGGGATTCAGCTCTCTTCGCCGAGCAGGTTGGTATCGATCGCGTCGCACAGGCAATGTATCGTCAACAGGTGCACTTCCTGGATCCTGGCCGTCACCGAATGCGGCACGCAGAGGTGGACATCGACGCCGGTGAGGAGTTCACCGATGCGGCCGCCGCCCTTGCCGGTCAGCGCGACGACGCGCATTTCGCGCTCGTGCGCGGCGTCGATCGCCAGCGCGACGTTGGCGGAGTTGCCCGAGGTCGACAGCGCGAGCAGCACGTCGCCACTGCGTCCCACCGCGCGCACCTGCTTGGCGAACACCTGGCTGAAGTCGTAGTCGTTGGCCACCGCGGTCAGGATCGAAGTATCGGTCGCCAGCGACAGCGCCGGGAGCTCGGGACGCTCGCGCTCGAAGCGGCCGACCATTTCGGCGGCGAAGTGCTGGGCGTCGGACGCCGAGCCACCGTTGCCGCAGGCAAGAATCTTGCCATCCGCCAGCAGGCAATCGGTCATCAGCCCCGCTGCGCGCGCGATCAGCGGCGCCATCGCGTCGACGGCGGCCAGCTTGAGTTCGGCGCTGTCGGCGAAATGCGCGCGGATGCGGTGCGTGGTATCCATCGGTCGAGCCCATTGTAGCAACTTGGCTCGGCGCGGCGTCAGCTCGCGTCGATATCGACCAGCCATTCGATCCGGCCCGGATCGAGCGACGCCAGCAGGATGGCGTCGAAGCGGCACGGGGGCTCCCGATTCAAACGGCTGAGATAATGGGCCGCCGCGAACCTGAGGCGCTTTCTCTTGGCCGCGGTGATGCTCTCCGCCGCACCGCCGAACGCCGCATCGCTGCGCAGCCGGACTTCGACAAAGATCAGCGTCTCGCCATCGCTGGCGATCAGATCGATCTCGCCGCCGCGACAGCGGTAGTTGCGCGCGACGATGCTGAGGCCCCGCACCTCGAGGAACCCGGCCGCGAGCGCTTCCGCCGCCGCGCCGCGATTCATCGTTTCATCGCGCCGGCGATTCGGCCAGCACGCGTCCGTCGTGGATGGTCATCACCCGGCCTTCGCGCGCAAACACCCGCGACGGGAGCAGCGACAGATGACCGGTCGCGCCGTCGAGCTCGATCCTGTCCGGCGGCGTCGGCTCGGCCAGCATCTGCGCCAGCGCGAATGCATCGATGCCCAGCGCATAGAGCCTCTCGAGCACCGGGTCGTCGTAATCGGCGCGCGGCACGCCGGCGAACGCCGGATTGTCGGGCTCGGCCAGCCAGGGCACTTCGATGTAGCGGACGTTCTCCAGGTCGTACAGCATCTGGGCCGGCAGGCCGTCGGTGATCTGGCTGCTCGCATAGACCCGCCCGCGCAGGAACGACTTCGCCAGCGCCGCGTCGCTGGCATCGACCGCCAGCAGCACCGCATCGATCGGCTGCGTGGTGAGCTCGCGGCGCAGCGCACCGAGCTGCTCCGGGCTCGCATCGAACCGGTACTCGCGCGGCGGTGCTCCGCCTTCGCGCCGCCACGCAGCCACGAACGACTGGCTGAACCGCCGCTGAAACGGCGAATCGCTGCCGACGACGGCGATCGCCTTGACGCCGTCGCCGCGTGCGACCCGCATCAGGACCGCCGCGTCCTGCTCGAGGGAGAGCGTCGATGCATAGACGCCGGCAGGCAACGGCGCTCCTTCGTCGGTCTGGTTCAGCGCGAGCATCCGCGGCCGCAGCGGCGACATCGCGAGGACGGTCTTCAAATCGTCGCGCGTCAGCGGGCCGACGGCGACCGCCACACCGCTTTGCGCCGCGGCGGCGAACGCGGGCAGTACGCCGTCGTCGCCATGCGCGATGACTTGTACGCGCGCGCTCGCGCCGGCACGCGCCGCTGCGGCGAGGAAGCCCGCCTTCACGGCGCTGGCGGCGCGCCCATAGGCCGGCGACTCGAGCGGCAGGATCAGCGCGATCCCCGTCCCGGTGGGCCGCGCGACCGCGGCTCCGGTCGTCGGTGGCGGAGTCGGCGGCGGCGTTACGGCGAACGGAGGCGGCGGTACCGGCGGCGCCGGAACGATGTCGACCACCGGCGGCGCCGGCGGCGCCGTGCTTGGCGGCGGCGGCGCGCGGCCCGACAATGGCGGCGTCACACTGCACGCGCCGACAGCGAGCAGCACGGCGGCGAGCGCCGCCGCGCGCAGCCAGGCCGGCAATCGGGACAGCGAAAGGAAATGGTCGATCATGAGCAGAGGGGAGCCGCTGCCGGCGCTGGAGCGAACATTATATGTGGTGGCGACACCGATCGGTAACCTGCGCGACCTGACGCTGCGCGCGCTCGACGTGCTGGGACAAGTCGACGTGATCGCGGCCGAGGACACGCGCGTCAGCGCCGGGCTGCTCGCGCACTACGGCGTTAACGCGCGGCTGGTTTCGCTGCACGAGCACAACGAGCACAAGCGCGCCGCGGCCATTATCGAATCGCTCTCCTCCGGCAAGCGCGTCGCGCTGATCACCGACGCCGGCACACCGGCAATCAGCGATCCGGGTGCGGCGCTGGTGCGCGCCGTTTCGGCGGCCGGCTTTGCGATCGTGCCGATTCCCGGCCCGTCGGCGGCGACGGCGGCGCTGTCGGCCGCAGGCATCGCGGCGCCGCAGTGGCTGTTCCTCGGATTCCTGCCCGCCGCGGCCGGCGCGCGGCGCGCCGCGATCGAACGGGTGCGCGCGTTGCCGTATGCGCTGATCCTGTACGAGGCGCCGCACCGGATCGCGGCGACGGTGGCGGCGCTCGCCGCCACGATCGATCCGCAGCGCGAGATCGTCATCGCGCGCGAGCTGACCAAGCGCTTCGAAACGTTGCATCGCTGCGCGCTGGCCGAGGCGTCCGCCTGGCTTGCGGCCGACGCCGACCGGCTCCGAGGCGAGTTCGTGCTGATCGTCGCCGCACCGGACGAAGACGGCGCGGAGGACAACGCGGCGGAACACGACGCGCTGCTCAAGCCGCTGCTCGCCGAGCTGCCGCTCGCCCAGGCGGTGCGAATCGCGGTCGCGCAGTCGGGCGCGGCGCGCAATCGCCTTTATCAGCGCGCGCTGACCTTGCAGAAAACGGTCAAGGCGACACCGTAGCGACGAAACCGGCAATCGCCTTCAAGGTCGCTTCGGGCTGATCGCGATGCGGCGAGTGGCAGCAGTCGGCGAGCTCGAGCCGCGCGACCGTGCCGCCGACCTGGCGCTCGATGGCGTCGAGCTGGGCCGCGGTTCCGTACTCGTCGTCGCGGCCCTGGATCAGCAGCAGCGGACAGCGCACGCCGGAAAGGCAGGCCTCGATGTTCCAGCTGCGAAACGCCGGTGCCAGCCAGATGTCGTTCCAGCCGCGGAACGCCGCGTCGGGATCGGCGTGGCGCCGCGCCAGCCTCTCGCGCAGGTCGGTCGTCTCGTATTGCCGGCGCGCTTCGGCGATGCTCGCGATCGACACGTCCTCGACGAAGACGTGCGGCGCGAACGCGACCACCGCGCGCACCCGGCGCTTGCCCGAACCGGCGTGCAGCAGCGCAATCGACGCGCCGTCGCTGTGCCCGACCAATACCGGATCGACGATCCCCAGCCGGTCGAGGAGCGCCGGCAGAACGGTCAGGGCCTCGACGTGCATGTAGTCGGGCGTGCGCGGCAGCGCGGCTGGCGACGAGCGGCCGTATCCGGCGCGCGAATAGACGAGCACCGGACAGCCGGTCGCATCGCCCACGCGCGCGGGGAAGTCCTTCCACAACGCGACCGAACCCAGTCCCTCGTGCAAAAAGACCAGCGTCGGTGCGCTCCTGGCTCCCGGGATGCGCACGCATTCCAGACGGTGGCCGGCGATGTCGACGAATCGCGCCCGCGGCATCGATCGAATGGGCGTCAGATGCCCAGGTGCTGCTGGCGCAGGCCCGGCTTCACGGCGAGCTCGGCAGGCGAAGCGTCGAACACCTTGCGTCCCTTGACCAGAATCACGCAGCGATCGGCGAGCTCGGCCAGCATCGCGAAATGCTTGTCGACGATCACCGTCGCAATGCCGCCGTCGCGGATCGTGCGTATCGTCCGCCAGATCGTCGTTGCGATCAGCGGCGCCAGTCCTTCGGTCGCCTCGTCGAGGATCAGCAGGCGCGGATTGGTCAGCAGCGCCCGGCCGATGGTCAGCATCTGCTGCTCGCCGCCCGACAGCTGGTTGCCGCGGTGATCGAGCCGCGCGGCGAGCGCGGGAAAGGTCGCCATCACCCGTTCGAACGTCCACCCGCTGCTGCCGGTGGCCGGCCGCGCCGCGACCAGCAGGTTTTCGCGGACCGAGAGCGTCGGAAAGATGCCGCGGTTCTCCGGCACGAACGCGACGCCGAGACGCGCGATCCGGTGCGGCGGCATATCGGTCGCACGGACGCCGCCGATATTCACTTCGCCGGCGCGCGACTTGAGCAAGCCCAGCATCGAGCGCAGCAAGGTCGTCTTGCCCATGCCGTTTCGGCCCATCAGCGCGACCACCTCGCCGGCGCCGATCGAAAAATCGACGCCCTGCAGCACATGGCTGCTGCCGTAATAGCTGTGCAGCCCGCGCGCTTCGAGCAGCGGCGCGGTCATCAGAGCGCGCTCACCGCTTCGGTGCCCAAATAGGCGCGCTGCACTTCGGCGTTGGCGCGGATCGCGTCGGGCGCGCCGCTCGCCAGTATGCTGCCGTTGACCATCACCGTCAGCCGGTCCGCCAGCGCGAAGACCGCATCCATGTCGTGCTCGACCAGCAGGATCGCGTGGTCGGCGGCGAGGCGCTTGAGCAGCGCGACGATGTGCGCGGACTCCTCCGGCCCCATTCCGGCCAGCGGCTCGTCGAGCAAAAGCACGGTCGGGTGGGTGGCAAGAGCCATCGCGATCTCCAGCGCGCGCCGCTCGCCGTGCGACAACGCGGTCGCGGCAACACCGGCACGCGCCGCCAGCCCGACGGTCGCCAGCGCGGCTTCCGCCGCGGCATTCCAGCCGTCATACCGGTCCGCCGGCTTGAACCAGCGACCGAAATTGCTGTGGTGCGACTGCGCCGCGAGCCGGCAATTCTCGAATGCGGAAAAGGCTCCGAAAACATTGGTATGCTGGAACGATCGCGCCACGCCGTGCTGCGCGACGCGGTGCGATGGCCAGTCGGTGATGTCCAGCGTGCCCAGCCGGATCGTGCCGGTCGACGGCCGCAGGTCTCCGGAGAGGAGGTTGATCAAGGTCGACTTTCCGGCGCCGTTCGGGCCGATGACCGCGTGCACCGTCTTCGGCCCCAGCGACAGGCTGACGTTGTCGACGGCGACCAGGCCGCCGAAGCGGCGGCCGAGCGCGGTCGCGGCCAGGACCGGCTCAGTCACCGTCGCTCCCGTTGCGCGGCAAGCGCGATTTCATCCGCAGCTGGTGCAGGCCGATCAGGCCCCGAGGCAACAGCACCACCGCGGCGACGATAAAGACGCCCATCAGAAGCTGCCAGTGCTTGGTCAGTGCCGAGAACCATTCCTGCAGCAGCACATAGGAAAACGCGCCGACCACTGCGCCGGACAGCGTCCCCATGCCGCCCAGGATCAGCATCATCAGCACCGTGCCCGACTGATGCCAGGCCATCATCTCGGGATTGACGTAGCCTTCCTTCGCCGCGGCCAGATAGCCGGCGAGCCCCGCGACCGTTCCCGCCAGCACAAAGGCGGCGAGCTTGTAGCGCAAGGTCGCGAAGCCGAGCGCGCGCATCCGGTGCTCGTTGGCCTTGATGCCCTGGAGCGCGCGCCCGAACGGCGAGCGCAGGATGACAACGAGCAGCGCAAAAACGACCGCGAGGGCGGCGAGGACGAAATAGTAGAAATGCAGGTCGTTGGCCAGATCCAGTCCCGGCAGCAGCGCGTCGGGCCGCGTGTCGACGTAGATCCCGTCGGATCCGCCCGCGATCCGCGTGTCGTGAAAGAAGTAATACGCCATCTGGGCGAACGCCAGGGTGACCATGATGAAGTACACGCCCGAGGTGCGCAGCACCAGCGCGCCGACCAGCAGCGCGGCCGCGGCGCTCGCCGCCAGCGCCAGCGGCAGGGTCAGCCAGACGTTGGCAGGATCGGCCGCCGGCGCGGCCAGCGCATAGGTGTACGCGGCGATCCCGAAGTAGGCGGCGTGACCGAGGCTGACGAGCCCGGTGTAGCCGACCAGAAGGTCGAGCGACAGCGCGAAGATCGAAAGAATCATGATCTTGGTGACGAGCTGCAGATAGAACTTCTCCGCGACCGCCGGAAACAGCAGCAGCAGGATGGCGGCAACGACGAGCCACGGCAGCAGGCTGCGCTTCATGCCGCGGCTCGAGTGCGGACGGCGCGCCGGAGCCGGGACTTACGCACGGCCGAACAGCCCCAGCGGACGGAACAGCAGCACGACCGCCATCAACAAATAGATGGCGATGCTCGCGTAGTCGGGAAATAGCACCTTGCCGAACGTATCGGCGAAGCCGATCAGCAGCGCGGCGATCAGTGCGCCCTTGAGCGACCCGATGCCGCCGATGACGACGATGACGAAGCAGACGATCAGCACCTGGTTGCCCATGCCGGGAAACACCGACGACACCGGCGCGGCGATCATGCCGGCGAAGGCTGCCAGCGCGACGCCCGCGGCGAAGACCAGCGCATGGATCCAGCGGATGTCCATGCCGAGCGACGTCGCCATCTCGGGATTCGATGCCGCGGCCCGGATCATCATGCCGAAGCGCGTCTTCTGTATCGTCACATACATCAGCGCGGCGAGGGCGAGGCACACACCCGAAATGAACAGCCGGTAGACCGGGTACGAGAGCGTGTCGGTCAACGGCAGCGACGCCGCGAGCACAGCGGGGATGGCGACGCTGTGCACGTCGTCGCCGACGATGATGCTGCGGAGCTCCTCGAAAATCAGGATCAGGCCGAACGTCAGCAGCACCTGGTACAGATGATCCCGCCGGTACAGCCGGCTGATCAGCGCCCACTCCAGCAGCAGTCCGAGCATGGCGGAGAGGACGATCCCCAGCGGTATCGCCAGCCACAGGCTGCCGGTCAGCGACGACAGCGTGAACGCGAGGTAAGCGCCGATCATGTAGAAGCTGCCGTGGGCGAGATTGATGACGCCCATGATGCCGAAGATCAAGGTCAGCCCGCTCGCGACCAGGAACAGCAGCAGGCCGTATTGCACGCTATTGAGTATCTGGATCAGCCATTCCACGGCACGGGTCCGTCATCCGCGCGTCGCCTCGACGCGTAGCCAGCAAAAAAAAGAAGCGGGGACGACCGCCCCCGCGCAAGTGAGCTGCGAGCGAGGTACTAGGCTGCCGACATCCTGCAGCCGCGCGCAGGATCCTCCAGCGCTTTCCATGCGATGCCGATCACCTGATTCGCGTTGCCCTCGACTCGGCGCAGATAAATGTCCTGGATCGGATTGTGCGCCTTCGACATCGTCCAGGGCCCGCGCGGGCTGTCGATCTTGACCTTCTCCAGCGCGCCGTACAGCGCCTTCCTGTCGCCGAAACTGCCTTTGACCGCATTGAGTCCGCCGTGCAGCAACAGCGCGGCGTCGTACCCCTGCACCGCGTAGACGTCGGCCTGGACGCCGTACTTCTTGCCGTAGTTGTAGCGGAACTGCTTGTTCTTCGGGTTCTCGATACCGTCGCCGTAGTGCAGCGTCGTCAGCAGCCCCTGCGCCGAGGCGCCTTGCGCTTCGAGCGTGCCATCGGTGAGGAAGCCGCTGCCATAGAGCGGGATCTTGTCCTTGAGCCCCGCAGCCGCGTAATCCTTGGTGAACTTGACCGCCCCGCCGCCGGCAAAGAAGACGAACACCGCATCGGGCTTGATCGAGGCGATCTCGGTAATGAACGGCTGGAACTCGACGTTCGGAAATGGCAGGTACATCTCCTTGGCGATCGAGCCGCCCAGCTTGGTGAACGCCTCCTTGAAGCTTTCGATCGATTCCTCGCCGGCGCCGTATTTCCAGGTCAGCGTGACCACTTTGCGGTGCCCGCGCTCGTACATCACCTTGCCCATCGGATGCGCGGGCTGCCAGTTGGAAAACGACGTGCGGAAGATGTTCGGCGCACACTGGCCGCCGGTCGCCGCGTTCGCGCCCGCGTTCGGAATGATCAGCAGCGTGCCGTTGTCGCGCGCGACCTTGACCATCGCCATGACCACGCCCGAATGCACGGTGCCGAGCAGCACGTCGACCTTGTCGCGCTGCACGAGCTTGTTCGCGTTGTCCGTCGCCTTCGACGGCTCCGACTCGTCGTCGACGGTGAAGAAGTCGATCGCGCGGCCGCCGAGCATGCCGCCGTTTTCCTCGACCGCCAGATTGAAGCCCTGCGTGATCGCCGTGCCGAGCGCGGCAAAGGTGCCCGTGTACGGAAGCATCATGCCGACCCTGAGCTTGGCGCTTTGGGCGCGCGCGACCGACGGCGCGAGACCGCCGACCGCGGCGGCCGATGCGAGGAGTCCTGCCTGCTGGATGAACTGACGCCGGTCTGTCATGGGGATCTCCTCCGAAATTTTGGTCTTGTCGGCGCTGCGATGGTAGCAGCGGGTTGACATTCCGTCATGTTCCACCGTCCCGACACGACGCTACGCCGGCCCGCGCAGCTTGAAGCGCTGGATCTTGCCGGTCGCGGTCTTCGGCAGGTCGGCGACGAATTCGATCCACCGCGGATATTTGAACGGCGCGAGCAGCGTCTTGACGTGCTCCTGCAGCGCCGCGGCGAGCGCGGGCCCTGGTGCGTGTCCGGGCTTGAGCACGACAAAGGCTTTCGGCTTGATCAGCTCGCTCGCATCGGCGCAGCCGACGACGGCGGCCTCCAGGACGGCCTCGTGCTTCGCCAGCGCGGCCTCGACCTCGAACGGCGACACGTACACGCCGCCGACCTTGAGCATGTCGTCGGTGCGGCCGCAATAGACATAGCGTCCGTCGGCATCGACGATGTATTTGTCGCCGCTGCGGGTCCACGGCCCCAGAAATGTCGCCAGGCTCTTGGCGCGATTGTTCCAGTAGAACGGCGAGCTCGTGGGGCCGCTGACCTGGAGCTCGCCGATCTCGCCCGGCGCGACCGGATCGCCGCTTTCGTCGACGACGCGCAGATCGTAGCCGGGCACCGGCCTGCCGGTCGTCCCGTAGCAGACGTCGTCGGGACGATTGGACAGGAAGATATGCAGCATTTCGGTCGAGCCCAGCCCGTCGAGGATGTCGACGCCGGTCTTGTCGCGCCAGCGCATGCCGAGGTCCGCCGGCAGCGCCTCCCCGGCCGAGACGCAGCGGCGCAGCGCAAGCCGGTCGCGCGATGGAAAGTCGGCGCTGGCCAGCATCGCCGCGTACAAGGTTGGCACCCCGTAGAAAATCGTCGGCCGTTCGCCGACCAGGCGCTTGAACACCGCCGCGGGCGTCGGCCGCTCGGCCATCAGCACGCTGGTGGCGCCGACCGAGAGCGGAAAGGTCAGCGCGTTGCCCAGGCCGTAGGCGAAAAACAGCTTGGCCGCCGAGAATACGACATCGTCCGGCGCGATGCCCAGCACCGGCCGCGCATACAGCTCCGCCGTGTGGATGAGGTCGGAGTGCAAATGCACGGCGCCCTTCGGGCTGCCGGTCGAGCCCGACGAATACAACCAGAAGCAGATGTCGTCCGCCGTCGTCGCCGCGACCGGCGCATCGGCCGATTCGCCCGCGATCCATCGGCTGAAATCGAGCGTGCCGTCGACCGCCGCGCCGGAGACGATGACGTGTTCGAGGGCGTCGAGCCGCGCGGCGAGTGGCGCGATCGCCGGCGCCAGCGGCGCCGAGACGACGACGGCCCGCGCACGGCTGTCGGCGAGCAGATATTCGTAGTCGGCTGCGGTCAACAGCGTATTGCATGGGATCGGCACGATGCCGGCGCGGATCGCGCCGAGGAATGCCGTCGGAAAGTCGATGCTGTCGTGCAGCAGCAGGACGACGCGATCCTCGGTGCGCAGGCCCAGACGCCGCCAGGCGTTGGCGCAGCGGTTGACTCGCTGCGAAAGCTCGCCGTACGAATAGCGTCCGGCATCGTCGATGAACGCGATGCGATCGGCACGGCCGCCGGCGAGATTGCGCTCGACCAGGTCGGCAGCGGCGTTGTAAACGCGGGGAATGCTAAGACGCGGCGGCGACGCCGCATGATCTGCCTGAGCCAAGGCAGGTGTCCGGGCGGTCATGATCGCGTTGGCGGGAAACGGGACTGGCGATTGTGGCGGCGCATGCCGGCCTCGTCAATCGCCGGCCTGTCGCGTTGCTTGCGCCGCGGACGAAGCATCGGCTTCCTCCGGGTCGACGGCGGCGCGCGCTTGCTGCAGCCATTCGGGAAACCATTCCAGCGCCACGTCCTCGGGCAGCGTGCCGCCGCTGGCATTGTGCTGCATCACCTCGCCGATGCGCCGCGCGCCGCGCGCCGCCAGCGCCTCGTCGAAACGCCTGCCGCCAAAACAGTAGGTGCCGACGTGCGTGCTGTCGCCCAGCGCGAACACGCCGTAATGCACGTGCGCAAGCGAGTCGCGGCACGCGGCGAGATCGGCATAGAAGACCTTGGCATTGTCGGGCACGTCGCCCTGGCCGTAGGTCGACGTGCAGATGAGAAACACGCCGGGCCGCTCGAACACGCGCCGATCGAGCGCATCCATGAACGTGACGTCGATGGCGAGCTGCGGGCCGGCAAAGGCGAGCTCGATTTCCTGCGCGACCAGCTGCGCGGTGCCGGTCATCGTGCCGACCAGGATATTGACGTTCAGCATCGGTTAAAGGCTTGTCATCGGGACGGCCATGAACTATAGTACATACCTTGAGATCAGGATGCAATAAAATGCATTATCGCACCAACGCTGCCCGGCGCAAGACCCGCGGAGCACGCCGGGGATGAGCACGGCCTCCCCGGCGCGCACGGCGCTGCCATCCGCCTCCGGCCGCGACAACGATGCCGCCTATCTCGCGGCGATCGGCGAGCGCGTGCGCGAAATCCGCGCGCGCCGGGGGATGTCGCGGCGCACGTTGGCGCAGGATTCGGGCGTGTCCGAGCGCTATCTGGCATCGCTGGAATCGGGACGCGGCAACGTGTCGATCCTGCTGTTGAAGCAGATCGCGCAGGCGATCGATGTGCCGGTCGAGCAGCTGACGCGCAACGGTCCCGAGGCGCCGGCCGAAGTCGCGCTGCTGATGCAATGGCTGTCGCGCCTGTCGGCACCGGAGATCCGGCGCGCTTCGGACACGCTGCATCGCGCGTTCGGCGGCGCCGGGACCGAGCGGAAGCGCCGGATCGCGCTGATCGGTCTGCGCGGCGCCGGCAAGACGACGCTGGGCAAACGCCTCGCCGCCCTGCGCCGCGTGCCGTTCATCGAGCTCGACCGCGAAATCGAGCAGGCGGCCGGCGCGTCGCTGGCGGAACTGTTCCTCCTTTACGGGCTGCCGGCCTATCGCCGGCACGAGCGGCGCGCGCTCGAGGCGCTGCTGCTGCGCGACGAGGCGATGGTCATCGCGACCGGCGGCAGCATCGTGTCGGAGCCCGAGACCTTCGATCTGCTGTTGTCGACCTGCCGCGTCGTATGGCTCAAGGCCAGGCCCGAAGAACACATGGCGCGCGTGGTCGCGCAGGGCGACCAGCGGCCGATGGCCGGGAGCACCGAGGCGATGGAAGACCTGAAGCGCATCCTCGCCGGGCGCGAGCTTCTGTACCGCAAGGCCGACGCGATCGTCGACACCTCGGGCAAGTCGATCGCGCAGAGCCTCAAGCTGCTCGAGCAAGCCGCGCGGGCCGCCGCGGCGGCAAAGCGCGCCGGATGAATCCGATGGTGACCTTCGATACCGACCCCGATCATTACGCGCACTGGCGGGTGAAGATCGACGGCGCGGTCGCGACGCTGGTCCTCGACGTCGACGAGGATCGCGGCCTCAAGCCGGGCTACAAGCTCAAGCTCAACTCGTACGATCTCGGCGTCGACATCGAGCTCGCCGATGCGCTGCAGCGGCTGCGCTTCGAGCATCCCGAAGTGCATTGCCTGGTGATCACCAGCGGCAAGGAGCGCATGTTCTGCTCGGGCGCCAACATCTACATGCTCGGCGCGTCGTCGCATGCCTGGAAGGTCAACTTCTGCAAGTTCACCAACGAAACGCGCAACGGCATCGAGGACGCGAGCCTCTACTCGGGCTTGAAGTCGATCGCCGCGCTGAACGGCACGACCGCCGGCGGCGGCTACGAGCTGGCACTTGCCTGCGACGAAATTTTGATGATCGACGACCGGTCGTCGACGGTCAGCCTGCCCGAAGTCCCGCTGCTGGCCGTGCTGCCGGGCACCGGCGGGCTCACCCGCCTTACCGACAAGCGCAAGCTCCGTCGCGATCTCGCCGACGTCTTTTGCACGACCATCGAAGGAGTGCGCGCTGATCGCGCCAAAGCCTGGGGCCTGGTCGACGCGATCGCGACGCCGAGCACGTTCGGCGATACGCTGGCGCGGCGTGCCAAGGAACTCGCCGCGGAAGGTGTGCACTCTCAAGGCGTGACGCCGCGCGGCATCGTGCTGACGCCGCTCAAAAGAACGGTTAGCGAGTCGGGCATCGGTTATCCGAACCTCGACGTCGCGCTCGATCGCGCCGCGCGCGTCGCGACGTTCACCCTGCGCGCTCCGTCGGGGCCGACGCCCGACTCGATCGAAGCGATCACGGCGCAAGGCGCCGACTGGTGGCCGCTGGCGCTCGCGCGCGAGCTCGACGACGCGATGCTGCTTCTGCGAACCAACGCGCTCGACATCGGCACCTGGGTGATGCGGACTGCCGGCGATCCTGCCGCGGTCCTGGCGGTCGATGCGACGCTGACCGAATACGCCGGGCATTGGCTGGTGCGCGAGACCACAGGCCTGTGGCGTCGCACCCTGTCGCGCCTCGACGTTTCCGCGCGCTCGGTGTTCGCGCTGATCGACCGGGGCTCGTGCTTTGCCGGCACCTTGCTCGAGCTTGCACTCGCGGCCGACCGCGGCTACATGCTGGCACTCCCGGACGAACGCGACGCCGAGCCGGCGATCGCGCTGTCGGCGCAGACTTACAGCGCCTATCCGATGTGCAACGGCCGAACGCGGCTTGCCAATCGCTTCGCGGTCGACACGCTCGCGCCCGAGCCAGAAGGCGTGGGCACGATGCTGCACTCCGAGGCGGCGCGCGAAGCGGGGCTGGTCACGTTCACGCCGGACGACATCGACTGGGACGACGAGATCCGGCTGGCGCTCGAAGAGCGCGCGAGCCTTTCGCCCGATGCGCTGTCGGGCATGGAGGCGAGCTTGCGCTTTTCCGGACCCGAGACCATGCACGCGCGCATCTTCGGCCGGCTGGCGGCGTGGCAGAACTGGGTGTTCCAGCGGCCGAACGCGGTCGGCAAGGACGGCGCGCTGAAGCTCTTTGGCAGCGGCACGCGCGCCAAATTCGACTGGGAGCGCGTCTAGCGCCGCGGTGCAAGCGCGAAAAGCGATCATGGCGATCAACTACAGCGAAAAGATTCCGAACAACGTCAACCTGACCGACGATCGAACGCTGCAGCGCGCGCTCGAGCATTGGCAGCCGAAGTTCCTGCAATGGTGGCAGACGATGGGACCGTCGGACTTCGCCGCCGCGGACATCTATTTGCGCACGGCCGTCGGCGTCGACGCGGCCGGTTGGGCGAGCTATGGCCAGGTGCGCATGCCCGACTACCGCTGGGGCATATTTCTGGCTGACGCCGACCCGGCGCGCACGATCGGCTTCGGCGATCACATGGGCGAGCCGGCATGGCAGCAAGTGCCCGGCGAATATCGCTCGCCGCTGCGGCGGCTGATCGTCACCCAGGGTGACACCGAGCCGGCGTCGGTCGAGCAGCAGCGCCTGCTCGGTCACAGCTGTCCGTCGCTGTACGACCTGCGCAACCTGTTCCAGATCAACGTCGAGGAAGGCCGCCACCTGTGGGCGATGGTCTACCTGCTGCACGCGTATTTCGGGCGCGACGGACGGGAAGAAGCCGAGGAGCTGCTCGAGCGCCATTCGGGCGACGCCGACAAGCCGCGCATCCTGGGCACGTTCAACGAGCCGGTGACCGACTGGCTGTCGTTTTTCATGTTCACCTATTTCACCGACCGCGACGGCAAATACCAGCTCAAGAGCCTTGCCGAATCGGCGTTCGACCCGCTGGCGCGCACTACCCGGTTCATGCTGACCGAGGAGGCGCACCACATGTTCGTCGGCGAGACCGGGCTTTCGCGCGTGATCAAGCGCGCGCAGGAGGTGATGACCGAGCTCGGCACCGACGATCCGGCGGCGGTGCGCAACGCCGGCGCGGTCGATCTGCCGACCTTCCAGCGCTACCTCAATTTCTGGTTCTCGTCCTCGCTCGACCTGTTCGGGTCGGAAGTCTCGTCGAACGCCGCGTCGAGCTTCGCCACCGGACTCAAGGGCCGGCCGGACGAGTCGCAGTACGACGATCATCGCTGCGTCGACGTCGCGTTCGAGCTCGCGCAACCCGATGCGGCGCGCGGCGTCAGGACCGACAGCATTCCGCTGCGCAACGCGATGAACGAAGTGCTGCGAACTTCTTACGTCCGCGACTGCGAGCTGGGGCTCAAGCGCTGGAACCGCCAGCTCGAGCGCGCGGGCGTCGCGCATCGCCTGGCGCTGCCGTCGCCGCGCTTTCACCGCGCGATCGGCGTCTGGGCCGGCGTGCATTGCGATCCGGAGGGCGCGATCATCAACCAGAGCGAATTTCGCCGGCACGAAGGCGAATGGCTGCCGACCGAAGCCGACCGCGCATTCGTGAAGAGCCTGATGCAGCGGGTCGTTGCGCCCGGCCGGATGGCCGGCTGGATCGCCCCGCCCGAGCGCGGAATCAACAGCCTGCCGATCGACTACGAGTACGTCCGACTCTAGCTGAACCGCACCGGCCAGCCGCGGCGGCATGCACGATCTTCGGGCGCGTTCTCGCCTTTGCGGTGCAACCCGGCGGCGCGAGCCTTGCGCTACACTGGCGCCATGAGCAGCGTCGTACGCGCGCTTGCGCGATCGGACCTTGCGCCGCGCCTACCGCGCGCGCCGCAACCGCCGGCATCGCGCTGGCGCGCCGAACTGCGGCTTCGCTTCGAGCGCTCCGGCCCGCGCACCGTCCTCGCTGAGCGCGTGCACGCCGGACCGCTGCGGGTGCAGAAGTCTCTTTACGCCGAAGGTCACGGCGTCTGCCAGAACATCATCGTGCACCCGCCGGGGGGCATCGTCGGTGGCGACGCGCTGGTCATCGATGCCGGCGCCGGTCCTGGCGCGCATGCGCAGCTGACCACACCGGGCGCTGCCAAGTGGTATCGCAGCGCCGGCGAACCGGCGACCCAGCATCTCGTCCTGCGCGCGGCGGAAGCGGCGGTCATCGAGTGGCTGCCGCGCGAGACCATCGTCTACGATGGCGCCGTCGCGGAGCTCGACAGCCATATCGAGCTTGTCTGCGACGCGGTGTTCATCGGCTGGGACATCGTCTGTCTCGGGCGCACGGCCAGCGGCGAGCGCTTCCGCCAAGGATCGCTGCGGCAGCGCTTGAGCATCACGCGCGATGGCGCCGCCGTCTACGTCGAACGCGCGTGCATCGACGCGGGTGGGCGCCTCTCCAGCTCGCCCGTCGGCTTGAACGGCGCAGCCGTCTTTGGCACATTCATTGCTGCCGCACCGCAGACAAGCGACGCGCTGCTCGACACCTGCCGCAAGGTCGTCGCAGTCGGCGAGGGCGCCGTCACGCGGCTGCCCGGCGTGCTGCTCGCGCGGTATCGCGGGGCATCGGTGGGGCCGGCGCACGCTTACTTCGAACGGCTGTGGCGCCTTGCGCGGCCGCAGCTCACCGGACGCGACGCGGTTCCTCCGCGCATCTGGAACACCTGACGACGAGACATCGATGGACCTGACACCGCGCGAAAAAGACAAGCTGTTGCTGTTCACCGCCGCGTTGCTGGCCGAGCGCCGGCTGGCGCGCGGAGTCCGCCTCAACTATCCGGAGGCCGTCGCTTACATCAGCGCGGCGATCGTCGAAGGCGCGCGCGACGGGCGCGACGTCGCCGAGCTGATGAGCGACGGCACGACCTTGCTGACGCGCGCGCAGGTGATGGAAGGCGTGGCCGAGATGATTCCGGAGATCCAGGTCGAGGCGACGTTTCCCGACGGCACCAAGCTCGTCACCGTGCACCAGCCGATCCCGTGAGGCGCGCATGATACCGGGCGAAATATTTCCCCGCGACGGCGACATCGAGTTGAATGCCGGGCGGCCGACGATCACGCTCGAGGTCTCGAACACCGGCGACCGGCCGATCCAGATCGGCTCGCACTACCATTTCGGCGAGACCAACGCCGCGCTGTCGTTCGATCGGGCCAGGGCGCGCGGATTCCGTCTGAATATCGCCGCGGGCACCGCCGTCCGCTTCGAACCGGGCCAAACCCGCACCGTCGAGCTCGTGGCCCTGGCCGGAGCGCGCATCGTCCACGGATTCAGCGGAGCCGTGATGGGTCCGCTGGACGCCAGGCCCGCGGCCAAGCCGCCGGCGTCGCGCAGCAAGTCCCCGGCCAGGCGCGGCAAGCGATGAAGACAGGACGGCAGGCGTACGCCGAAATGTTCGGCCCGACCGTCGGCGACCGCGTGCGGCTCGCCGACACCGAGCTGATCGTCGAGGTCGAGAAGGACCTGACCGTCTACGGCGAGGAAGTCAAATTCGGCGGCGGGAAGGTGATTCGCGACGGAATGGGCCAGAGCCAGCGCATGGCCAAGGATTGCGCCGACACGGTGATCACCAACGCCCTGGTGATCGACTGGTGGGGCATCGTCAAATGCGATATCGCGATCAAGGACGGGCGGGTCGCGAAGCTTGGCAAGGCCGGCAACCCCGACATCCAGCCGGGCGTCGACATCGTCATCGGCGCGGGCACCGAGATCATCGCCGGTGAAGGCATGATCGTCACCGCCGGCGGAATCGACAGCCACATTCACTACATCTGCCCGCAGCAGATCGAGGAAGCGTTGATGTCGGGCGTCACGACGATGCTCGGCGGCGGCACCGGGCCGGCGACCGGAACCTGCGCGACGACCTGCACGCCCGGACCCTGGCACATGCTGCGCATGCTGGAGTCGGCGGACGGCTTTGCGATGAATCTCGGCTTCCAAGGCAAGGGCAATTGCTCGACGCCGGGACCGCTGGCCGAGCAGATCGAGGCGGGCGCCTACGGATTGAAGCTGCACGAGGATTGGGGTACGACGCCCGCGGCAATCGATTGCTGCCTGTCTGTCGCCGACCGCTACGACGTGCAGGTGACGATACACACCGACACGATCAACGAGTCCGGCTTCGTCGAAACCACGCTTGCGGCGATCGGCGGACGGGCGATCGGCACGTTTCACACCGAGGGCGCGGGCGGCGGGCACGCGCCCGACATCATCAAGGCCTGCGGCGAGCCCAACGTCCTGCCTTCGTCGACCAACCCGACGATGCCGTACACGGTCAACACCGTCGACGAGCATCTGGACATGCTGATGGTGTGTCATCACCTGGACCCGGCAATCGCCGAAGACGTCGCGTTCGCAGAGTCGCGCATCCGGCGCGAGACCATCGCCGCCGAGGACATCCTGCACGACCTCGGCGCGTTCTCGATGATGTCGTCGGATTCGCAGGCGATGGGCCGCGTCGGCGAGGTGATCATCCGCACCTGGCAGACCGCGCACAAGATGAAGCTGCAGCGCGGCAAGCTCGAAGGCGACCCGGCCGCGCACGACAACTTCCGGGTCAAGCGCTACATCGCCAAATACACGATCAATCCGGCGATCACGCAGGGGATTTCGCACGTCGTCGGCTCGGTCGAGGCGGGCAAGCTCGCCGACCTGGTGCTGTGGAAGCCGGCTTTTTTCGGCGTCAAGCCTTCACTGATCCTCAAGGGCGGGATGATCGCCGCCGCCGCGATGGGCGATCCGAACGCGTCGATTCCGACGCCGCAGCCGGTTCACTACCGGCCGATGTTCGGCGCATTCGGCAAGGCGAGTCATACGTCGGTCACGTTCGTCTCCGCCGCGGCGCTGAAGAACCCCGCGGTCACCGGCCTCGGCCTGACCAAGCCGCTGGTCGCGGTCAAGAACACGCGCAAGATCGGCAAGAAGGACATGAAGCTGAACGACGCGATGCCCAAGATCGACGTGGATCCCGAGACCTACGAAGTTCGTGCGGACGGCAGGCTGTTGACCTGCGAGCCGGCCAGCGTGCTGCCTATGGCGCAGCGCTATTTCCTGTTCTAGGCGCCCGCGACGATGCTTTACGTCCGCCAGCGCATCGGTGCCCAG
>DATASF010000203.1:0-26235 GCA_036269335.1 Casimicrobiaceae bacterium
GTCGGCCTGCGCTACACGCTCAGCCAATCGCTGGGCCTGCGCGTCGAGTACGCGCGGTTCGGCCGGTTTGCCGGCGAGGCAAGCAGCGTAGGCGTCCTTCCCGACTCGGACCAGGTCACGATCGGCGTCCAGTACCGCTTCTGATTGCCGAATCGGGACAAGCGCCGGCGCCTCTCGCGCCGGCGTTTTCGTTTTGCCGTGCCACCGATGCGCTAAGATTCCATCATGGTTGAACTCGTCTATCTCGCCCGCCTGCGCGATCGCTTCGGCACGTCGGGCGAACGGGTCGCGCTGCCGGGCGATGTCGCCGATGTCGGTGCGCTGCTCGCCTGGCTGCGCAGCCGCGGCGGCGCGTGGTCGTCCGAGCTGGCACCGGGGCGCGCCGTCCGCGTCGCGGTCAACCACGACGTGGCGCAGGCCGACACGCCGGTGCGGACCGGTGACGAGGTGGCATTGTTCCCCCCGGTGACCGGAGGTTAGTCCGCGATGGGCGTTCGCGTGCAGACCGAGGACTTCGACGTCGCGCGCGAAATCGCGCTCCTTCGTGGCAGCGACGCGCGCGTCGGCGCGGTCGCTTCGTTCATCGGCGTCGTACGCGACGAAAATGACGCCGCGACCGTGCGCACGCTGACGCTCGAGCACTATCCGGGAATGACCGAAAAGGCGCTCGCCGGCATCGTTGACGAAGCCAAACGGCGCTGGTCGATCTACGACGCGGTAGTCATCCATCGGGTCGGCCAGCTCGCGCCGACCGACCAGATCGTCCTGGTCGCGGTTTCGAGCGCGCATCGCGGCGATGCATTCGCCGCCTGCGAATTCATCATCGACTACCTGAAGACCCAGGCGCCGTTCTGGAAAAAGGAACTGACGCCCGAGGGCGAGCGCTGGGTCGAAGCGCGCGCCAGCGACGACGAGGCGGCGGCACGCTGGTAGATCGAACGCGCGCTTCGCGCGCATAGCCGCGGCATCCCCACGGCGCGGCTTGACCCTGCGGCGGTTTCGGTTCTAGAGTGCGACTCGCTGTGCGCGCGGCGCCATCGCCGCATTGAAAGACGTCCGCGACGCAGCGTTCGAACTTCCCCGCCATGCAGGACATCGCCTTGCTCGCCATCGACTGGGGTACGAGCTCGACTCGCGTCTATGCGATGGATCGCCAGGGCAACGTCCGCGACGCGCGCAGCGCACCGCTGGGCGTGCAGCGCGTGGCCAACGGTGAGTTCGCGCAGGCGCTCCGGACGCTGTGCGGCGACGATTTTCCCCAAGGCGTGCCCTCGATCGCCTGCGGCATGATCGGCAGCCGCCAGGGGTGGGTCGAGGTGCCGTATCGCGCTTGTCCGGCCGACCTCGGCACGATTGCGTCGGGGCTGACTCCGGTCCCCGGCACCGCGCTGACGATCGTTCCTGGCCTGATGTGCCGTGATGACGATGGCATCGCCGACGTGATGCGCGGCGAGGAAACGCAGATTCTCGGCGCGCTCGCCGATGAATCCCGGACGCGGCAAGTCCTGCTTCTTCCCGGCACCCACAGCAAATGGGCGATCATCGGTCCCGATGGGATCGAGGCCTTTTCGACGTTCATGACCGGCGAGCTCTACGCGGTGCTGGTCGACCACAGCATTCTCGGCAGGCTCGCCGCACCCGGCGGCGACGAAGAGGCCTTCGCGCGCGGCGTGCGTCATAGCCTTCGCGGCGCAGCGGCCATCACCCACGATTTGTTCAGCGCGCGCACGCTGGCGCTGACCGGTCGACTTGCGCCGTCGGGCGTCGGCGATTACCTTTCGGGCTTGCTGCTCGGCGCCGAGATCGCGGCGGCGCGGCGCTGGGTCGAGCGGATGCGCGTGGCCGCGATGCGCGTGACCCTGGTCGGCGCTCAGGCGCTGGTGGACAAATATCGAGCCGCACTGGCGATCGCGGGGATCGATGCAGACATCGGCGCACAAGACGCCGCGGCGCGCGGCTTGTGGCGCATCGCGCGGCACGCGGGACTGTTGAGATGACGACGGGTCTTTCCGATTATCTGAATCCGCTGGCCCTGGTTGCCGTCCTGCGCGGCATCACGCCGTCCGAGATCGACGCTGTCGGATCGGCGCTGACCGAGCACGGCTTTCGCATCCTCGAGGTTCCGCTGAATTCGCCCGATCCGTTCGACAGCATCCGGCGGTTGGCGCAGCTTTATGGCGAGCGCTGCCTGACCGGTGCAGGTACCGTCGTCAAGGTCGCCGATGTCGCGCGGGTCGCCGACGCCGGCGGGCGGCTTGTCGTCATGCCACACGGCGATGTTGCGATCGTGCGCGAAGCCAAGCGGCACGGCCTGGTCTGTCTTCCCGGCGCGGCGACGCCGACCGAAGCATTCGCCGCCATCGACGCCGGCGCCGACGGGCTCAAGATGTTCCCCGCCGAGCAGCTGTCGCCAGCGGTGCTCAAGGCCTGGCGAGCCGTGCTGCCCAAAGGAACGCTGGTGTTCCCGGTCGGCGGTATCCGTCCCGACAACATGGGGCCGTTCTGGGCGGCCGGCGCCGACGGATTCGGCACGGGCTCGAATCTGTACAAACCGGGCGACTCGGCCGAAAAGGTGCGCGCCTCAGCGGCAGCCTATGCCGCCGGCTTTCGGGCGCTGCAGCGCGAACGATGAGCGACGCGCGCTTCGACCTGGTCGCGCTGGGCGAACCGCTGCTCGAGTTCAACCAGACGCGCGAAGCGAGCGATCAATATCTGCAGGGATTTGGCGGCGACACGTCGAACTGCGTCATCGCCGCCGCGCGGCTCGGGGCCGCGACCGCCTATGTCACGCGCCTGGGCGACGATGCGTTCGGCCGCAAGTTCTTGGCACTCTGGCAGCGCGAGCGTGTCGACGCCAGCGGCGTGGCGATCGATCCCGACGCCAACACCGGCATCTACTTTGTCACCCACGGCGCGAGCGGTCACGAGTTCAGCTATCTTCGCGCCGGCTCGGCGGCAAGCCGCATGCGCCCGTCGGATTTGCCGCAGCCGGTCATTCGATCGTCCAAGGTGCTGCACGTGTCGGGCATCAGCCAGGCAATCAGCGCCAGCGCCTGCGACACGGTCTTCGCGGCGATCGGCATCGCGCGCGAGGCCGGCGCAAAGATCTCCTTCGATTGCAACGTTCGTCCGAAGCTCTGGCCGCTGCCGCGCGCACGGTCGGTGATCGTCGCGACGATGGCGCTGTGCGACTGGTTCCTGCCGAGTCTGGACGAAGCGGTCCAGCTTTCCGGACAGCAGCAGCCGGATGCGATCCTGGACTGGTGTCATGCCCGGGGCGCGCCGGTCGTCGCGCTCAAGATGGGCGGCGCAGGCGTCTGGGTCTCCACCGGCAAGACGCGCGAGCGCATCGCCGGCATGCGCGTCAACGCGGTCGATGCGACCGGAGCGGGCGACTGTTTCGACGGCGCATTCGCGGCAAGGATCGTCGCCGGAGACACGCCGTTCGCCGCGGGCCGCTACGCGAATGCCGCGGCGGCGCTGGCGACGACCGGATACGGCGCGGTCGCGCCGCTGCCGCGCCACACCGATGTGGCCGCATTGCTGGCGGCGGCTAGCCGATGACCGCCGACACCTTTCGCGGCGGGCTTTTCGCGGACCGGGTCGCGCTGGTCTCGGGTGGCACCAGCGGCATCGGCGCCGCCATCGCCTCGCTGCTGGCGCGCCTCGGCGCGCGCGTGACCGTCACCGGTGCGTCGCAAGCCGAGGCCGACTCGGCGCGCAAAGCAGAGGGCTTCGCCGGCGAGCGCGCCATCGGGCTGGACGTGCGCGACGGAGCCGCCGTCGCGGCGTGCCTGCACGATTTTCCCCGGCTCGACATATTGATCAACTGCGCCGGCATCATTCGCCGCAGCGCCGAGCACGACCCCGCCGTCTTCGCCGAAGTCGTCGATGTCAATCTGACCGGCACGATGCGTCTTGCGGCCGCGGCCCGGCCGGCGCTGGCCAAGTGCGCGGGGTGCATCGTCAATACCGCGTCGATGTATTCGTTCTTCGGCGGCGCGCATGCGCCGGGGTACGCGGCCAGCAAAGGCGGCGTCGCGCAGCTGACCAAGTCGCTCGCGGCGGCTTACGCGCCGGAAGGCATTCGCGTCAACGCCATCGCACCTGGGTGGATCGATACCGCGATGACGCGGCCGGTCCGCGACGATCCTGACAGAAACGCGGCCGTCGCCGCACGCACGCCGCTCGGCCGCTGGGGCCAGCCCGAAGAGGTCGCGCAGGTCGCGGCTTTCCTCTGCTCGCCTGCGGCCGCGTTCGTCACCGGCGTCATACTGCCGGTCGATGGCGGCTATCTGGTGGCATGAGTATCATAGTGGGACACAAGCACCCGTCCATCGGCAGCCCTCCGGCGACGCGAGTTTCGATCGCATCGCTGCGCGGACCGCGGACAGAAGAGCGAAGGGGGACAGTCATGCAGATCGGCACGGCGATTCGATACCTGAAGAAGGGCGAGTGGGACAAGGCGCATGCCATTGCGCAGCAGGACGAGACCAAGCTCGGTTGCTGGGCGCACGGCATCGTGCATATCGTCGAGGGCGATATCGGCAACGCGCGTTACTGGTATCGCCGCGCCGGGCGGCCGTTCCCCAAGGATCGCGATGTCGACAGCGAAGTCGCGGCACTGGCCGACGCGCTGAAAAACGCAGAGTGAGCGCGGCGGCGATCCTGCCGGCGAAGGGCATCGTGCCCGAGCTGGCGATCGCGGCGCTGCCCGACGACGAGCGGGTCTGGGTGCCGCAGGCGCCCGACGTCTGGTTCCGTCCGCTGCTGCTCAACACCGTCAACGGCGGCTGGTGCAATCTGCTGCGCGTGCGGCGATCGGGCGTCCTTTCGCGGCATCGCCATCCGATGCTCGTCGTCGGTTACGTGATCAAGGGCCGCTGGCGCTATCTCGAACACGAATGGACGGCCGAGGAAGGCAGCTTCGTCTACGAGCCGCCCGGCGAGACGCATACGCTGGTCGTTCCTGAGGATTGCGCCGAAATGATCACATTCTTCAATATTGCCGGCGCGATGATCTATCTGGACGAGGCCGGCCGGCAAACCGGGTACGAGGACGTGTTCAGCAAGATCGAGATGTGCCGTGCTCACTACACGGCGTCGGGCCTGGGCGCCGGATACGTCGAGCAGTTCATCCGCTGAATGCCCTGGGGCGGAATTCTTGCGGTAGGCGGCGGCGCTGCGATCGGCGCGTGGCTGCGCTGGTGGCTGGGCATCCTGCTGAATCCGCTGTTCCCGACGCTTCCACTGGGTACGCTCGCGGCCAATCTGGTCGGCGGGTTGCTGATGGGCTTCGCGATGGAACTGCTGACGCGGCACGCGATCGTGATGCCCGAAGCGCGGCTGCTGATCACGACCGGGTTTCTGGGCGGCCTGACAACTTTTTCAACGTTCTCCGCCGAGGTCGTCACGCTGCTGGTACGCAAGGAGTATTTGTGGGGATCGATCCTCGTCGCGAGCCACGTCGTTGGCTCGGTGGCGGCGACGATTCTCGGCATGCTGCTGGTTCGCGCGCTGTACGCATGGGCGTCGCCGGGATGAGGCGGATGACGACGCCACGCCGGCGGTACGCCAGGCATTCCGGCGGCAGCCGTCGTGCGAAAGGAGGGCTCGCATGAAGGGCACGATATTGCGGTTCTATGTGCATGAAGGGCGCATCCACCATCATGTCGCGCTGTTCGAATGGCTGCTGGAGCAGGCGAAGAAGTCGGGCATCCACGGCGGCTCGGCGTTTCGCGCCATCGCCGGATTCGGCCGCCACGGCGTCCTGCACGAAGAGCATTTTTTCGAGCTTGCGGCCGACATGACCATCAAGGTCGAATTCGTCGTGACCGATGCCGAAGCCGACATGCTGCTGGAGTTGCTGCGACGCGAACGCGTCAGCATTTTCTACGCGCGCGTTCCTGCGGAATTCGGCACGATCGAGGGCGATCGTTGAGTCGATGCGGCGTCCCGGCGCCCGGTTGCCCGCGGTCTGCCGACACGACGCCGACGAAGGAACCGGACTGTCGCTTCGTTGCGCGATGACTCCGTTGCGGTAAACTCTCGCGCGTCGACGATATCGAGGACAAGTCATGCCCAACGCGATTCACTTTCACAAGAACGGCGGCCCCGAAGTGCTGCAGTGGGAAAGCGTCGAAGTCGGCGACCCCGGCGCGGGCGAAGCCCGGATCCGCCACACGGCGATCGGGGTGAACTACATCGACACCTACCATTGCAGCGGTCTGTACAAGGTCGCGCTGCCGTCCGGCCTCGGCACCGAAGGCGCCGGCATCGTCGAAGCGGTCGGGGCGGGCGTCACCGACGTGCGGCCCGGCGACCGCGTCGCCTACAGCGGCGGCCCGCTCGGCGCATATTCGGAAGTGCGCGTGATGCCGGCCGACCGGCTGGTCAAGCTGCCCGACGGCGTTTCCGACAAGATGGCAGCGACGCTGATGCTCAAGGGCCTTACCGTGCAATACCTGTTTCGGCAGACGTTCCCGCTCAAAGGCGGCGAGACGATCCTGTTCCATGCCGCGGCGGGCGGCATCGGCTTGATCGCCTGTCAATGGGCGCGCGCGCTCGGCGTCACGATGATAGGCACCGTCGGCTCGGACGAAAAGGCGGCGTTGGCCAAGGCGAACGGCTGCACGCACACGATCGTCTACACGCGCGAGAATTTCGTCGAGCGTGTCAAGCATCTGACTGGCGGCAAGGGAGTGCCGGTCGTCTACGACGGGGTCGGCAAGGATACGTTCCCGGCATCACTCGATTGCCTGTCGCCGCGGGGCATGTTCGTCAGCTTCGGCAACGCGTCCGGCGCGATCGCCGCGTTCGACATCCTGCTGCTGTCGCAGAAGGGATCGCTTTATGCGACGCGGCCGACGCTGGCGACCTATACGGCCAATCGCGCTGCAATGCTGGCGATGTGCGAGGACATGTTCTCGCTCGTCCTGGCCGGGAAGCTCAGCAACGAACCGCGTCAGACCTACGCGCTGAAGGATGCCGCGCAGGCGCACCGCGATCTCCAATCGCGCAAAACCACCGGCGCGATTGTGTTGCTGCCCTAGCGCTGATCGAGCTGCGGGTCAGGTGCGACTCGCGTCGTTGAGCAAGCGACGCGCAGCCGGAGCCAGTTCGGACGCGGTGAGCCCCAGCGGCCCCACGCCCTGCGTCACGAGCGCGTCGGAGGCGGCGCCGTGCAGGCACACAGCCAGCGGGAGTGCCTCGCCGATCGCGATGCCTTGCGCCAGCAGCGCGCCGACCATGCCGGCAAGGACGTCGCCGGTGCCGGCGGAGGCGAGCCCCGGGTTGCCGCTGCCGTTGATCGCCCACGCTCCGCCCGGATAAGCCAGCACGCTTCCGGCGCCCTTGACGACGACGCCGGCGTTGTACCGGCGCGCCAGCGTCAGCGCGGCTTCGACCCGGTTCGACTGGATGTCCGATGTCTTGACGCCGGCAAGACGTGCCGCCTCGGCGGGATGCGGCGTGACGATCGTCGGAGCGCTTCGCGCGATCACCGCCGCGGCCAGCGCCGCATCGGCCGCGATCAAGGTCAGTGCGTCGGCGTCGAGCACCAGCGGTTTAGGCAAACGCAGCGCGCCGTCGAGCAGATCGCGCGCTGTCTCGCCGGTGCCGAGGCCCGGTCCGATGACGATTGCGTCGAGCGTTCGTTCGAGCACATCTGCCGCGCCGCGCAGCATCAGCTCGGGCTGCTGGCTGTCGACTGCCGGCCGCTCGCGAGCGGCAAAGCCCACGAGCACTTTGCCGGCGCCCAGGTGCAGCGCGGCGCGCGCCGCCAGCAGCGGAGCGCCCACCATCCCGTCGCCGCCGCCGACCACGCCGAGCGTGCCGTAACTGCCCTTGTGCACGTTGCGGCGCGCGCGCGCCAGCGCATCGGGGAGCGCGGTGCGCAGCACTGCCCAGTCGAGCAGCTTGCCGGCCGTGGCCGGTATCGCGTCGTCGGGAACGTCGAGCCTGTGCACACTGATCGCGCCGCAGTGGTCGGGTCCATCCAGCGTCAGCAGGCCTGGCTTCAAGGCGATGAAAGTGGCCGTGGCACGCGCACGTATCGTCGGCGCTTGCGCGACGCCCGTTTCGGCGTCGAGCCCGCTCGGCGCGTCGAGTGCCAGGATCGGTATGCGGCTGTCGTTGGCTTGAACGATCCAGCGCGCGTGCACCTCGTCGATCGCGCGGGTGAGTCCGATACCGAAAAGACCGTCGACGATCAAGCCGAAGTCGCGATCTCCATTCCAGTCCGGCACGGTCGCACCGCCGTTCTCGCGCCACGCCGCGCGAGCGGCTCGAGCATCGGCCGGCACGCGCGCGGCAGGGTCGAGCGCGCACACGACGACGTCGAAAAACCACGACGCAAGATGCCGCGCCACGACGAACGCGTCGCCGCCATTGTTGCCCGGTCCGGCCAGCACCAGCACGCGGGCTCGCCGGTCCGCCAGCATGTCGCGGGCGAGCGCGGCGGCAGACAGGCCCGCACGCTCCATCAGCGGCTGTCCTGACATCCGCGTCTCGATGGCGCGGATGTCCGCGACGCGGCAAATCGGCTCGGAGCACATCGGCTGATTATAGGCAACGTTTCGCCTTCCCGAGCGGCCGGAAACAGGCTTAAGCCATCGCGGCCGTGCGATTAGACAGCGGCTGCACCAGTCGATACACTAGCGGCCGAGGCCGCTTAAGCCCGCACCAGCCCGTCGGATTCCGCACGCGGACGGCTCGGTGCGTCGGACAAAGCGGCGATGCCACGATTCATCCACGGGAGGCAGTCATGTCGCAGTTTGTCATCCGGAGTGTGTTCGCTCTGCTCGCGCTTGCGCTTACCGCAACCGCCGGGGCGCAGGAACTCACCGGCACGCTGAAGAAAATCAAGGATTCGGGAACGATAACGATCGGACACCGCGACTCGTCGATCCCGTTCTCCTATTACGACGAGAACCAGAAGGTCGTCGGCTACGCGATGGACATCTGCATGAAGGTCGTCGACGCTGTCAAGGCCAAACTCAACATGCCGAACCTGAAGGTGGCGCTGAACCCGGTCACGTCGGCCACCCGTATCCCGCTGATCGCCAATGGCACGATAGATCTGGAATGCGGATCGACGACCAACAATCTCGATCGCCAGAAGCAAGTTGGCTTCACCAACACCTATTTCGTGACCGCCAACCGCTACGTCGCCAAGAAGTCGTCGAACATCAAGACGCTTGCCGATCTGAAAGGCAAGACCGTCGTGTCGACGGCGGGAACGACGAACATCAAGTGGCTGACCGAAGAGAACGGCAAGCAGAACATGGGCATGAGCATCATCCCCGCCAAGGACCATGCGGAAGCGTTCCTGATGGTGGAGACCGGCCGTGCGGCGGCGTTCTTCATGGACGACATCCTGTTGTCCAGCCTGGCAGCCAGCGCCAAGACGCCGGGCGACTTTGTGATCGGCAGCGAAGCCTACAGCGTCGAGCCGTACGGCGCGATGATGCCCAAGGATGACGCGGAATTCCGCAAGGTCGTCGACACCGCCACCGCCAACCTGTACAAGAGCGGCGAGATCCATGCGATCTACGAGAAATGGTTTCTCAAGCCGATCCCGCCGAAAGGCATCACGCTCAATCTGCCCGAGAGCCCGCAGCTGAAAAAGGCGTTGGCCAATCCGACCAGCAGCGGCGACCCCGCTGCCTACCAGTAGCCGCCGGCGGGTCACGCCGGCGACGGGGAGCTTCTTCGGCTCCCCGTCCTCGCCACGGCGACCCGCAGATGCCGACTGAGCCCGGCCGCCGCGGCGCGCAATGAATTACAACTGGAACTGGGGCATCTTCTGGGAGATGTCGGCCGACGGCCGGCATACCTGGTTCATGACCCTGATCATGGGCCTGGGCTGGACGCTCGCGACGGCGCTCTGCGCGGGCGTCATCGCGTTCATCCTCGGTTCGTTCATCGGCGTCGTGCGCACGATGCCGATCAAATGGGCGGTGCGCGTCGGCAACGCCTATGTCGAGCTGTTCCGCAACATTCCGCTGCTCGTCCAGTTGTTCATCTGGTTCTTCGTCCTGCCCGAAGTGCTTCCGGCGTCGCTTGGAAACTCGATCAAGCAGATGAGCCCGCCGTGGGCTTCGTTCGTTCCCGCGGTGATCGGCCTCGGACTGTTTACCGCCGCGCGGGTCGCCGAGCAGGTTCGGGCCGGCATCCAGGCGCTAGCGCGCGGCCAGGGCATGGCCGGCACGGCGCTGGGCCTCACCTTGGCGCAGACCTATCGCAGCGTGCTTTTGCCGATGGCGTTCCGGATCATCATGCCGCCGCTGACTTCCGAGACGATGAATCTGATCAAGAACACGTCGGTTGCGTTGACGATCGGCCTGATCGAGCTCACCGCGGCGGCACGCTCGATGCAGGAATTCACGTTTCAGGTGTTCGAGGCGTTCACTGCCGCGACCGTCATTTACATCGTCGTCAACCTGATCGCTGTCAACCTGATGCGCTTGCTCGAACGGCGCATCGCCGTGCCCGGATTCATCGGCCCGGCGGTCGGCGGCGGAGGCCACTGACGTGGGCGAGTTCGACTTCGGCGTCATTCAGCGCTCGCTCGGTTACCTGTTCCGGGAGGGGATGACCTTTACGCTGACGTTGACCAGGATCGCGGCAGCCGGAGGAATTTTCTTCGGCACCTTGCTCGCGATGATGCGGCTTTCGTCGCACAAGTGGCTGTCGCTGCCGGCAACCGGTTACGTCAACCTGATGCGATCGATCCCGCTGCTGCTGGTGATCTTCTGGTTTTATTTTCTCGTCCCTTACATCGGCGCCTGGGTAACCGGGTCGTCGCAGCCGGTCAAGGTCGGCGCGTTCACCTCGTCGGTGGTCACCTTCATGCTGTTCGAGGCGGCGTACTATTCGGAGATCATGCGCGCCGGCATCCAGTCGATCGCGCGCGGCCAGGTCTGGGCCGGGCTCGCGCTGGGACTCAATTACTGGCAGACGATGAAGGAAATCGTTTTGCCGCAGGCCTTTCGCAACATGGTGCCGATCCTGCTGACGCAGACGATCATTCTCTTTCAGGACACTTCGCTCGTCTACGTACTGTCGATCACCGACTTTCTGGGCGCCGCCTCGAAGATTGCCCAGCGCGACGGCCGGCTGGTGGAAATGTACCTGTTCGCCGCGCTGGTTTATTTCATTGTCAGCTACCTACTGTCGAACTTGGTGAAGCGGCTGCAGCTACGCATCGCCATCATCCGATGAAGACGATGCCCGGGAGATTCGCGCCATGGCGATGATCGAGATCAATGATGTTTCCAAGTGGTACGGCAAGTTTCAGGTGCTGACCGACTGCACGACCAAGGTCGAGAAGGGCGAAGTGATCGTCGTCTGCGGGCCGTCGGGGTCGGGCAAATCGACGCTGATCAAGACGGTGAATGCGCTGGAACCATTCCAGAAGGGAAACATCGTCGTCGACGGCACCAAGGTCAATGCGGCCAGGACGAACCTACCCAAGCTGCGTGCCCGCGTCGGCATGGTGTTCCAGAACTTCGAGCTGTTCCCCCATATGACGATCACTCAGAACCTGACGATCGGGCAGATCAAGGTCCTCAACCGCAAGCCGGACAAGGCGATCGAGCGTGGCCTCAAGTATCTCGACCGCGTCGGCCTGATCGAGCAAAAAGACAAGTTCCCGGGGCAGCTTTCCGGGGGCCAGCAGCAGCGCGTCGCCATCGCGCGAGCCCTGTCGATGGACCCGATCTGCATGCTGTTCGACGAGCCGACGTCGGCGCTGGATCCGGAAATGGTCAACGAGGTGCTCGACGTGATGGTCGGCCTCGCCAAGGAGGGCATGACGATGATGGTCGTCACGCACGAGATGGGATTTGCGCGCAAGGTCGCGCATCGCGTGATCTTCATGGACCAGGGACGTATCGTCGAGGACGCGAGCAAGGACGACTTTTTCGGCAAGCCCCGCTCGGAGCGCGCACAGCTGTTCCTGTCCAAGATCCTGCAGCACTGACGCTGTCCGCGCCGGTCGGGCGCGGGTTGCGGATTCGTCGGCTGCGCTGCCGATGGCGCGGCAACCGGCGTATAATCCGGTTTTACGCGCATCCCCGTATCGATGGCCGAGCTTCTTTCGCTCCGCGGGCGCAATGCCCTGTCGTCGTTTCGCGTCGCCAAGCTGCTATCTTCGCTCACGGGCACCCGGGTCGCCGCGGTCGCCGCCGTCTACTGGCATTTCGTACGAACTTCACATCCGTTGACCGCCGCCGAGCGAGACACCCTCGATCGGCTGCTGACTTACGGCCCGCGTGGGGCGAGTGATGACGATCGCGGCGAGCTTCTGCTGGTGCTGCCCCGTCCGGGCACGATTTCGCCGTGGGCATCGAAGGCTACCGACATCGCGCACAACTGCGGCCTGCCGTCGGTCGAGCGGATCGAGCGCGGCGTAGCTTACCGGGTCGCCACGCGACACGGCGCCTTGCTGACCGCGGCCGATCGCGCGGCGCTCCTGCCGCTGTTGCACGACCGGATGACCGAGGCGGTCTTTCCTGCGCTGAGCGACGCCGCACGCCTGTTCGCGACCGTCGCGCCGCTGCCGCTGGAGTCGATCGACCTGATCGGCCGCGGGCGCGAGGCGATCGTCGAGGCGAACGCGGCGCTGGGCCTCGCGCTGTCGGACGACGAAATCGACTACCTGGGGGCGAGCTTTCGCGACGCCGGACGCAATCCGACCGACGTCGAGCTGATGATGTTCGCCCAGGCGAACTCCGAGCACTGCCGGCATAAGATCTTCAATGCCGACTGGACGATAGACGGCAGGCGCCAGACCCTGTCGCTGTTCGCGATGATCCGCCGCACGCACGAGGCCCATCCCGAAGGCACGATCGTCGCCTACGAGGACAATGCCGCAGTGATGGAGGGCGCCACCGCGAGGCGCTTCTATCCGGGAGCCGACGGGCATTATGGCGCGCGCGCCGAGCTCACGCATGTGCTGATGAAGGTCGAGACGCACAATCATCCGACGGCGATCGCGCCGTTTCCGGGCGCTTCGACCGGCGCCGGCGGCGAAATCCGCGACGAGGGCGCGACCGGGATAGGCGCGAAGCCGAAGGCCGGCCTGACCGGATTCACGGTGTCCAACTTGCGCATTCCCGCGCTGCCGCAGCCGTGGGAAATCGATTACGGCAAACCCGGCCGCATCGCGTCGGCGCTGGACATCATGCTCGACGGTCCGATCGGCGGCGCGTCGTTCAACAACGAGTTCGGACGGCCGAACCTGCTCGGTTACTTCCGTACGTTTGAGCAACAGGTCGCAGGCGAGATGCGCGGCTACCACAAGCCGATCATGATCGCCGGCGGCATCGGCAACATCGCCGCACGCGATGCGCACAAACGCGCGCTGCCGGACGATGCGCTGCTGATCCAGCTCGGCGGTCCCGGCATGCGCATCGGCCTGGGCGGCGGCGCGGCATCGTCGATGACGACCGGCGAGAATACCGCCGACCTCGACTTCGATTCGGTGCAGCGCGGCAACGCCGAGATCGAGCGGCGCGCTCAGGAAGTCATCGACCGCTGCTGGCAATCGGGCGACGATAACCCGATTCTGTCGATTCACGACGTCGGCGCAGGCGGTTTGTCGAATGCGCTGCCCGAGCTGGTGCATGGCGGACCGGGCACCGAGCCGCGCGGCGCGGCCGTCGATCTTCGAACTATACCATCGGAGGAACCGGGCATGTCGCCGCGCGAGATCTGGTGCAACGAGGCACAGGAGCGCTACGTACTCGCGATCGCACCCGCATCGCTCGACCGTTTCCGCGCGATCTGCGAGCGCGAGCGCTGCCCATACGCCGTCGTCGGGCACACGACGACGCAACCGCGGCTGGTCGTCGCCGACAGCGCGCTGGGCAGCCGACCAGTCGACATGGACTTGAGCGTGCTGCTGGGCAAGCCGCCGCGCATGGTTCGGGAAGCAGTGCACGTCGCGCGCGCGCTTCCACCGTTCGACGCGCGCCAGATCGAGCTGGCCGACGCGGCGTTCCGCGTGCTGCAACTGCCCAGCGTGGCCGACAAGACTTTTCTGGTGACGATCGGCGATCGGACCGTCGGCGGATTGAGCGCGCGCGACCCGATGGTCGGGCCATGGCAGGTGCCGGTAGCGGACGTCGCCGCGACCCTGCTCGATTTCGACGGTTATTCCGGCGAAGCGATGGCGATCGGCGAGCGCACGCCGCTGGCGCTGATCGACGCGCCGGCGTCGGGACGCATGGCGATCGGCGAGGCGCTGACCAACATCGCGGCCGCCGCGATCGACCAACTGCGGGACGTGAAGCTTTCGGCCAACTGGATGGCGCCGGCCGGGCATCCGGGCGAGGATGCCGCCCTGTACGACACCGTGCGTGCCGTCGCCCTGGAGCTGTGTCCGGCGCTGGGGATCAGCATTCCGGTCGGCAAGGATTCGATGTCGATGCGCACCGCCTGGCGCGACGGCGACGCCGACAAGGCGGTGACGGCACCCGTGTCGCTCATCGTGTCGGCGTTCGCGGCGATCGCCGACGCGCGGCGCGTGCTGACTCCGCAGCTTCGCACCGACCTCCATTCGGTGTTGCTGCTGGTCGATCTCGGCAATGGAAAGAACCGGCTTGGCGGTTCGGCGCTGGCGCAGGTATACGGTCAGCTCGGCAATGTCGCACCGGACGTCGACGATCCTGCAGCACTCGCCGCATTCTTCGCGACGGTGCAGGCGCTGCAGGCACAGCACAAGCTGCTGGCTTATCACGATCGCTCGGACGGCGGCCTCTTCGCGACCCTGGTCGAGATGGCCATCGCCGGGCGCTGCGGCCTGGCGATCGGCATCGACGAGCTGCCGGGCTCTGCGGCCGAAGCGCTGTTCAACGAGGAGCTCGGTGCAGTGCTGCAGGTTCGAACTGCCGACCGGCACGACGTCGTCGGCGTATTCGAAGCCGCCGGTCTGCGTTGCGTCTGTGTCGGCGAGCCGACGTCGGACGGACGCGTTCGCATCACCGGCGATTCCGGCGCGACCTTGTTCGAGGCTTCCCGCGTCGAATTGCATCGGGCATGGTCGGCGACGACGCATGCGCTGCAGCGGATACGCGACAACCCGGCATCGGCCGATCAGGAATACGAGCGGATCGCCGATGACGGCGATCCCGGCATAGCACCGATGCTGGGCTTCGATCCGGCCGAGGACATCGCCGCGCCGTACATCGCGACCGGCGTCCGGCCGAGCGTGGCGATCCTGCGCGAGCAGGGCGTCAACGGCCAGGTCGAGCTCGCGGCCGCCTTCGATCGCGCCGGCTTCGCGGCCTACGATGTGCACATGAGCGACATCATCGCCGGCCGGGAGACGCTCGCCGGATTCGCGGGTCTGGCGGCTGGCGGTGGATTCTCCTACGGCGACGTGCTCGGCGCCGGCGAGGGCTGGGCCAAGTCGATACTGTTCAACGCACGCGCACGCGATGCGTTTGCCGCGTTCTTCGCGCGGGGCGAGACCTTTGCGCTCGGGATCTGCAACGGCTGCCAGATGATGAGTAACCTCCACGAGCTGATCCCGGGCAGCGAGCACTGGCCGCACTTCGTGCGCAATCGGTCCGAGCAATTCGAGGCGCGATTGATCCTGCTCGAGGTGCAGCCTTCCCCGTCGCTATTTTTCGCCGGGATGGAAGGCAGCCGCATACCGGTCGCGCTGGCGCATGGCGAGGGCCATGCCGAGTTCCGTGACGCCGAGCAACAGGCCGCCGCCGCAGCGCTGGTGACGCTGCGGTTCGTCGACAACAGCGGTGCGGCGACCGAGCGATACCCGTACAATCCCAACGGGTCACTGCAAGGGATCACCGGATTGACAACGGCGGACGGCCGTTTTTCGATACTGATGCCGCATCCGGAGCGGGTATTCCGCAGCGTGCAGATGTCGTGGCATCCGGAGGAGTGGGGCGAGGACTCGCCGTGGATGCGCATGTTCCGCAACGCGCGACGCTGGATCGGATGAGGGGCGCGGATATGCGATTCGTATCGAGTCGCCGGTACCCGAGGCTGCCAAGCGTATGAAAGTCTGGGCGATCAACGGCGTGACTCCGGTCGTCGATCCGAGCTCGTTCGTGCACGCGAGTGCGGTGCTGATCGGCGACGTCATCATCGGCCCCGGCTGCTATGTCGGCCCGGCGGCGTCGCTGCGCGGCGACTTCGGCCGGATCGAGCTTCGCGCCGGCGCGAACATCCAGGATTCGTGCGTGATGCACGGTTTTCCCGGCACCGACACCGTCGTCGAAGACAACGGTCACGTCGGTCACGGCGCGATTCTGCACGGTTGCATCGTCAAGGCCAACGCGCTGATCGGCATGAACGCCGTGGTGAACGACAACGCGGTGATCGGCGAATCCTCGATTGTCGCGGCGATGGCATTCATCAAGGCCGGCATGATCGTGCCGCCGCGCATGCTGGTCGCGGGTGTGCCGGCCAGGATCGTTCGTGAACTGACCGAGCAGGAGCTCGCCTGGAAGATCGAGGGGACGCAGAGCTATCAGGAGTTGACGCGGCGAAGCCTCGCGACGATGCTCGAAACCGATGCGCTGACCAGCGTCGAGCCGGGACGCAAGCGCATAGAGCTACCCGAATTGCTGCCGCTGTCCACGGTCAAGTTGCGCGGCGAACGCTAAGACGCTCGGCGGGGCGATCAGTACCCCGCGGCCTGGCCGTCGCGCCTGGGGTCGGAGCCTGCGACATAGCCGTGCTCGCTGCGCACGATGAACTGGCCCGCGCCGAAATCCATGTACGAATCCGGGATGGATGCGAAGGTATGGCCGAGCGCGCCCAGTCCCTCGCGCAGGGAGGTCGCGGCGTCGGCCTCGAGGTCGACCGAAAGACCGCCGTTGACCTTCCATCGCGGCGCGTCGAGCACCGCCTGCGGATTGCTGCGATAGTCGATCAGGCGCACCAGCGTCTGCAGATGCGCCTGCGGCTGAATCGGGCCGCCCATCACGCCGAACGCCGCGTACGGAGCACCGTCGCGCGTGGCGAAACCGGGAATGATCGTGTGAAACGGACGCTTGCCACCGCCGACCAGGTTCGGATGATCGGGCTCGAGGGAAAACCCGGTGCCGCGATTCTGCATGCTGATGCCGGTGCCCGGGACGACGATGCCCGAGCCGAAGCCCATGTAGTTCGACTGGATCAGCGACACCATCATGCCGCGCTCGTCCGCTGCGGCGAGATAGACGGTGCCGCCGGGCGGCGGTGTGCCGTGGCCGAAGTCTTGCGCGCGCTTGCGGTCGATCAGGCGCGCCCGCGCGGCGAGATAGCCGCGATCGAGCAACTGGGCCGGAGTTACTCGCATCGTTGCCGGATCGCCGACATACCGGTAGACATCGGCGAAGGCGAGCTTCATCGCCTCGATCTCCAGATGCTGAATCGCGACCGCGTCGACCGCTTGCGCACCGAGATCGAAGTGCTCGAGGATGCCTAGCGCGATCAGCGCCGCGATGCCCTGGCCATTGGGCGGGATCTCGTGGATCGTATGGCGGTGGTAATCGTGCGCCAGCGGCGTTACCCAGTCGCAACGGTGCACATCGAAGTCGGCAAGCGTATGCGCGCCTCGATGAGCGCGGGCATGCGCGACCATCGCTTCGGCCAGTTCGCCACGATAGAACGCCTCGCCGCCGCTGGCCGCGATTGTCTGCAGCGATCGGGCCATCGCGGCGGACGAGAATAGCTCGCCCGGCTCCGGCGCCCGGCCACGCGGCAGGAAGTGCTCGGCGAAGCCCTCGACCTGGCCGAGTATCGGCACCGCCTTGGCCCACTTCCCGGCAACGACCGGCGAAACGGCATAACCTTCGCCGGCGTAACGTATCGCCGGCGCGAACAGATCGGCGAACGGAAGCTTGCCGAAGCGGCGCGACAGCGCGACCCAACCGGACACGGCGCCGGGAATGGTGATCGTGTCCCAACCGGTCCGAGGCATCGCAGCCAGGCCGGCGAAGCGCGCCGGCGTCCACGCCTCGGGGGCGCGTCCCGACGCGTTGAGCCCGGAAAGCGCCGCTCCATCCCAGACGATCGCAAACAGGTCGCTGCCCAAGCCGTTGCTGCACGGCTCGACGACGGTCAGGGCAATCGCGGTTGCCAGCGCTGCGTCGACGGCGTTGCCGCCTCTTTGCAGCATCGCGATCCCCGCCTGTGTCGCAAGCGGCTGGGAGGTCGCGACGACGTTGCGCGCGAATATCGGCTGCCGGCGCGAGCGGTACGGCAGGCTCCAGTCCAAGCAGTCGCCTTGTTCGCCGGCATTGCGCACAATCGCTTCGGGCAGCATCGGATCGGTCATCTTGGTCTCACAGCGCGTGGGCGCACATCAGGTCTCTTCCTGGAACGCGACGGCGCGCGTCTTGCGGAAGTTCGGAACGATGATCAGCAGCAGCAGTCCCGCCGCGGCGATCAGCATCGCTAGTGAAATCGGCCGGGTGAAAAAGACCGTCGGATCGCCGCGCGAGAGCAACATCGCGCGACGCAGATTCTCCTCCATCAGCGGCCCGAGGACGAAACCGAGCAGAAGGGGAGCCGGCTCGCATTCGAGCTTGACGAAGACGACGCCGAGGAAACCGAAAATCGCGGTCATCACGACGTCGAGGCTCGCGTTGTTGGTCGAGTACACACCGATGCCGCAAAAAAGCAGGATCGCCGGATAGAGCAGCCGATACGGCACCTGCAGCAGCTTGATCCAGATGCCTATCAACGGCAGGTTCAGCACCACCAGCATCAGATTGCCGACCCACATCGAGGCGACCAATCCCCAGAATAGCGAAGGGTTGGACGTCATCACCTGCGGACCGGGCTGGATATTGTGTATGGTCATCGCGCCGACCATCAGCGCCATCACGGCGTTCTCCGGGATGCCGAGGGTCAGCAGCGGAATGAACGAGGTCTGAGCCCCGGCATTGTTGGCCGACTCGGGACCGGCGACGCCTTCGATCGCTCCCTTGCCGAAGCGGCTGGGATCCTTGGCGACTTTCTTCTCGACCGAGTAGGCGGCGAACGAGGCCAGCATCGCTCCGCCGCCGGGCAGAAGTCCCAGCACCGATCCGATCGCGGTGCCGCGCAGCACGGCGGGTGCGGCCTGCCGCATCTGCTTGCGCGTGAGCCACAAACCCTTCACCTTGGCCGCGACGACGTCCCGCTTGTCGGTATTCTCGAGGTTGCTGACGATCTCGGCGAAGCCGAACAGGCCCATCGCTACCGCGACGACGCCGATGCCGTCGATCAGCTCCGGAATGTCGAAGGCGAAGCGCGCCATGCCCGAATTGACGTCGGTGCCGACGATTCCCAGCAGCAAGCCGAGCACGACCATCGCGATCGCTTTCAGCAGCGTGCCGTGCGCGAGGACCACGGCACCGATCAGCCCGAGCACCATCAGCGAGCAGTACTCGGCGGGGCCGAATTTGAGTGCGACCGAAGACAACGGCGGCGAAAATGCCGCGATCAGCACTGTGGCGACGCATCCGGCAAAAAACGACCCCAGCGCCGCCACCGCCAACGCCGCGCCGGCCTCGCCCTTGAGCGCCATCTGGTGGCCGTCCAGGCAAGTGACCGCCGACGACGTCTCTCCCGGCATGTTGATCAGGATCGAGGTCGTCGAGCCACCGTATTGCGCGCCGTAGTAGATGCCGGCCAGCATGATCAGGGCCGAGACCGGCTGCAGACCGTAGGTCGTCGGCAGCAGCATCGCGATCGTCGCCACCGGACCGATCCCCGGCAGAACCCCGATCAGCGTGCCGACCAGCACTCCGACCAATGCATAGAGCAGGTTGACCGGCGTCAGGGCGACGCCGAAGCCGAGCGCGAGGTTGCCGATCACGTCCATCGGACGGGGTCAGTTGCCGCCGGGCCAGATCGGGAGCTGCAGCTTCAGGCCGATGACGAAGACACCGACCGACAATGCCGCGAGCATGGCGCCGCTCAACACCGACTCCCTGAATCGAAATTCGCGGCTCGCCGTGCTGGCGACGACGATCAGGCCGACCGTCGAGAGCACCAATCCCGCGTGCGTCAGCACCAGGCCGAACGCGACGACACTGAGAAGCACGATGCTGACCGGCCGCCACTTCCATCCCGGCAGCTTCGGGCCCTGACCGCCCAACGCCGTGAGAGACAGCGCGGCGCCGAGGACGATCAACAGAATCCCGAGCAGGCGCGGGAAATAACCGGGGCCCATTCGCGCCGCTGTGCCGAGCGGATAATTCCGGGCGATGACGATCGCGAAGACGCCGAACGCAACGAACAGCAGGCCGGCATAGAAGTCTTTCGGACGAGGAATCTTCGCCATGGCACCGGCTTCCACTGCGCAGGGGTTCGGTTTCGCGAAGGGCGAAGAATAGCATCCGGGCGAAAATGGCCACCAGCGGCACCGACGCAAGAAAAAGGGCAGGCTGTCGCTGCCTGCCCTCGTCACCGACCTCGGAAATGCGACGGTGCTTTAGAAGCCGTTCTTGGCGCGGAGCTCGCGCAGGTACTTGTCGACGATCTGGCCCTGCATCCGCTGCGCCAGTTGCGGCTTGACTTCCTCGAACGTCGGGACCTTGGCGTCGCGAATGTCGTCGACCTCGATGACGTGCCAGCCGAACTGCGATTTGACCGGAGTCGTCGTGAACTTGCCCTTCGGCAGCGCCACCATCGCATCGGCGAACGGCTTGACGAAATTGGCCGGGGCATTCCAGTCCAGATCGCCTCCGGTCGCTTTGGAGCCGGTGTCCTTCGAGCGCTCGGCGAGCTTCTCGAACTTCTCACCCTTTTGCAGCGCGGCGATGATGTCCTTGGCCTCGTCTTCTTTGTCGACCAGGATGTGACGAACCTTGTATTCCTTGTCGCCGATCTGGCCCTTGATGCTGTCGTATTCCTTGTGCAGCACGTCGTCGGGTACCGGATGCGCCTTCAGATAGTCGGACATATACGCGCGCACCAGCACCGTTTGCTGGGTCAGGTCCATCTCGGTCTTCACCGCGGGACTCTTGTCCAGCCCTTGCTTCTTGGCCTCGCGCACCAGCAGTTCGCGCGTGTTGAGCTCGTCGCGAACGGCGGCGCGCAATTCTGGCGAGTCGGGCTGGCCCTGCGCAGTCCGTTGCTTGAGCATGAAATCGAAATACGCCTGCGAGTAAAGGTCCTTGCCCTTGGCAGGCGCGTCGCTCTTGGCTGGCGCATCGGCCTTGGCGGGCGCCCTGGCCTTGGCATCCTGCGCCAAGGCAACGGGCGCCAGAAGTAGCGCGGATGTTGCGATGAGCGCCGTGAAAAGTCGAATGTTCTGTGGCATGAATGACAGTCCTTGTCGGTGAGTCGATTAAAAGAAGTGCGTTAAGTCCGTGAGAAAGATGTTCGATCCGCGTCAGGAAAATTCCTCTGGCGACAACGCCCGGATCGATAGCGCGTGAATCGGGTCCGGCAGAAGATCATTGACGCGGTTCAGCACCTGCTGGTGACGCTCGAGCCGCGGAACTCCGGAAAAGGCCTTCGACACGATCAGCAGCGAAAAGTGCCCGCCGCCCCCGGCAGCGCCGGGATGTCCGGCATGTTCGGCGCTGTCGTCGTCGATTTCGAGCGCGGAAGGGGACAGGTCGGCAAGGCGCGAGCGCAGCGTCGTCGCAATATCGTTCACGATTCACCGGGCAAATATCTGGCCACCGACGCCACGGTTCCGACTGCGGCCAGCATGAACAGGCCGATCCCGCCCCAGACCTTGAAGTTCACCCAGGCATCGGTCGTGAAATTCGCGGCGACATAGAGGTTGGCGACCCCCATCAGGGCCAGGAACACGACCCACGCCCAGGTCAGTCGCGACCACACCGGATCGGGGAGCGTCAGGTCCTTGAGCAGCGCCGCGAGCAGGTTCTTGCGGAAAACGAGCCTGCCTACCGCCAGGACGAGTGCGAACAGCCAGTAAAGCACCGTCGGCTTCCATTTGATGAATGTCTCGTCGTGCAGCAGCAGGGTCGCCCCGCCGAAGGTCGCGATGATCGCGAAACTGAGCCAGTGCACGACGGCAACCTTGCCGCGGCGCCAGCGGAAATACACGATTTGCACGACCGAGGCGGCGATGGCCACGCCGGTCGCCACGAAAATGCCCTGCAGCTTGAACGCCACAAAAAACAGGATCAGCGGAAAGTAGTCGGCTAGAAATTGCATAACCTTTAATTATACCTTTGAATGCAACCAGGGCCAATAGCTGACTCGTGACTGACGGCTGCGCGGGGCGAAGCGGAATGCATGCGCGCGGGCCTGGGCGCGGCCAGACGTCTACGACTAGGCCGTAGCGACGAGGCGCAGGTAACGCGTCCAGTCGAAAGCGGATCCCGGATCGGTCTTGCGTCCGGGAGCGACCTGGTCGTGACCGACGAGATCAGAGATCGGATAGCGTCTGCGCAGCGCGCGCGTGAGGCGGCCGAGCACGGCGTACTGAGCGTCTGCATACGGCAGCAGGTCGGTGCCTTCGAGCTCGACGCCTATCGAGAAATCGTTGCACCGCTCGCGGCCCTGCCATGACGAGGCTCCGGCATGCCAGGCGCGCAGTGCGCACGGGACGAACTGGAGCAGCGAGCCGTCGCGCCGGATCAGGAAGTGCGCGGAGACGCGCATTGCCGCAAGCGCGCCAAAGTCGGCGTGCGCATCCGGATCGAGCCGATTGGTGAACAGCCCGATGATGGCGTCGCCGCCAAACTCGCCCGGAGGCAGCGAGATGTTGTGAACGACCAGCAGCGAGATGCGCTCGCCGTCCGGCCGCGCGTCGCAATTGGGCGAAGCGATTTGCGTCGCTGCGGCGACGATCCCCGATCGATCGACGTACAGCCGGCGCGCGGCAGCGACGGGCACGGGCTCTGCCGGACGAGGCGCGCTTACTTGATCGCCAGCCGCTCCATCCGGTAGCGCATCGCCCGAAAGGTGATTCCGAGCAGCTTCGCCGCGGCGGTCCGGTTGTAGCGGGTTTTTTCGAGCGCCTCGTTGATCGCGGCGCGCTCCACGCGGTCCAGATAATCCTGCAGCGGCCACTTGTCGCCTGTCGGCAGAACGGCGTCGCCTTCGTCGGGCGGCGGCGTCAGGTGCAGGTCCTCGGCGGTGATGCGCTCGGTGTCGGCGGCGAGCGAAAGTCCCCGCTCGAGGATGTTTTCGAGCTCGCGCACGTTGCCGGGAAACGGATACGCTTCCAGCGCCGCGGCCGCCTCGGGATCGAGCCGGGCCGGCGTCGTGCGCGCGAGCTTTTTCAGGATCGCGTCGGCGATCGACGGGATGTCCTCGCGCATTTCGCGCAGGCTGGGCATCGCCAGCTCGATCACGTGCAGCCGATAGAAGAGATCCTGCCGGAACTCCCCGGCGTCGACCAGGGCCGGAAGCTTTTTGTGGGTTGCACTGATGATGCGCACGTCGACCGGCTCCTCGGTCGTCGCGCCGACTTTCCGGACTTTTTTCTCCTGGATCGCGCGGAGCAGCTTGACCTGCATCGGCAGCGGCAAGTCGGCGACTTCGTCGAGAAACAGCGTTCCGCTGTTCGCCGCCTGGAAGAATCCGTCGCGATCGCCCTCGGCTCCGGTGAACGCTCCCTTTTTGTAGCCGAAGAACTCCGACTCCATCAGGTTTTCGGGAATCGCGCCGCAATTGACCGGCACGAACGGATGCTCGGCGCGGGCCCCGCCAATGTGGATCATCCGCGCTGCCAGCTCCTTGCCGCTGCCCGATTCGCCGGTAATGAACACCGGCGCCTGGCTTTTCGACAGCCGCTCGATCATCGATCGCACCTGCATGATCGCCGGCGATTCGCCCAGCAGCTGATACGACGAAGGCGCGGACGGCTTCTCGGGAACCTTGAGCGCCTGCTTGACCAGGGCGCGCAACTGCTCGAGCGCGACCGGCTTGGCGAGGTAATCGAACGCGCCGGCCTTGAGCGCGGCCACGGCGTTCTCGGCGCTCCCGAATGCGGTGATGACGGCGACCGGAACGTCGAGCGCCTTTTCGGTGATGTGCTCGACGACGGCGAGCCCCTCGCCGTCCGGCAGCCGCATGTCGGTCAGACAGAGGTCGAAAGCCTGGTTGTCGAGCAGCTGGATCGCTTCGCTGACCGACTGTGCACGCGTCGTATCGAGACCCATCCGCGACAAGGTGAGCTCGAGCAGCTCGAGCAGGTCCGGCTCATCGTCGATGACCAGAACTTTCGGTTGCCCGCGATCGCGTGTTCTTCGCGCCATAGGTGCCTCCCAAAGGCAAAAACTGGCTAGGTCGGCGGATTCGCCGCCCGCTTCAACGTCAATCTAAAATTGGCACCCGGACCCTTAGGCAAGAGCTCGAGCGCGGCGCCGTTCGCATCGGCAAGCTCCCGCGCAATGTACAAGCCCAGCCCCGTACCGCCCGGCCGCGTCGTGAAAAACGGCTCGAATATCTGCGCCCGCAACTCGGCCGGAATGCCCGGCCCGTCATCGGACAGCTCGGATATTACGGCATCGCCCATGTATCCGGCGCGGCCCATGATGAGGATGCTGCCGTCCTTCTTCTGGCAGTGCTGCCATGCGTTTCGCACCAGGTTCCACATGATCTGGCTCAAATGGCCGCGGTCGAACAGCACATACAGCTCGCTCGGACACTGGATGATCACGCTCGCGGCCGGGATGTCTTCGGCCTGCACGACTTCCTCGACCAGCGAGTAGATGAACTCCGAGTAGTCGATAACCTCCGGCTGCTGGCGGTCGCGGCGGTTGAGCTGCAGCACTTCGCCGACGATCCGATCGATGCGCTTGGCGTTGTTGCGGATCATCGATAGCAGGCGCTCGCCTTCGGGCGCTACCGAGCCATCCTCCTCGAGCAGCTGGGCTGCCTGGTTAATCGCCGACAGCGGGTTGCGCACCTCGTGCGCGATGCTCGCCGTCAGCCGGCCCATCGCCGCCAGCTTCATCTGCTGCGCGTCCGACTGGGCGCGTCCGAGGTCCTCGAGGTAGATCAGCGTGCCGCCGTTGAGGCCCGATCCGATGCGCACGTGCCGCACGCGGAGCAGCCGTTGCGTCGCGTCGACCTTGAACGGCGGCAGGACTTCGGAGAAATCCTCCTGCCAGCGCCGCCAGTAGTCGTGCAAGGTCGCGCTGAATTCGGCCAGCCGCATGCCGCCGCGCATCCGGCCGAACCCGCCCAGCAGCCGGGTTACTTGTGCGTTGTGGCCGCGGACCACGCCGTTCAGATCGACGACCAGCACACCATCCTGCATGTCCTGGATGATCAGCCGGTTGACCTGCTCGAGGTTGGCGACGTCGATGCCGCGCTGTGCGGCGAGATCCTCGCTTGCCTTGGTGAACGTTCCGAGCGCGAGCGCGATCGCGACCGTCGCGAAATAACCGAAGCCGACGAGGCCCGTCTGCAAAATCTGAGCGGCGCCGACGTCGCCTTCGATCAACCGCCAGCCTTCGAGCGCGATCAGCACCGAGCTTGCCAGCGCCGCGTGAAAGAAGGCGATCTGCGTGCGCATCAGCCAGCCGCTCGCGGCAAGCTGAGGGAACAGCAGTATCGACAGCGGGGTTCCGGCGCCGCCGCTGGCGTAGGTCAGCAGCGCGATGAAAAAGATGTCGCCGAGGAGCAGCGACAACAGCAGCGGCGCCAGCGGGTGATCGAACGAGTCACGCTGGACCCACCAGAACGCGGCCATGCTGAACAGGAAGTACAGCCCCGCCGCGGTGACGAACGCGTTCGGCGCGACGATGCCCGCCGAGCGCAGGTCGAGAAACAAGGCGGTGCTGAGCAGCAGCGCTGCGCAAACCGCCCGGTAGACGCCGACGATCCACAGGATGCGCCGCCCCGACTCGTTGATCAGCGCCGGCAGCGAAGTCGGCTCGAGCGAAGGGACGGAGGAATCGGGTGACATAGACTTCAGCGCTTCACGCATTGCCCGTCGGGGCAGGCGTATTCGCCGGCGCGCTGGGTCGCGTCGGCACGCGGCAGGAAGACGCCGCAGCGGGCGCAGCGCACCATGGGCGCGACTTCGGTGGCGCCCGCGGCGCGCTGCTGCCTGCGCGCCTTGCGGTGATTGACCAGGCGCAGCGCGAGCAGCACGACGAAGATGAGGACCAGCCAGGCGATGATCTTTCCCATGGGCTTATCGCCGGTCCTTGATCAGACGACCTTGCCTGGGTTGAGCGTGGCATGCGGATCGAGCGCGTGCTTGATTCGCCGCATCAGCTCGAGCTCGATCGGCGCCTTGTAACGTGTCATTGCGTCCCGCTTCATCTGGCCGATGCCGTGCTCGGC
>DATASF010000204.1:0-2817 GCA_036269335.1 Casimicrobiaceae bacterium
CGCCGCGCGTCAGCAGCTCGCGGTTTTCGATACAGACATCGCCGCCGCGCGCGCCGCCGTCGCCCAGGCGAAGGCCGATCTCGAAACCGCGCGGCTCAATCTCGGCTATACCGAAATTCGCTCGCCGATCGACGGCTATACTGGCAACCGGGCGGCTCAGATCGGCGCCTATGTCGCGAGCGGCGCGTATCTGCTGAGCATCATCCCGGCGCACGGTCTTTGGGTCGACGCCAATTTCAAGGAAGACCAACTGGCGCAGATGCGGCCGGGACAGCCGGCGACCGTCGTCGCCGACGTTCTGCCGGGCAAAACCTTCCGCGGCTATGTCGAGAGCCTCGCGCCGGGCACCGGCGCAATCTTCAGCGTGATCCCGCCGGAGAATGCGACCGGCAATTTCACGAAGATTGTCCAGCGCGTGCCGGTCCGCGTCGCGCTCGACGACGCCGATGCCCGGCTCGGTGAATTGCGGCCCGGCTTGTCGACAACGGTTAGCGTCGATACCCGGCCGAAGCCCCGAGCCGGGGAGTGACGGAAATGGATTCCGCGTCCTGGCTGAAGAGCATCCTGCCATTCGTCGTGATGTGCTTCGGCGGGTTCATGGCGCTTCTCGATATCCAGATCGTCGCCTCTTCTTTGCAGGACATCGGCGGCGGGCTGTCGGCGGCGCAGGACCAGATCAGCTGGGTGCAGACGGCTTATCTGATCGCCGAGATCGTCGTGATCCCGTTGTCGGGGTGGCTCACGCGCGTGTTCTCGACGCGCTGGCTGTTTGTCGCCTCCGCCGCCGGTTTCACGGTCGCTAGCCTATTGTGCGCCCTCGCCTGGAATATCGAGAGCATGATCCTATTCCGCGCTCTGCAAGGGCTGCTCGGCGCATCGATGATTCCGACGATGTTCACTTCGTCGTTCTATTTTTTCCAGGGTCCGCGCCGCGTCTATTCCGCCGCCGTGATCGGCACGATCGCCTCGATCGCCCCGACCTTGGGCCCGGTCGTCGGCGGCTGGATCACCGACACGCTGAACTGGCACTGGCTGTTTTACGTCAATCTGGTGCCGGGCATCGCGGTCGCCATTCTCGTGGCGATGCTGGTCAAGATCGACGAGCCGGATGTGAAGCTGCTGAAGGACGCCGACTATCCCGGCATCGTGCTGATGGCCATCGCGCTCAGCACGCTCGAATACGTGCTGGAAGAGGGCTCGCGCTGGAATTGGCTTGACGACGCCACGATCCGGGCTTGCAGCTGGATCGCGGCGATTGCCGGCGTGCTGTTCGTGATCCGCAGCCTGACCTTCGCGCGCCCGGTGGTCGATCTGCGCGCTCTGACCAACCGCAATTTCGCGGTCGGCTGTTTCCTGTCCTTCGTTACCGGCATCGGGATCTTTTCGACGATCTACCTGACGCCGCTGTTTCTCGGTTATGTCCGCGGCTTCAGCGCCTGGCAGACCGGCGTCGCGATCTTCTCGACCGGCGTCGCCTCGCTCGCCGGCGTGCCGGTCTACATCATGCTCGCAAAGAAATTCGATACGCGTTGGCTGATGATGTTCGGCCTCGCCTCATTCGGCCTGTCGATGTGGGCTTACAGCTACATCACCCATGACTGGGGCGGCGACCAGTTTCTGCTGCCGCAGATTCTGCGCGGCTTCCCGCAAGTGTTTGCGGTGGCTCCCGCCGTGACTCTGGGACTCGGCAGCCTGTCGCCCGAACGCCTGAAATACGCCAGCGGCCTCTTCAACATGATGCGCAATCTCGGCGGCGCTGTCGGCATCGCCGTGTGCGGCGCAATCCTGAACGCCCGCACCAATTTCCATTTCGATGCGATCGCCTCGCATCTGACGCCGGCGAACGCGCCTATGCAGCGGCTGGTCGCCAGCGCAGCGCAGCGCTATCAGGCAATCCCCGGCAGCCCGGAGGACGGTCACATCGCCGCGCTCAAGCAGCTATGGCATCTGGCTTATCGCGAGGCCTCGACCCTGGCTTATGCCGACGCGTTCCGCGCGATCATGCTTACCTTTCTGGTCGCGACGCTGCTGGTGCCGTTGCTGCGCCAGGTCGGCCCGGCAAAGGCGCCGCCGGCTGACAGCCATTGACGGAGATGCCGGCCGCCTGACTAGGCGGGCGATGTTACCGGTTCCGCTTCGCGAACCGTGTAGCCGGCGCCGGTTACGGTGTGGATCAGCCGGGACTCGAAGCCGTCGTCGATCTTCTGGCGCAGACGGTGGATGTGCATATCGACAATGTGACCGCGCGCCTCGAAATCGTAGGTCCACGCTGCTTCAAGCAGCATCGAGCGCGTCACGACCTGTCCGGCATGGCGCAGCAGCTGCTCGAGCAGCAAATACTCACGGCGCTGCAGCTTGATCGCCCGGCCGCCGCGCGAGACGGCGCGCAATTCGGTGTCGAGCTCGAGATCCCCGACCCGGAGGACGGCGCGGCGGCGCGAGCGGTCGGCCCGGCGTCCGAGCGCTTCCAACCGCGCCAGAAGCTCAGAAAAGGAATAGGGCTTGATCAGGTAGTCGTCACAGCCGGCCTGCAATCCCTCGACCCGGGCTATTGTCGTCGCGACTCCGCTCAGCATCAGCACCAGCGTCCGCCGGTCGCGACGGCGCAGGCGGCGAACCAGGGTCAGCCCGTCGATACCCGGCAGCTTGCGATCGAGAACGAGCGCGTCGTAAATCCCCTCAATCGCCATCGCCAATCCCGCCTCGCCATCCGCGACGCGATCGACGATGTGTCCGCTTTCGGTAAGGCCGCGGACGAGATAATCCGCAGTCCGTTGATCATCCTCGGCGACCAGCACGCGCACGCGAGGGCCCCCT
>DATASF010000205.1:0-23777 GCA_036269335.1 Casimicrobiaceae bacterium
CCGCCGACCGCGGCGATCAGAACGGCATCGGGCCTGGCGGCAATGACCTTCAGCGCTTGCGCGGTGACGCTGGAATCGTTGCGTGCGTAGCGCTCGTTGGCGACGATCGCCATCCCCGCTTTTTCGGCCAGCGCGCCGAACACCTTGTACCAATTTTCGCCGTAGGCGTCGTTGAAGCCGATGAAGCCCACGGTTCTGACCCGGCTCTTGCGCATGTGCTCGATCAGCGCCGAGGCGATCAGGTCGTCGTTCTGCGTGGTCTTGAATACCCAGCGCCGCTTGGCGTCGATCGGTTCGACGACCGACGACGTGCCGACCGTCGCCAGCAGCGGCACCTTGCTCTCGGCGATGATGTCCAGGATCGCCAGCGCATTCGGCGTCGTCGACGGGCCGATGATCGCGTCGACGTGATCTTCGGCGATCAGCTTCCTGGCGTTCTGCACGGCGCGCGTCGTATCACCGCCGTCCTCGAGCTGCACGTACTCGATCGTCGTGTCGCCGACCCGCGCGGCGAGCAGCACGCCGGTGTTTTTCTGCGGAATGCCGATCGCTGCAGTAGGCCCGGTAGCGGAAACCATCAGGCCGATCCGGACTTGCCCGACAGCAGGCTGACAACCGAAAGCCAGCACGGCGAGCAGCAAAAAAACGCGATACGGCATGGCGATCTCCGGCGGCGACGATGCGAAGATGCGAATGCTATGCCCTGACGTCGGCCCGCGCAAACTGCGCTTGCTCGCGCGCGCTTTGAGCGATGGCGCGTGATCGCTTGCACCGTCGGCCGGACGGCAGTAGAGTGATGTCGCGGTCGGCGCTCGCGTCGCCGTCCGGTCCCTGGCCGGCGTCTCGAGGACTACCGCGCCTGTGCATCCTCTGCCATTTCACCATGGGGGCATGCGATGAGACGCAGACTCTATTTCGTACTACCCGACCTCCCGAGCGCACGCAAGACGATGGACGATCTCTTGCTGGCGCGCATCGAGGAGCGTCACATCCATTTTCTCGCCCGGCCCGGGATGCCGATGGACGGCCTGCACGAGTGCAACGTGCTGCAGTCGACCGATCTCGTGCACGGCGCGCAAACGGGCATGGTCGCGGGAGCCGCGCTGGGCTGCGCGGTGGGCGGAGCAGCCGCCTATTTTCTGCTCGGCGAATCGCGCTTGCAGATACCGATCGTCATTGGCGCGGCGCTGGTCGGCGCGCTGCTCGGCGCGTGGTTTTCGAGCATGGTCGGCTCGGCGCTGCCCAATTCGCGCCTGAAGCAATTCGAGTCGATGATCGCCGAGGGCAAGCTGCTGCTGATGGTCGACGTGCCGGAGCACAGCGTCGAGCAGGTGAAATTGCGCGTCGGCCGCGATCATCCCGAAGCGGTCTCGGGCGGCACCGATCCGCACATTCCGGTTTTTCCCTGAAGCGGCGCTTCAGGCGTGCTGTCCGGCCGCGTAGCCGGAGGACCACGCCCATTGAAAGTTGTAGCCGCCGAGCCAGCCGGTGACGTCGACGACCTCGCCGATGAAATAGAGTCGCGGGACTGCCGACGCTGCCATCGTCCGCGATGACAGCGCGCGCGTGTCGACGCCGCCGAGCGTGACCTCGGCCTTGTTGTAGCCGAGCGTGCCCGACGGTAGCATCGGCCACGCATGGAGCAGCGCGGCCAGCTCCTGCCGGCGCTTGTCGTCCAGCGCGCTGACGGAAATCGCAGCGCCGTGCGCCTCGCTCCATTGCTGCGCGAAGCGCCGCGGCAGGCGGCGCGCCAGGATGTTGTCCAGTCGCGCCGTCGAACGACGCTCGCTTTCCAGCCACGCTTGCGCGTCGCCACCGGGCAGCAAGTCGATCGACAGCGGTTCGCCGCCGTTCCAATACGAGGAGATCTGAAGGATCGCCGGGCCCGAGAGGCCGCGATGGGTGAACAGCAGCGCATCGCGAAATCTGCCGCGATTGCAGGACACTTCGGCGTCGACCGAGACGCCCGAAAGGTCACCGTAGCGCGCCAGCGCCGCCGGATCGAACGCCAGCGGCACCAGCGCCGGCCGCGGCGGCACGACGGCGATGCCGAACTGCTCGGCGATCCGATAGCCGAACGGCGTCGCGCCTATCTTCGGCACCGTCAAGCCGCCGGTCGCGATGACCAGCGCTTCGCCGCGAACCGGCCCCATCGCCGTCGAGACCGCGAAGACGCCGCCTTCATGCGTGACGCCCTGCACCGCGCAAGGCATGCGCCATTGCACGCCGGCGCCATCGCATTCGGCTTTCAGCAGCGCGATGATGTCGAGCGAGGTCCGGTCGCAAAAGAGCTGCCCGAGCGTCTTTTCGTGCCACGCGATCCGGTAGCGTTCGACCAGGTCGATGAAGTCGCGCGGCGTATAGCGCGACAGCGCCGAGCGGCAGAAATCGGGATTTTGCGAGAGGTAATTCGCCGGCCCGGCGTGCAGATTGGTGAAATTGCATCGCCCGCCGCCGGAAATTCGGATCTTCTCGCCGAGCTTGTCGTAGTGCTCGATCAGCAGGACGCGCCGCCCGCGCCGTCCGGCGACGGCTGCGCACATCATTCCGGCGGCGCCCGCGCCGATGACGACGACGTCGTACCGCTCGTTGGTGCCGCCGGCCTTTGCCCTGGTCACGACGGCAGGATCCGGCGCAGCGACCCCGTCAGGGCCCGAAGAACTCGCGGACGCGGTCGAACCAGTTCTTCGCGCGCGGGTTGTGCGTGCCCGGGTCTTCCGCGTTGATGGCCTCGAATTCGCGCAGGATCTCCTTCTGGCGCGTGGTCAGGTTGATCGGCGTCTCGATCGCGACATGGCAGAAGAGGTCGCCGTGCACGTGGCTGCGCACGCCCTTGATCCCCTTGCCGCGCAGGCGGAAGACCTGTCCGCTCTGCGTCTCCGGCGGAACCTTGATCTTGGCATGGCCGTCGAGGGTCGGAATCTCGATTTCGCCGCCGAGCGCCGAGGTCGCGAAGCTGATCGGCATTTCGCAATGCAGATCGTTGCTCTCGCGCTGGAACACCGGATGCGGCTTCAGGCCGACGACGACGTACAGGTCGCCCGGCGGACCGCCGTTCAATCCGGCTTCGCCTTCGCCGCCCAGCCGGATGCGGTCGTCCTGATCGACGCCGGCGGGAATCTTCACCGACAACGTCTTCTGCTTCTTGATCCGGCCGGCGCCGCCGCAGGTCGTGCACGGCTCCGGAATGATCTTGCCGGTGCCGTGGCACTGCGGGCAGGTCTGCTGGATCGAGAAAAATCCCTGCGACACCCGAACCTGGCCCTGACCGTTGCAGGTCGGACAGGTCTTGGCCTGCGTGCCCGGCTTGGCGCCCGAGCCGTGGCAGGTCGCGCAATTCTCGAGCGCCGGAATGCGGATTTTCGCCTCGGTGCCGCGCGCAGCTTCCTCCAGCGAAAGCTCGAGGTTGTAGCGCAGGTCGGCACCGCGATAGACGCCGTTGCCACGGCCGCGGCCGCCTCCACCGCCGAAAATCTCACCGAATATGTCGCCGAACGCATCGGCGAAGCCGCCGAATCCTTCAGGCCCCGCACCGCGCGCCCCGGCCGCGCCGAAACCGGCCGAAGGATCGACGCCGGCGTGACCGTACTGGTCGTACGCCGCGCGTTTCCTGGCGTCGGAAAGAATCTCGTACGCCTCTTTGGCTTCCTTGAATTTGTCTTCGGAGCCCTTGTCCGCATTGCGATCCGGATGGTGCTTCATCGCAAGCCGCCGATACGCCTTCTTGATGTCGTCTTCGGTCGCGTCCCGATTGACGCCGAGCGTCGTGTAGTAATCCCGCTTAGCCATGCGTCTCCAGTGCCCCGTTCCCAAGCAGATCGATCAAGCGTCGATCTGCGCACTCGTTGCAATCAATATTCGACTACCTCATAACGACAAACGGCCGGATTGAGCGTCGCCGCAAGGCGAGCGCTCGAATCCGGCCAGATATTACGTCACGCCAGCGCGGTAAGATGCATACGCACCGCCGGTGGAGGCGTGACGCAATATCACTTCTTGTCTTTGACTTCCGTAAACTCCGCGTCGACGACCTTCTCGTCCTCGGGCTGCTTCGCCCCGGATCCGTCGCCGCCCTGGCCGCCGGCGCCGCCTGCCGCCTGCGCTTCCGCCTGCGATTGCGCGTACATCGCTTCGCCCAGCTTCTGCGACGCCTTCATCAGCGTCTCGCTCTTCGCTTCCAGCGCGTCCTTGTCGGCCTGCTGATTCTTCAGCAGCTCCTCGGCGTCCTTCAGGGCCGCTTCGATCTTTTCCTTGTCGTCCGCGCCAACCTTGTCGCCGTATTCGCCCAGCGACTTCCTTACGCTGTGCACCATCGCGTCCAGGCCGTTGCGCGCCTGCACGGTCTCGAGCAGCTTCCGGTCTTCCTCGGCGTGCGATTCGGCGTCCTTGACCATGCGCTCGATCTCCGCTTCGGACAGGCCCGAGCTCGCCTTGATCGTGATCTTGTTCTCCTTGCCGGTCGCCTTGTCCTTGGCGCTCACGTGCAGGATGCCGTTGGCGTCGATGTCGAACGTGACCTCGATCTGCGGCATCCCGCGCGGTGAGGGCGGAATGCCTTCGAGGTTGAACTGGCCGAGGCTCTTGTTGCCGCTCGCCACGTCGCGCTCGCCCTGCAGCACATGGATCGTCACCGCGCTCTGGTTGTCGTCGGCAGTGGAGAACACCTGCTGCGCCTTGGTCGGGATCGTCGTGTTCTTCTGGATCAGCTTGGTCATCACGCCGCCGAGCGTCTCGATGCCCAGTGACAGCGGCGTCACGTCGAGCAGCAGCACGTCCTTGACGTCGCCCTTCAGCACGCCGCCCTGGATCGCGGCGCCGACCGCCACCGCCTCGTCGGGATTGACGTCCTTGCGCGGCTCCTTGCCGAAGAATTCCTTGACCTTGTCCTGCACCTTCGGCATCCGCGTCTGGCCGCCGACCAGGATGACGTCACTGATGTCGGACAGCTTGACGCCCGCATCCTTGATCGCGATGCGGCAGGGCTCGATTGTGCGCTCGATCAGGTCCTCGACCAGCGACTCGAACTTGGCACGGGTGACCTTGATCGACAGGTGCTTCGGCCCCGACTGGTCGGCCGTGATGTAAGGCAGGTTGATCTCGGTCTGCTGCGAAGAGGAAAGCTCGACCTTCGCCTTTTCGGCGGCTTCCTTCAGCCGCTGCAGCGCCAGCACGTCGTTCTTCAGGTCGACGCCCTGGTCCTTCTTGAACTCGGTGACGATGTAGTCGATCAGGCGCTGGTCGAAGTCCTCGCCGCCGAGGAAGGTGTCGCCGTTGGTCGACATCACCTCGAACTGGTGCTCCTTGTCGACGACCGCGATCTCGATGATCGAGATGTCGAACGTGCCGCCGCCCAGGTCGTAGACCGCGATCTTGCGGTCGCCTTCCTTCTTGTCCATGCCGAAGGCGAGCGCCGCGGCGGTAGGCTCGTTGATGATGCGCTTGACCTCGAGACCGGCGATCTTGCCCGCGTCCTTGGTCGCCTGGCGCTGCGAGTCGTTGAAATAGGCCGGAACCGTGATGACGGCTTCGGTCACTTCTTCGCCCAGATAATCCTCGGCGGTCTTTTTCATCTTGCGCAGGATCTCGGCCGAGACCTGCTGCGGCGCGATCTTCTTGCCACGCACCTCGACCCAGGCGTCGCCGTTGTCCGCCTTGACGATCTTGTAAGGCATCAGGCCGATGTCCTTCTGGACTTCCTTTTCGCCGAATTTGCGACCGATCAGCCGCTTGACCGCGAAGATCGTGTTCTTCGCGTTGGTCACTGCCTGCCGCTTCGCCGGCGCGCCGACGAGGATCTCGCCGTCGTCCTGATACGCGACGATCGAAGGCGTCGTCCGCGCGCCTTCGGAATTCTCGATCACTTTCGGCGTAGTGCCTTCCATGATCGCGACGCAGCTGTTGGTCGTTCCGAGGTCGATGCCGATGATCTTGGCCATGCTGATTCCTTCCTTTTGCTGGATGCTAGTCTTAGCCGCTACGTGGGGTTTTTTCGGTCGGGTTCAAGGCAAAGCGCGCATTATCCGGTCTCGCCACGTTCCTTCGGCTTGGCCACGGCGACCAGCGCCGGCCGCAGGACGCGATCGCCGAGCATGTACCCCTTCTGGAAGACCTGCGCGACGGTGCCCGCCGGCTGGTCGGACTCGATCATCGTCATCGCCTGGTGGCGGTGCGGATCGTACTTCTCGTGCAGCGGATCGACCGCGGCGATCTGCGCCTTGTCGAACGCGGCGTTCAAGTTCTTCAGCGTCAACAGAACGCCGTCCTTGAGCGCTTCGATCGACGCCGCCGGCGCGGCCAGCGTCTGCTCGAGCGCGTCCTTGACCGCCAGCAGCTCCTGGGCGAAGCGCTCGATCGCGTACTTGTGCGCCTTGGTCACGTCGTTCTGGGCGAGCTTGCGCACGTTGTCGGTTTCCGCCATCGCCCGGAGCCACGCATCCTTCAGGCGCGAGGCTTCGTCCTCGGCCTGCTTCAGCAGCGTCGCCAGGTCCGGGGCGGGATCGCCCGGCCGGGCCGGCCCGTTGGCGGGCGCGCCGGTCGGGATCGGAACCCCGGCCTCGACTTCACCGGAAACTTGACTGTTATTGTCGGGATTTTCGCCCATCATGGCTCCTCTGCGAACACCGAGGATATGGGGGTGTTTGGATGCGCTTCAACCGTAATTGGTCAGAAAAGCCGCCAATCGCAGCGTTAATCGTCGACGCGGGACGACCGCGATCGGTTTCCGGGAGCGAAACGTCCTACCGGTCAGCGCCCAGGGCCTTCGCTCGTGCCTGGCTCATCTCGCGCGCCGCGGCGTCTGGCGGCAGGTCGAGCCAGCCCTGGAGATTCCGCATCGCCAGGTCGGCCAGCGCAGCAATCCAGCCGGGACGCTCGTTCAGGCAGGGAATGCAGTGCAGCTCCTTGCCGCCGGCGCCGAGAAAGGCGGCTTGGCCGCCGTGGCCCAGCTCCTCGAGCGTTTCGAGGCAGTCGCTGACGAACCCGGGACAGGCGATATCGACCCGCCGCATCCCGTCATTCGCCAGCGCGAGCAAGCTCGGCAGCGTGTACGGCTCCAGCCAGCGGGCGCGTCCGAAGCGCGACTGGAAGGAGATCGCGTACTGCTCGCTGGTCAGGCCGAGCTCGTGGGCGACCAGGCGGGCGGTCTTGTGGCAATGGCAATGGTAGGGGTCGCCCATGTCGAGACTTCGGCGGGGCACGCCGTGGAACGACAGCAACAGCTTGTTCGGCCTGCCGTTTTTCACCCAGTAATCGTTGATGCTCTGGACAACCGCTCTGATGTAGCCGGGGTCATCGTGGTAAGGCGCGACCACGCGTACCGCCGGGACGGCGCGCATCCGCGACGCCGTCGCGAAGACCGCATCGAGGGCGGACGCGGTGGTGCTCGCCGCGTACTGCGGATAAAGCGGCAGCACCAATACGCGATCGCAGCCGCCGGCCTTGAGCCTGGCCATCGCGTCGGCTATCGCCGGGCGGCCGTAGCGCATGCCGAGCTCTATCTGCGCATGGTCTGACGGCAGGCCGAGCTCCTTCATCCGCTGCCCGAGATACCCCTGCAGCAGCGTCTTCTGCCGGAGGCTGTGCACGAGCAGGGGCGAACCGTCCTTTCCCCAGATCGTCGCGTACTTTCGCGCCGACTGCGCCGGCCGCACGCGCAGGATCACGCCATGCAATATCGGCAGCCACGCCGCGCGCGGGATCTCGATCACGCGGGGATCGGACAGGAACTCGGTAAGGTAGGTGCGCACCGCGGCGGTCGTCGGCGCATCGGGTGTGCCCAGGTTGACCAGCAGCACGCCGATGCGGCGCGCCCGGTCGTGGGCGAATGACGGTTCGGGCAGGAAGGCCATCGGTCGTGTACCGCCCGCGCTAGCGCCGGCGCGCCGCAACGTGCGGCGTGAACGCGTGATGGCGCGGACGTTCGATCGGGTTCACGCGGCGCCGCGCCGGACGGCCGCGGTCAATCGTCGGCAATCTGCTGCGACAGCGCGCTCGACAGCAGCTTGGCCGTGACGTCGACGATCGGAACGACGCGCTCGTACGCCATCCGGGTCGGCCCGATGACGCCCAGCGTCCCGATGACTTCGCCGCCGGCCTCGTACGGCGCCGTCACGACGCTGCATTCGTCGAGCGGCAGCAGTCCCGACTCGCCGCCGATGTAGATCTGCACGCCCTCGGCCTGCTGCGACGCGTCGAGCAGGTGCAAGAGCGAGGTCTTCTGCTCGAACAAGTCGAACAGCAGGCGCAGGCGCTGCATGTTCGACGAGAAGTCGCCGGCGTTCAGCAGGTTACGCTCGCCGCTGACGACCAGCGATTCGTCGCGGCTCAGTGCGCCCTCGCCGACGTCGACCGCTGCCCGCATCAGCCCCGCGATGTCGTCGCCTAGCGCGCGCAACTCGTCGGCCAGCCGGCCGCGTATCGCTCCGAGCGGGGTGCCGGCGAAGTTGTGGTTGAAGAAATTGGTCGCCTCGATCAGCTGTGCCTGCGTGTAGGGCCGATCGGTGTGCAGGATCCGGTTCTGCACGTCGTTTTCGGCGGTCACGATGATCAACAGGACGCGGCGCTCGGACAGCCGCAGGAATTCGAGGTGCCGGAACGTCGCTTCGCGCCGCTTCGGCGTCATCACGACGCCGGCGAACTGCGTCAGCTGCGACAGCATGACGGCCGCGGCATTGACGATCTGCTGCGGATGATCGGCATGCAGCTCTTCTTCGAGCCGGCGAATCTCGATCTGCTCCATCGGCTTCACGACCATCAGGGTATCGACGAAAAAACGGTATCCCTTGGGCGTCGGAATCCTGCCCGCCGATGTGTGAGGGCTGGCGATGAAGCCCATCTCCTCGAGGTCGGCCATCACGTTGCGTATCGTTGCCGGCGACAGCTCCAGGCCCGACTGCCGCGACAGCGCGCGCGATCCCACCGGCTGACCGTCAGTGATATAGCGCTCGATCAGCGTCTTCAACAGGTGTTGCGAGCGAGGATCCACGATCGGGCTATTGTACCGCCGCCCCTGCAGTCAAAGCGACGCCGAGACCGGCGCGCGCGTTTGGCCCGCCCGCGCGCATGTGCTTTAATCGCTGCCATGGGGGGTCCGTCGCAACGCTTCGCAACAGTCGCGCTGATCGGCCGCTATGCGAGTGCGGGCATCGCCGAGCCGCTGCAGCGCCTCGCGGCGTTCCTGGCGGCGCGCGGCCATGATGTCATCCTCGATGCCGAGACGGCGCAATGCACGCCGCTGCCCGGTTATCGCACCGCGCCGGCGGAAGAGCTCGGCCGCAACGCCCAGCTCGCGATCGCCGTCGGCGGCGACGGCACGATGCTGTCGATCGCCCGCCGGCTCGCGCCGTTCGACGTCCCGCTGATCGGCATCAACCAGGGCCGCCTCGGATTCCTGACCGACATCGCGCTGACCGACATGGAAAGCGCGCTGTCCGCGATGCTCGACGGGCGCTATGTCGAGGAAACGCGCACGCTGCTCGACGCGACGCTGACGCGCGCCGCGGGCGGCAGCGAGCGCACGCTGGCGCTGAACGATGTCGTGGTCGGCCGCGGCGCGATGGGCGGAATGATCGACCTGGCGGTGACGGTCGACGGCAATTTCGTCTATGCGATGCGGGCCGACGGGCTGATCGTCGCCACGCCCACCGGCTCGACCGCGTACGCGCTCTCGGCGCAGGGCCCGATCGTCGATCCGGTCGTGGCGGCGCTGCTGCTGGTACCGGTCGCGCCGCACGCGCTCACCAACCGCCCGATCGCGGTCCGCGACTCCGCGGTGATCGAGATAACGCTGCTGCGCGGCAAGGATGCGAGCCTGCATTGCGACGGCCAGTCGCATTTCGCGCTGGTCGAGGGCGATTCCGTCGTCGTGCTGCGCGCCGCACATCGGCTGCGGCTGCTGCATCCGCAGGATCACGATCATTTCGCGATGCTTCGCCAGAAGCTGCACTGGAGCGAGACGCCCGAGCGGCTTCGTCCCTAGGCGAAACGCGCGTTGCTCCGGTTGCCCCGGTTACCCAGGCGCCTAGGGCATCGGTCGGAACGCGGCGACGCGCGTTCCGGCGATAATCGGGGGGGCGCGCGTTTCGCGCTGGACAATCGAATCGATGCTTCGCCTGCTTTCCATTCGCAATTTCGCCGTCGTCGAGGCCCTGGAGGTCGAGTTCCGGCCCGGCTTCACCGTGCTGACCGGCGAAACCGGGGCCGGTAAATCGATCCTGCTCGATGCCTTGTCGCTGCTGCTCGGCGACCGCTTCGAGACGCGCCAGTTGCGCGCGAGCGCCGACCGCGCCGAAATCGCCGCCGAATTCGACGACGAGGCGCCGGAACTGCGCGCGTGGCTTGCCGCGCAAGACCTCGCCGACGAAGGACCGCTGCTGCTTCGGCGCGTGCTCGATGCGCAGGGACGAAGCCGGGCCTACGTCAACGGGCGACCAGCGACGCTTGCACAGCTCGCCGACATCGGCGAGCGCCTGATCGACCTGCACGGCCAGCACGCGCATCAATCACTGGGCCGGCCCGAGGCGCAACGCCAATTGCTGGATTCCTTCGGCGGCGTCGAGCCGCTGGCGCGCGAAGTCGCCGCTGCGTGGCGCGCCTGGCGCGAAGCGATCGAGCGCCGCGACCGCGGCGGACGGGAAGCCTCGGCGCGTCAGGCCGAGCGCGACACGCTGGCCGCGCGCAATGCGGAGCTCGCCGCCCTCGGCGCGACGGCCGACGAGTGGCAGTCGCTATCGCGGGCGCAATCGCGGCTCGCGCATGCGGCGACCTTGCTCGAAGCCGCGACGGCGGCGGAGACCGAATTGACCGAAAGCGACGCCGCTCTCGGTGCGCGGCTCGCCGCCCTCGCTCACCGTTTGCGGCACGCCGCGCAACACGACCCGGCGCTTGCCGACATCGTTCAACTGGCCGACGAGGCCAAGATTCGTATCGAGGAGGCGGCCCGAAGCCTACGCGCGTACCGGGAGCGCCTCGACCTCGATCCAGGCGAGCTCTCGCGCGTCGAAGCCCGGCTCGCGGCGTTCCACGACCTCGCGCGCAAGCATCGCGTGCGTCCTGAGGCGCTGCCGGCGCTGGCCGACGAGACCGCGCGCCGTCTCGCCGAGCTCGTCGCCGACTCCGACACAGGCGCACTGGATCGCGCGGCAGCCCAGGCGCGGCAATCGTTCGATGCGCTGGCGCGCGAGCTCTCGGCGAAGCGCAAGACCGCGGCGCTGTCGCTGGGAAAAAAAGTCACTGCGATGATGAAGGAGCTGGCGATGGCCGGCGGCCGCTGCGAGATCACACTGACCACGCTAGCCGAGCCGGCGAGCTTCGGCGCCGAAACCGTCGAGTTCTGTGTCGCCACCCACCCTAAGCAAGCGCTCGGCCCCCTGGCGCGGGTCGCCTCGGGCGGCGAGCTGTCGCGGCTCGCGCTGGCGATCCAAGTGGTGCTGGCCGAAGTCGGGCGCGTTCCGACGCTGATCTTCGACGAGGTCGACGTCGGCATCGGCGGCGCCGTCGCCGTGACCGTCGGCCGGATGCTGCACGAGCTTGGGCTGAGGCGGCAGGTGCTCTGCGTCACCCATCTGCCGCAGGTAGCCGCGTGCGCGGACGAGCACTACCGCGTCACCAAGATCGGCAAAGGCGACGCGGTCGCCTCCGAACTGGCGCGGCTCTCCGCGGGCGCGCGGGTCGAGGAGCTCGCGCGCATGCTGGGCGGCCACGAGATCACGGCCAAGACGCGGGCGCACGCCGGGGAATTGCTGGCCCAGCAGCGCGACGCCACGGCGCGGCGCGCACGCCAGTAGGGATGGAGTCCGCGCAGCGGCGTTGCGTCTGAAGCTGCCCGAGGCTGTCGATCCATGGAAGAGCGCCGCCGTCGCGGCGCTCACTAACGAAAACGGCCGCTGCCGCGGCCGTCCAGGGAAGCTCGGCTCGGCTACAGGTGTCGCGCCTTGGCCTTGTCCAACGTCGATACGGCGGCGAAGCTGCCACGAACGCGATGGGTCGCGCGCTTGGCCTTTGCTGATGCGTGCGTAGCGACCGGCAGCGCCAGCGATTCGCCGGTTTCCAGCCAGTACTTGACCCGCTGCGCATCGGCGATACGCGACAGCTTGCCGTACGAGTCGAGCAGCACGATGACGACCGGCCGGTTCACGATATTGGCCAGCATCACCAGGCATTTGCCGGCCTCGCGAATGAACCCGGTCTTGCTGAGCGTGATGTCCCACTGCCCGCCGCGCACCAGCGAATTGGTGTTGTTGAAGCCCAGCACGCGCCCGCTCGGCTGGATCTCGACCGAGTGGCTCGCCGTGGTCGTGAACTCGCGGATCAGCGGATAGGTCGCAGCCGCCTGCACCATGCGCGCCAGGTCCCGCGCGGTCGCGACGTTTTCGCTCGACAGTCCCGTCGCGTCATTGAAATGGGTTTGCAGCATGCCCAGGCTCGCCGCTTTCCGGTTCATCGCCTCGACAAAAGCCTGCGTTCCGCCGGGATAGTTGCGCGCCAGGCAGGACGCCGCGCGATTTTCCGACGACATCAGCGCGAGCTGCAGCATTTCCCGCCGCGTCATCGTGCTGCCGAGCCGCAGCCTCGAGCTGCTGGCCTTCAGCAGGTCCAGGTCGCCGATGTCGATCGTGAGCTCGTCATCCATCGGCTGCTGGGCGTCGAGCACAACCATCGCGGTCATCAGCTTGGTGACCGAGGCGATCGCCGTCACCGCATCGGCGCCCTTGGCGTAGATCGGCTGCCCGGTCTGGGCGTCGAAAACCAGCGCGTTGGCCGAGGCGAGCTTGAGCTTGCTTGCGTCGATCAGCAGCGTCGATCCGATCGGCTTCAGGTCGTCGGAGGCGACGGCACCTGTAGCAGTCAGGAATAAGCCAATAAAAACAATAAGTAAGCGTGATTTCATTAAGATAGTTCTCAGCAGGAACGCAAGTTTATAGCACACCATAGCGCTTATGCCAACGGCTTAACGCCCTCAACCGCTCAGGCGATGACTTGGGCCGACGGACCGCGGGGATCAGCGGTCACCTCCCCGGCGTCGTCGCGATGCTGCTGCTGGAGCATCCACATGCGGGCATACGAGCCACCGGCGGCGAGCAATTCGACGTGCGTGCCACGCTCGGTGATGCGCCCATGCTCGAGGACCAGGATCTGATCGGCGCCGACGATGGTCGACAAGCGGTGCGCGACGGTCAGGGTCGTGCATCCGGCCGAGATCTCTTCGAGCTCCGCCTGGATCAGTTTTTCCGACTTCGAATCCAGCGCCGAGGTCGCTTCGTCGAAGATCAGGATGCGCGGATCCTTGAGGATCGCGCGCGCGATGGCCACGCGCTGCTTTTCGCCGCCCGAAAGCTTGAGACCGCGCTCGCCGACGGGCGTGCGATAGCCTTCGGGCAGGGTCGAGACGAAATCGTGGATCTGCGCGAGCCTGGCCGCGATGACGATCTGCTCGTGCGTCGCGCCCGGATTGCCGTACGCGATGTTGTACTCGATCGAATCGTTGAACAGCACCGTGTCCTGCGGCACGATGCCGATCGCCGCGCGCACGCTGGTCTGCTGCACCGCGCGCAGGTCCTGCCCGTCGATGGTGATCCGGCCACCGCCGACGTCGTAGAACCGGTACAAAAGCCGCGCCAGCGTCGACTTGCCCGAGCCGCTCGGCCCGACGACGGCGATCGTGCGGCCGGCCGGAATCACGAACGACACGTCGAACAGGATCTGCCGGTTCGGCTCGTAGAAGAAGTCGACGTGGTCGAAGCGGACCTCGCCGCCCCCGACGGCCAGCGGCGGAGCTCCGGGCGCGTCGCTGATTTCGGCGTTGACCTCGATCAGATGGAACATGCGCTCCATGTCGGCCAGCGCCTGCTTGATCTCGCGGTAGATGACGCCGAGAAAGTTCAGCGGGATGTAGAGCTGGATCATGAAAGCGTTGACCAGGACCAGGTCGCCGATGGTCATCGTGTGCTGGACCACGCCCAGCGTCGCGCGCCACATGATCAGCGTCACTGCGACGGCGATGATCGCGCTCTGCCCGATGTTGAGCAGCGACAGCGATGTCTGGCTTCTGACGGCCGCTTCCTCCCAGCGCTGCAGGCTTTCGTCGTAGCGCCGCGCCTCGAATTCCTCGTTGTTGAAATACTTGACCGTCTCGTAGTTCAGCAGGCTGTCGATCGCGCGGGTGTTGGCCTTGGAATCGAGCTCGTTCATCTGCCGCCGGAATCCGGTGCGCCATTCGGTGATCGTCACCGTGTAGATGATGTAAAGGACCAGCGCGGCCATTGTGATGCCGATGAACCAGATGTCGTAGCGCACGATCAGGATCGCCGAGACCAGCGCGATCTCGATCAGCGTGGGCAGGATCGAGAAAAGCGTGTACCCGATCAAAGTCGATATGCCGCGCGTCCCCCGCTCGACGTCGCGGGTGAGCCCGCCGGTCTGCCGCGCGAGGTGGAAGCGCAGCGACAGCGCGTGCAGATGGCGGAAGGTCTTCAGCGCGATCGTGCGCACCGCCCGCTGCGTGACCTTGGCGAACAGATACTCGCGCAGCTCGGTGAATGCCGTCGTCGAAAGCCGCAGCGCGCCGTACGCAGCGAGCAGTCCCAGCGGCAGGACCAGCGCCTGGGCACCGGTAACCGCGGTCAGCCGATCGACGATCTCCTTCATCACCAGCGGAACGCCGACGTTGGCGAGCTTGGCCGCGACCAGGCAGCCGAGCGCGAGCAGCACACGACCCTTGTACGCCAGCAGATAAGGCAGCAGCGTGCCGACCGTGTGCCAGTCGCCGCGGGCGCGCCGCGGCGATCGCTCGGTCGAGGGCAGGGGAAGGGAAGAGCTGCGTCGCATCGGGATGGTCAGTGCATTGGCGCCTCAGGCGCCGCGGGGCTTTCGCCGGGGCTGCCGACGAAACCGCGAATCGGCTCGCGCCGCCGCCATATTACTGCAACCGCCGTCAGCGCTCGCGCCCGGCAACGCAGGCCGTCAATCCTTGGCGCTCTCGGTGAACCAGTCGTTGCCTCCGTAGCCGACCAGTCCCATCGCCATCCGCACGATGCCGTAAGCGATCCAGATCGCCGCCTTGAAGGGCCTCGACCGGCTCTGCCAGTCGCCGGGGGCGACGCGGCGCGCTCCGGCGGCGATCAGCTCGCGCAGCTGTCCTTTCAGGTTGGCATTGAAGGCGCGGTCGCGGACGATCACGTTGGCCTCGCGCGCCATCAGCAGGCTGTACGGATCGATGTTCGACGAGCCGACGGTCGCCCAGATGTCGTCGACGACGGCGACCTTGGCGTGCAGCATGCTGCGATGGTATTCCTCGATCGATATGCCGGCCTGCAGCAGCTGCCCGTACATCGCGCGGGTGGCCAGATGCAGCAGCAGGTACTCGACCCGTCCCGGAAGCAGCAGCGTCACGGCGACGCCCCGCTGGGCGGCCGAGACCAGTGCTCGCCGGATGCGAATCCCCGGAAAGAAGTACGAGTTGGCGATGATGATCTCGCGCTTCGCCGTCCGGATCGCGGCGAGGTACGCGCGCTCGATGTCCCGGCGGTGTCGGAGATTGTCGCGAATGACGAATCGGGCCGTCTGCGTGCCGATGCGCGGGACGTGGCGGGGCTCGGGAAACAACAGCGGCAGCTCCGACGTTCCCGTTCGCACCAGCTGCACGATGCCCCACACGCGCTGCATCGTCTGCTCGATCTCAGGCAGCAGCGGACCCTCGACCGAAACCGCGAAGTCGACCCGGGGCGGGGTTTGCCGCGGCGTGTTGTCGTCGTCGATAACGTTGATGCCGCCGACGAAGGCGATCTCCCCATCGACGACGCACAGCTTCCGGTGCAGGCGCCGCAGGCGATGGGTGCGAAATTGCCAGGGCGCGACCTCGGGGCGGTACTTCTGGAAGTCGACGCCGCCGTCGCGCATCTCGCGCTCGAGCGCGACGGTCAGGTAGAACTTGGCGCCCCAGCCGTCGACCAGCGCGCGCACGTGCACGCCGCGTTTCGCGGCGCGGATCAGCGCGCCGGCGACCAGCCGCCCGGTTGCGTCGTCGGCGAAGATATAGGTCTCGAACCATACGGTCTCGCGCGCCGCGTCGATCGCGCGTATCAGGGCCGGAAAGTACTGGTCGCCGTTGCTCAGCAGGATGATGCGATTGCCCGGCAGGAAGCGATTCATCGCGCCGCGGGCCGGCGGTCAGCGCGACGCGGCGCTGGAACGGGAAAGCTCGAACGTTGCGGCGAGTGCCGCGTGGTCGGATAGCCGCGCCAGCGGATAGGCGTAGTGCACGTCGGCGGCGATGACCTTGAGCCCGCGCGCGTAAATGCGGTCGAGCCGGAATACTGGCAGCACCGACGGGAACGTGCGGGCCGGCCGCCCGCGCGCCGCCTCGAACACTTCGACGACCCCGAGCTCCTCCTGCAGCATCCGGTCGGCCTTGCGCCGCCAGTCGTTGAAATCACCGGCGATGATCAGCGCGGCGCCGGCTGGAACCGACTCGCGGATGCGCTCGCACAGCGCCCCTATCTGCCAGAGCCGGCCGCGCTCGAACAGGCCGAGGTGGACGTTGATGCAATGTAGCGGCGGCAGACCGCGCTGCACCTGCATCACGCAATGCAGCATGCCGCGGCTCTCGAAGGCGTGGGCCGAAATGTCCTGATTGGCCTGCTCGACGATCGGAAAGCGCGAAAGCACCGCATTGCCGTGATGGCCGTGGCGCGTGATCGCGTTGCGCCCGTAGGCGACTTCGCGCCAGACCTTGTCGGCGATGAATTCATGCTGCGGCTTCAGCGGCCAGTCGCGGTAACGGCCCGCGTGCCGGCGATGCACGCCTTGCACTTCCTGCAGGAACATCACATCGGCATCCAGGCCATGGAGCTTGTCGCGCAACTCGTGGATGACGACCCGGCGTGTCAGGTGGGAAAAACCCTTGTGGATATTGTATGTAGCGACGGTAAAACGCATGATGGCGGTGTGGCCGGGAAGACCCTTATGGTAACGGCAATTCGGCGCGACCGTCGGCGCGGGTGCCGCAGGCGCCGCGGAATCCTTCCGGCGCTCGGGGCCAGCGCGGCAGCGGGAATACCGGCGCGGGCAATCGTGTAAGGTAGTCGGTATCGGTGCGACCACATGCCTGTGGACCAGCCGACGGCCGTCATCCGCCGGGTCCCGGTTATCGCATAGGAGATGGCAATGAAACAGCAATCGACGATACACGCCGCGATCGCAAGCCTGTTGGTGCTCGGTTTCGCGACCTCGGTGTCGGCGCAGGCGGTTCCCGAGCAGAGGGGCAAGGACAAGTGCTACGGGGTCGCCAAGGCCGGGCAGAACGACTGCGCCGCCGGCAAGCACGCCTGTGCCGGTCAAAGCAGCGTCGACAACGATCCGATGTCGTGGAAGTACGTCGCCCGAGGGACGTGCGAAAAGATCGGCGGCAAGACGACCGCGCCGAAGTCCTGATCGCCGGCATCGGCGATCCCGCGCGGTGCGCCCAACCCGCGGCGCGCATTCGACCCCGTCCGACATGGCACCCGTGGGCGAACTTCCCGCCGCCGCCGGCATCGGCTTGCGTGCGCCGCACGTCGCCGAGGTTCGCGGCTCGCGGCCCGCGATCGGATGGGTCGAGGCGCACAGCGAAAACTATTTTGTCGACGGCGGCCCGGCGGTCGCCGCGCTCGAGGCGATCCGCGTCGACTACCCGGTGTCGCTGCACGGCGTCGGCCTGTCGCTGGGCTCGGCCGACCCGCTGGACATCGAGCACCTTGCGCGCCTGAGGCGACTCGCCGACCGCATCGAGCCGTCGGCGGTCTCCGAGCATCTGTGCTGGAGCCATGTCGACGGCCGTCACCTGAACGATCTCTTGCCGCTGCCGCTGACAAACGAGGCGCTGGCGCTGGTGTGCGAACGGGTCGATGCGGTCCAATCGGCGCTGCGCCGTCCGCTGCTGGTGGAAAACGTCTGCGCATATCTGCGCTTCGCCGACGACGCCATCGCCGAGTGGGATTTCGTCGCAGCCGTCGCGAGCAGAAGCGGCTGCAGGCTGCTGCTCGACATCAACAACGTCTACGTGAACGCCGTGAATCACGGCTTCGACCCGCAGGCGTATCTGGCGGCCATTCCGGCCGGGGCCGTCGCCGAGATCCACCTCGCCGGGTACGACGCCAGCGGACCATGCCTGATCGACACGCATGGAACGCGCGTCGCGCCGCCGGTCTGGGCGCTCTACCGCGCCGCGATCGAGCGTTTCGGGCCGAAGCCGACACTGGTGGAGTGGGACACCGACATTCCGGCGCTCGACGTGCTGCTGGACGAAGCGGCGCACGCACAGGCGATCCTCGACGAGCATCGCGATGCCATCGCTCATTGAAATCCAGCGCGGCATGGCCGCCGCGACGATATCCGGCGACGCGGCCGCGCTGGCCGCGCTAGCCGCGCTCGGCGTCGTCGGCGGCAAGATGGGCGTTCCAGCGCGCATCGACATTTATCGCAACAACGTGTTCGGCAATTACCGCAAGGCGCTGGCCGCCACGTTTCCGGCGGTCAGGCGACTGGTCGGCGCCGCGTTCTTCAACGCGGCCGTCGACGGGTTCGTGCGCGCGCATCCGTCGATTCGAGGCGACATCAACCGCTACGGCGGAGAGCTCCCCCGCTACCTGGCCGATTACCCGCCGGCGCGATCGCTCGCCTACCTGCCCGACGTCGCACGACTCGAATGGGCGATCGACCAGGCGGCCATCGCGGCGGATGCGCCGCCGTTCGATCTCGCGGCGCTGGCCGCCTTGCCCGAAGACGCGCATGCCGGCTTGCGCTTTGTCCTGCATCCGTCGGCGCAGCTCGTCGATTCCCGTTACCCGATCCTGCACATCTGGCGGGTCAACCAGGCGGACTACCAAGGTCCGGCCGAGGTCGATCTGGATGAAGGCGGCGACTCGCTGCTGGTCGCCCGCGGCAAGCGCGGCATCGACGTCGAGCGGCTCGAGCCCGGCATGGCCGCCCTGCTCCGCGGCCTTGCCGCCGGCGAACCTCTCGCGGTTGCCGCGAGTCTCGCGAGCGCAGCCGAACCGTCATTCGACCTCCCGACGGCGCTGCAGCGGCAGGTTGCCAATCGCGTCCTGGCCGCGTTCGTGCGCTGAGTACGCCGGCGAGCGATGGGAAGCGCGGCGCGCGCCGCCGGCTCGGCGTTACACTCGCTTTTCGTCGCCGGGGGAGGCTCATGGCCGAAAGCTACGATGCGATCATCATCGGCACCGGCCAGGCCGGGCCGCCGCTGGCCGTCCGGCTGGGCAGCGCCGGCCGGAAAACAGCGATCATCGAGCGCAAGCTGATCGGTGGGACCTGCGTCAACACCGGCTGCATCCCGACCAAGACGCTGATCGCAAGCGCGCGCGCCGCGCATGTCGCGCGCCGGGCCGCCGAGTTCGGCGTCGTGCTCGACAGCCCGGTTCGAGTCGATATGGCGCGGGTCAAGGCGCGCAAGGACACGGTCGTCGCGCAATCGAACGCCAACGTCACCAAATGGATCCGCGGCGCCCCGAATGTCACGCTGATCGAAGGCCACGCGCGCTTCGAAGGTCCGCACAGCGTGCGCGTCAACGAGCGCCTGCTCGAAGCGCCGCAGATTTTCATCAATGTCGGCGCTCGCGCCGCGCTGCGTGGCATCGACGGCCTCGCCGACGTACCTTTTTTCACCAACACCGGCATGATGGGCGTCGACTTTGTGCCCGAGCACCTGTTGATCGTCGGCGGCAGCTATATCGGGCTCGAATTCGCGCAAATGTACCGCCGCTTCGGCAGCGCCGTGACCGTCGTCGAGATGGGCCCGCGGCTGATCGGGCGCGAGGACGAGGACGTCTCCGCTGCGATCCAGGCGATACTCGAAGCGGAGGGCATCGCGTTTCGCCTGAACGCGATGTGCCTGGGTGCCGCGCGCAAAGGCAACGGCGTGTCGGTACGCATGAGCTGCAGCGACGAGCCCCGCGTGATCGACGGATCGCACCTGCTGCTGGCGATCGGCCGCGAGCCGAACACCGACGACCTGGGTCTCGAGCTGGCCGGCGTGCGGACCGACTCGCGCGGCTACACCCAGGTCGACGAAGGCCTGCAAACCAGTGTGCGCGGCATCTGGGCGATCGGCGACGTCAACGGACGCGGCGCGTTCACCCACACTTCGTACAACGACTACGAGATCGTCGCCGCGAACCTGCTCGACGGCGAGCAGCGCCGCGTCAGCGATCGCATCCCGACCTACGCGCTGTTCATCGACCCGCCGCTCGGACGCGTCGGCATGACCGAGCGCGAAGTGCGCGCCTCGGGCCGGCCGGCGCTTAGCGCCAGGCGGATGATGACGAGGGTGGGCCGGGCGCGCGAGCGCAGCGAAACCGAGGGGTTCATGCAGGTACTGGTCGACGCCGGGACGAAGAAAATTCTCGGCGCCGCGGTACTGGGTATCGAAGGCGACGAGGCCGTGCACTGCGTCCTCGACGTGATGGCCGCCGGTGCGCCGTACACGGTATTGCAGCGCGCGATGCACATCCACCCGACGGTGTCGGAGCTCCTGCCGACGCTGCTGGGCGACCTCAAGCCTTTGTCGTAGGCCCGTTTCTCGCGGTCGCGGCGGCAGCCGATCCGCCTCGATCGGAGCCGTCTACATGATGACGCGATGTCCTTCCCAGCCGCGCTCCAGCATCGGGCATTGCTCGCACTCCTGCGTTCGCAGGCTGCAATAACGGATGTCGCATCCAACCCGCCGCCCTTCCAGGATCAATCTGACGCGATCGAGTTTCTCCGGGCCGCGGCCCTTGATCAGCAATACGTCGCCCGGCTGCAGCAGCTGGCTCAGCGCTTCGGCCGCATCGCGGGCGCTGCGGCCGGCGTTGGTGACCGCCGACCTGGGCATGCCGCCCCGGTGCGCACCGGACCAGTAAGGCTCGAATTCGTTGTTGAACACGATCAGATGCGAGGCCATCCCGGCGACGCGCTCGCCCAGCGCCTGATAGATCGGCCGCTGGGGGCCGGGCGGCTCGGACACCGACCCGAGCAGCACGACGCGGCGTGACGCCGGAACCTGGGCCAGCACGTCGAGCGCGGTGTGCACCGTTTCCAGCGTCGATTTGAAATCGTCGCGCAACACCGTGACGCCATTTCGCATCAGCACCGGGTCCATTCGCCCCGTCGTCGGCGCGAGCTCGCGCAATCGCGCCAGCGTGGGATCCAGCGCGTAGCCTTCGAGCTGCGAGACCGCGATCGCGGCAAGGATCGGGTAGACCATGTGGCGGCCCAGCAATCGCACGGCGACGTCGCGCTCCTCGCCGAATGCCGTCAGGTGAAAGTGCATTCCGCGCGGCCAGTCGAGCCTGATCTCGCCGGCCCGCACGTCGCAGTCTGCCCCGAAGCCGAAGGTGACCACGCGTGCGCGCGTCTTCTGCTTCATCCACATCACGTTCGGATCGTCGCCGTTCAGGACCCCGGTGCCCGACGCCGGCAACACCTGCAGCATCCAGGACTTTTCGGCGCGGGTCACCTCGAGCGTGCCGAGGCTGCGATGGTGCTCGCTCCCGATGGCGGTGACCACTGCGATGTCCGGGCCGACGGTGCGCGCGTACGCTTTCATCTGCCCGGGCTTGGAAATTCCTACCTCGATGACCGCATGCCTCTGTCCAGGCCGGATGCGCAGCAGCGCGAGAACGATCCATGACCAGGCGTTGGACAGCATCGAGCCGTGCTCGGGAACACCGAGCGCGGCGGCGATGGCACGTGTCGTCGTCGACTTGCCGAATGACCCTGTGACGGCGATCACGCGGGTCTTCCGCACCAGCGAGCGCCGGTACAGGCGCGCCAGCCGCGACAGCAGCGGCCAGCTCCGGTAGGCGATGCCTTGTCGCACATGCATGCGGCCGGCCGGCGTGGCCAGCATCGCCGGCAAATCGCGGATGCGAAATCTCATGGCGGCACCTGCCGCCCGGACGGGCTGTGGCGGAAGAGGTCGTCCCAGATCTGCACGCAAAGCACGACCGACAGGATCTGGCCGAGGTTCTCGCTCCCGGCACGATGCCGCTGCAGCAGCGCCTCCACCCTGTCTGGCGCGAAATAGCCGGTCTGGCGCAGCGCCGACGGCGACATCCGTTCGGCGGCGAACTCCGGGAGCGGACCGCGCAGCCATGTGTCCATCGGAACCTGCAGGCCGCGCTTTTTGCGATCGACGATGTCCGGCGGCAGCACGCCCTCCATCGCACGCCGCAGAACATGCTTTTCGCGCAGCCACTTCATTTTCACCGGCGGCGGGATGCGCGCGCAGAATTCGACCAGCTCGTGATCGAGGAACGGGACGCGGGCCTCGACCGAATACGCCATCGATGCGCGATCCAGGCCGAGCACGACGCCGTCGCCCATGCGGTGCTTGAGGTCGAAATATTGCATGCGGGCAAACGGGTGCCAGGTTTCGAAGCCCGCCGGCGGCGGTGCGGCATCTGCACCGTCGCGCTGGCGTTCGACCTCGGCGGCGATCTCGGGCGCCAGGACCTCGCTGCCGCCGGCACGTCCGCGCAAGTGGGTGATGCTGCGCGAAAAACGCTCGAAGTTCATCTCGCGCGGACCCTCGATCGTCGCCGCCGCGCCCGGCCATCGCCGGTAGATCGCAGGAATGCCCGCGATCGCCCGGCGCGCCGCCTGCGGCAGCACAAACAGCGGATCGAGCACACGCATGGTCGGATACCAGGGATAGCCGCCGAGAATCTCGTCGGAGCCTTCGCCGGTCAGCACGACCTTGACGTGCGCCGCCGTCGCCTGCGCGACCATCAGCCGGCCGATCTCGACGCCACCCAGCAGCGTGTCCTCGGCGTGCCAGATCGCCTTCGGCAGCCGCTGCATGTCGACGTGCCGGCAAAAAATCCGGTGTCCGGCAAGACCGTATTCCGGATAGTCGTCCAGCCCTTTCTGATCGCGCAATTCGTCGAACGCCGGATCCTCGAAGCGCAGGGTGAAGGTCTGCACCGGCGGCGGCACCAGGCGCGACATCAGCGCGGTAACCGAGCTCGAATCGATCCCCGCGCTGAGCCACGCACCCAGCGGCACGTCGCTGCGCAAATGCAGCTTGACGCACTCGGTCAGCTTTTCGCGCAGTCCGTCCGCCCACTCCTGCTCCGTCACGCTGCGGTCGTACGCGTCGCGCGCGGGGAAGGTCGCTTCCCAGTACTGGCGGATATCGACCCGCCCCTCGCTCCAGGTCAGCGTGTGTCCGGCCGGTAGTCGGCGAATGCCGCTGACGATGGTGCGCGGCGCGATGATGCGGCCGTACGAAAGCAGCTGGCGCAGCGACTGGAGGTCCGGATTCGGCTCGACCGCGCCCGAAGCGAGGATGGCCTTCTGCTCCGATCCGAAAAAAAGGCCGTCGGCGGTAATCGCATAGTGCACCGGCTTGATGCCCAACCGGTCGCGCGCGAGCACCAGCCGCCGCCGCCGCGCATCCCACAGCGCCAGGCCGAACATGCCGCGCAAATGCGAAACGAAGTCGAGCCCGTGCTCTTCGTACAGATGCACGATCACTTCGACGTCCGATGCCGTGGCAAACCGGTGCCCGGCGGCGGCGAGGCGCTGGCGCAACTCGATGTGGTTGTAGATCTCGCCGTTGCAGATGACGGTGACCGAGCCGTCCTCGTTCGAGATCGGCTGCTCGCCGGTCTTGAGATCGACGATGCTCAAGCGGCGAAAGCCGAGCCCGATGCCCGGCGCGGTGAGAAAGCCCTCGCTGTCCGGACCGCGGTGACGCAGCGAGTCGGCCATGCGCTTGAGTGTTTCCGCGCTCACCGGCCGCT
>DATASF010000206.1:0-22583 GCA_036269335.1 Casimicrobiaceae bacterium
CGTTCCTGTTCAAGCACTGCGGCCAGATCGTGTTCGCGCCGGGGACCGACGAGAACAGGCTGATCGAGATCGCGCTCGACGCCGGCGCCGAGGATGTCGTCGGCCAGGACGACGGTTCGTCGGAAGTGATTACCGCGCCGCACGAACTGGTGAGAGTCAGGCAGGCGCTCGCGGACGCAGGCCTCAAATCCGATTTCGCCGAAGTGACGATGAAGCCCACGGTGGAAGTCGAGTGCAAGGGCGAGGACGGGGTGCGGATGCAGAAGCTGCTCGACTCCCTCGAAGCGCTCGACGACGTGCAGGACGTCTATACGACCGCAGTCATCGTCGAATGAACCAGGTCCCATTGGCGCGACGGATACTGGGAATCGACCCGGGCCTCCGTGTCACTGGGTTTGGAATAATCATCTGTACCGGCAACCGCCTGCAGTACGTGGCCAGCGGCTGCATACGCAACACATCGGGCGAGTTGCCCGATCGGCTCAAGCTGATCGTGCGCGACCTCGCCACCGTCATCGGCGCGCACCTTCCGACCGAGGTTGCGGTCGAAAAAGTCTTTGTCAACGTCAATCCGCAGTCGACCCTGCTGCTCGGCCAGGCGCGCGGCGCGGCCATCTCCGCGGCGGTTCTGGCCGAGCTTCCGGTCAGCGAATATACGGCGCTGCAGATCAAGCAGGCCGTCGTCGGCCACGGCAAGGCCGCGAAGGAGCAGGTGCAGGAGATGGTCAGGCGCCTGCTCGCGCTTCCGGCGGTGCCTTCCGCCGACGCGGCCGACGCGCTCGCCTGCGCCATCTGTCACGCGCACGGCGGCGCCGGCATCGGCGGCATGCGCCGCGGCGGCTACCGCGTGCGACGGGGCCGCATCCTTTGATCGAGCGCTGGCCGGAGGCCGTCATCTTCGACATGGACGGCCTGATGCTCGACACCGAAGGCCCCGCGCTGCGCGCATGGGAGAGCGCCGCCCGCGGGCTGGGCCGCGAGTTCGACCTCGAGCTCTGCAGGCAGATGATCGGACGCGACTTCGGCGATTGCGTCGCGCTGATCCGCGCCCGGTACGGGTCCGACTATCCGGTCGACGAATTGACCAGCGCGTGGGCCGCCGACTACGACGCGATCGTCGCCGCCGAAGGAATCTCGCTCAAGCCCGGGCTCGATGACATTCTGGATCTCCTCGACGAACGCGGCATCGCCACCGCGGTCGCGACCTCGACCCGGCGCGAGCGCGCACGCGCCAAGCTCGATCGTGTCGGCCTCACGCATCGCTTCGCCGTGCTGGTCGGCGGCGACGAAGTCGCGCGAGGAAAGCCCGCGCCCGACATTTTCCTCGCCGCCGCCGAGCGCCTCGGTGCTGCGGCTCGCGACTGCATCGTGCTGGAGGATTCCGAGCCAGGCATCATCGCCGCTCTGGCCGCCGGGATGACGCCGGTGATGGTGCCCGATCTGCATCCGCCCAGCGCCCAGCTGCTTCTCCGCGAGCCGCTGATACTGGCATCGCTTTCCGCGGTCGCCGCGCATCTGCGCGCGATCGGCCGGTGAGCCGCGGCCGGCTGCGGGTCCCGGTGCATGCGATAATTCGCGCCATGCGCGGCGTTCACCCGAACGAGTCTCCCGGCCCGGCACGCCGGTCGGGCCGGAGTGCGCGGATCGCGGCGGCGACGCGATGATCGGCCGCCTCGCCGGCACCCTGCTGGAGAAGAACCCGCCGCAGATCCTGCTCGACGTGCAGGGCGTTGCCTACGAGGTCGACGTCCCGATGAGCACGTTCTACAACCTGCCCGGGATCGGCGATCGGATCACGCTGTACACGCATCTGGTCGTGCGGGAAGACGCGCATCTCTTGTTCGGTTTCGCCTCGGAGAACGAGCGCCGCGCTTTCCGTCAGCTGATCCGGATCACCGGCGTCGGCGCGCGCATCGCGCTCGCCGTGCTGTCCGGGCTGTCGGTCGCCGAGCTCGCGCAGGCGGTCAGCATGCAGGACAGCGGCCGGCTCACCAAGATCCCCGGGATAGGCAAGAAGACGGCCGAGCGGCTGCTGCTCGAGCTCAAGGACAAGCTCGGCGCCGACCTGACGACCGCGGTCGGTGTGTACCGGCCAGCCCCGGTGGCCGCCGACGTGCTGAACGCGCTCTTGTCGCTCGGCTACAGCGACAAGGAGGCTGCCCGCGCAGTCAGAGAGCTGCCCGAAGGCATTGCGGTCGGCGACGGCATCAGGCAGGCCCTCAAGCTGCTGGCGAAGGCATGACGTGCCGTCGACGACGCGCTCGAGCGGCGGCGACGAGGCCGCAGGCATAATAGACGCATGATCGAGACCGATCGCCTGATCGCCGCGGCCCCGGTGAGTCCGCAGGAAGAAGTGCTCGAGCGCACGCTGCGGCCGCGCGCGCTCGAAGAGTACATCGGCCAGGAAAAAATCCGGGGACAGCTTTCGATCTTCATCGAGGCGGCCAAGAAGCGCAAGGAAGCGCTGGACCACGTGCTACTCTTCGGCCCGCCCGGCCTGGGCAAGACGACGCTGTCGCACATCATCGCGCACGAGCTCGGCGTCAACCTGCGGCAGACCTCGGGGCCGGTGCTCGAGCGCGCTGGCGACCTGGCCGCGCTCCTGACCAACCTCGAGCCCCACGACGTGCTCTTCATCGACGAGATCCACCGCTTGTCGCCGGTCGTCGAGGAAATCCTGTACCCGGCGCTCGAGGATTTCAAAATCGACATCATGATCGGCGAAGGGCCGGCGGCGCGCTCGGTCAAGCTGGACCTGCAGCCGTTCACGCTGGTCGGCGCCACCACGCGCGCCGGGATGCTGACCAACCCGCTGCGCGATCGCTTCGGCATCGTCGCGCGGCTCGAGTTCTATACGGCGGAGGAGCTGACCCGCATCGTCACGCGCTCGGCGCGGCTGCTCGAGATCCCGATCGAAGCCGACGGCGCGCTGGAGATCGCGCGGCGGTCGCGCGGCACGCCGCGCATCGCCAACCGGCTGCTGCGCCGCGTGCGCGATTTCGCCGAGGTGCGCGCCGGCGGCAACATCACCTCCGAAGTCGCCGATCTGGCGCTGCAGATGCTCGACGTCGACGCGCTGGGACTCGACGTCATGGACCGGAAGCTGTTGCGCTGCGTGCTCGACAAGTTCGGCGGCGGGCCGGTCGGCGTCGACAATCTCGCGGCGGCGATCGGCGAGGAGCGCGACACCATCGAGGACGTGCTCGAGCCGTTCCTGATCCAGCAGGGTTTCATGCAGCGGACCAACCGCGGCCGGATCGCCACCGCGCTGTCGTATCGCCATTTCGGCCTGGCGCCTCCCGCGGCGGCCGGCGAGCTATTCAGCGAATGAGCCGGGCGCGCTCGACCCCGCCGGCGCCCGGCCGGCGTTTATCAATGAGGATACCGACGCTTTGAACGTTCATCCTGATCTCTCGTTCGTCGCGATGGTCGCGCACGCCAGCATCGTCGTGCAGGCGGTAATGGTGTTGCTGCTCGTGCTTTCGCTGTGGTCGTGGTGGCAGATCTTCCTGAAGATGTTCGCGCTGCGGCGGGCCGAGCGCAGCACCGATGCTTTCGAGGACGAGTTCTGGAAGGGCGGGGACTTGAACGCGCTTTACCAGCGGGCAAGCCAGGCACGCGACGGCGGTGCGCTGGAGCGTGTTTTCTCGGCCGGCTTCCGCGAATTCTCCAAGCACCGCAAGCAGGGCTCGTCGTCGGCAGCGACGATGGACAGCGCGCGCCGCGCGATGCGCGCATCGTACCAGCGCGAAATCGACGCGCTGGAAGCGAATCTCGCGGGCCTCGCCACCGTCGGATCGGTCAGTCCCTACATCGGGCTGTTCGGTACCGTGTGGGGAATCATGAACGCGTTTCGCGGCTTGCAGAGCGTCAGCCAGGCGACGCTGGCACAGGTCGCGCCCGGCATCGCCGAGGCGCTGGTCGCCACCGCACTGGGACTGTTCGCCGCGATTCCCGCCGTCGTCGCGTACAACCGGTATACACACGACGTCGACCGCCTGGCGACGCGCTTCGAGACGTTCATCGAGGAATTCTCCAACATCCTGCAGCGGCAGGGGTGATGCGATGCGCCGCCCGCGCAAAACGATCAATCAGATCAACGTCGTTCCCTATATCGACGTGATGCTGGTGCTGCTGGTGATCTTCATGATCACCGCGCCGCTGATCACCCCGGGCGAAATCACGTTGCCCAGCGTCGGAAGCGTGCTGACGACGCCGGTCGCGCCGATGACCGTAAGCATCAACCGCGACGGCTCGCTGTCGCTGAAAGAAGGCAACGTCTCGCCGGTTCGCGTGTCACGCGACGAGCTGCTCGCGCGCATACAGGCGCGGCAGCAGAAGGATCCGGCGCAGGCCGTCGTGATCAGCGCCGACAAGGACGTGCGCTACGAATCGGTGATCGAAGTAATCGACATGCTGCAGCGGAACAAGGTGAGCAAGGTGGGCCTGCTCGCCAAGCGACAGCCGGGCTGACCGACCGTGCCTCCGTCGCGTCCGGCGCCCGGCTGGTCGGTCGGCAAGTGGATCGCCGCGATCCTCGCCGTCGCCGTTCACCTGGCCTTCGTCGTATTCCTGATCGTCAGCGTCAACTGGCAGAACCGCGAGCCCGAGCCGGTGAGCGTCGACCTCTATGCGCCGCCGAAGGAAGCACCGCCGGCGCCGCAACCGCCGAAGCCCGAGCCCGAACCGCCGAAGCCCGCCCCGGAACCGCCGAAACCGCCGCCCGAGCCGCCGAAACCCGCCCCGAAAGCCGAGCCGCTGCCCCCGGCCAAGGCTGACATCGCGCTGAAGGAAAAGCAGGAGCGAGAGCGGAAGAAAGAGCAGGCCGATCGCGAGCGCAAGGAAAAGGACCGCATCGACGCCGAAAAGAAAAAGGTCGAGGAAAAACGGCTGGCCGAAGTGCGCGACCGCCAGGCCCGCGAGGCCGACGCGCTGAAGGCGCAGGCGCAGCGTGAGCAGGCGGCCGCCGCCGACGCGGCCAAGACGCGGGCGAACGCCGATTACATCCGCCGCATCCAGGCGAAGATCAAGGGGAACGTCGTCGTGCCGCCCGAGGTCGCCGGCAATCCGGAAGCGATCTTCGATGTCGTGCAGTTGCCGACCGGCGAGATCATCGATGCGCAACTCAGGAAGTCCAGCGGCAACCGCGCCTACGACGAAGCGGTGCAGCGGGCGATCATCAAGGCTTCACCGCTGCCGCGCCCCGATTCACCGGATCTGTTCCAGCGCAACCTGACGCTGAAGTTCCGGCCGCTGGATTAGCGGCTACGGGGTTACGCGGCTTCCTCGCGGACCTTCTTGTCGACGAGCTGGATCGTCGCCCAGCTCCAGTCGGGACGCTGCTCGACCAGATGCCGCATCGACACCGTGTACACCGATCGCGCCGTGGTGAGGAGGACGTTGCGACCTTCGGCGTATTCGGAGGTCGGCACGATCACCGTCTTCATCGCCAGCGGCTTGTCCGGACGCGAAGGTGGCGGCAGGTACAGGCCTTCGAAGCGCTCGCCCATCGTCGACATGTCGAGCCCATTGATGACGTAGCCCATGTCCTCGTTCGCGCGACGTTTCGCCGCCAGCGTCACGGCGACGACGCGTTCCGCGATGATATTGACGCCGGCTTCGACTTCCTCGTTCGAGACCTTGTTCAGGCGCCGCACGACGCCGAGCAACCAACCGCCGGCGTCGGACTGGCGCACCGCGACCAGCGTCCCCAGCGTGAGGCTCTGTCCGATGCCGCCGGTCGCCGCGATGCGCAGTCCGGCGACGCTGCGATCCTTGATTTCCCAGGTCGGGTCGGTCCACGACGAAAGGCTCACTGCCAGCGAGTCGTCCTCGGATGGCTTGCGCTTCAGGCGCGGCGCCCCCGCGACGGCGAATACTTCGATCTGCTCGGCTCCGGCGAGGACCTCGGGGCTGCTCTCGCCCGAGGCCTGCGCGCCGAGGTCCTGGCAGATCCGCGACAGGCCGATGCGCACGCGAGCGGACACGGCGACCGCGACGCGCGGGTCGCGCCGCAACTCGGTCTCCGACGTCGGCGAAACAGCCGGCTGGATCTTGCGCAGCACCGACAGCCGCTGCTGATTGATCGCGGCCACCGGACCCTGATCGGTAAGCTCCGCATCGCGCAGCGCGGTGATCGCGCGCTCGAGGCCGTCGGCGAGCGGCGTCGTATCGAGATAGCGAAGCACCGAGCCGCGATCATTGCCGGTTCGCCGCACCAGGCCTTCGCGTCCGGCCAGGTCGACGAAGAATCCTTCCAGCGAGCGCGGAATCTGCTCGAGCTCGAGGCGGCGGGTCCAGGCGCGCAGCTGCGATCCTGCCCAATCGATCTCGGTCGGGTTGAGGTTGCCGGTGTTCAGCTGATGCACGAGCAGCACGTACAGGTATTCCTGCTCCACCGTCCACTGCTGCGCCTCCTGGCCCGCGGCCGGCAGCACCACTGGCTGCCGATCGCATTGCATCTCGCACGCGCGGAGATAAGCCTGATGCAGCTCGATCCATTTGGCCGGAATCCAGCGCTCGTACTTGAAGACGCGAAGCTTGGCGTCGGTGCCGTGGAAGTGGACAAAGCGCACGAACAGCAGCGGCAGCGCGGCCCGCCATCGCGCATTGCCCGCCTGAGGCAGCGCACTTTCGAGAGCCTGCTGGTAGGCCAGCGTGAATGCCTGGCTCATCTCCCACAGCGCCTGCCAGATGCGCTCGGCCAGCTTGGGCGAGGTCTCTATGTTCTCGATGTACTGCTTGATCAGCTGACGACGATCGGCACCGAGCGCGGCATCGACGAATTCGATCGCGGTGATGCGGTTCAGATCGATCGGCCGCTGCGTTCCGCGCACGGCGTCGAGTGCCTGGATGACGTGCTGCTGCCGCCCGATGACATCGAGCGCCGGCAGCTGCCGGAGCCAAGCGGCCGCGGCTTTCGCGCTTTGCAGCGGATCGCCCGAGTCCTTGGCGTGCGGAGTCAAAAATCCAAACATAGCTTTCATTGAACCGGCTTGACGACGATGGCTGTGCCCTGAGGTCTGCCCTTTGCCTGTGCCCGACGTCGCGCTCATCGCGGTACCGCCGACGTGATTGCCGAGCTGCAGAGGAGCCCTGATTTATAGCCGAAATCGGTCGGCCGCGCAAAAAACGCCATCGGATTGGAGTAAAATTTATGCCTCGTCGAAATCGTAGCGCGACTTTTATCCGCCGCGCTCATCCCGGAGGTCTACGTGCCTGGCGTCTCATTTTCCGCCGCGTTTTCCATCAGGCAGATGCGGCTCATGCTTTCGGCAGCCGCGCTGCTGCTCACTGCCTGCTTCGCGCTCGCACAGACGGGCACGACAGACTCCTCAACCACTTCTAGCAAGATGGATGCCAAATTGAATGAATTACAAAAGATCGACAACAAGGTCGGCACCGGCGCGGAAGCGATCAAAGGTACGTCGGTAGTTGTTCACTACACTGGTTGGCTTTACGCGCCCGCGGCACCCGACCACAAGGGCACCAAGTTCGACTCGTCGCGCGATCGCAACGAGCCCTTCGTTTTTCCGCTTGGCGGAGGGCGAGTCATACGCGGCTGGGATGAAGGTGTGGCAGGCATGAAGGTCGGCGGCCAGCGCACGTTGATCATCCCTCCCGATATGGGATACGGCAGCCGCGGTGCGGGCGGCGTCATTCCGCCGGGAGCGACGCTGGTCTTCGACGTCGAGCTGCTGGACGTCAAGCGCTGATGCTGCCTCGCGACGCGGCGCCGCCGGTCATACAACGGCTCGCCTATCGCCCGCCTTCGCACCTCGTCGACGACGTCGAGCTGCGCTTCGAGCTCGATCCTGGCGCCACGCGCGTGTCGGCGCGGTTCGCCTATCGCAGAAATCCGGGGGCCGAGCCGGGAGCGACGCTGCTGCTCTGCGGCGAGCAGCTCAAGCTGATCGAGGTCGGTCTCGACGGCCGCCCATTGGCGCCGGGCGACTACGAGCTTTCGTCGGCCGGCATCACTTTTCGCGCACTGCCCGACACGGGTGTACTGCACATCGTTTCGGAATGCGAGCCGGCGGCGAATCGAGCCCTCGAAGGCTTGTATCTGTCATCGGGCGTGTTTTGCACGCAATGCGAACCCGAAGGCTTTCGCCGCATCGCTTTTTTCCAAGACCGTCCGGACGTGCTGGCCCGGTACACGGTGACCATCGTCGCCGACAGCAAGCGCTACCCGGTGCTGCTTTCGAACGGCAACCTGATCGAGCGGGGCGCCGTCCCCGGGAACGAGGGCCGGCACTACGCGATCTGGCACGACCCGTATCCGAAGCCCTCTTATCTGTTCGCGCTGGTCGCCGGCGACCTGGCTTCGCTCGACGACGAGTTCGTCACCGCGTCGGGACGCAAGGTGGCGCTGCGTATCTTCTCGACGCCGGCGAAGCTCGCCAAATGCCGTCACGCGATGGCGGCGCTGAAGCGCGCGATGCGCTGGGACGAGGAGCGCTACGGCCGGGAATACGACCTCGACACCTTCATGATCTTTTGCGCCGACGACTTCAACATGGGCGCAATGGAGAACAAGGGTCTCAACATCTTCAACAGCAAGCTGCTGCTGGCCAATCCGGAAACCGCGACCGACGCCGATTATTCGAACATCGAGGGCGTCGTCGCGCACGAATACTTTCACAACTGGACGGGGAACCGCGTTACCTGCCGCGACTGGTTTCAGCTGTCGCTGAAGGAAGGTCTGACGGTTTTCCGCGACCAGGAATACTCAAGCGACGTCGGCTCGCGCGCGGTCGAGCGGATCGAGGCGGTCGATTTTCTGCGCGCGCAACAATTCGCCGAGGATGCCGGGCCGACCGCGCATCCGGTGCGCCCGGACAGCTATGCCGAGATCAACAATTTCTACACGGCGACGGTCTATGAAAAAGGCGCCGAGGTGATCCGGATGCAGCGCGCGCTGCTCGGCGACAAAGGTTTCCGCCGCGGCATGGACCTGTACTTCGAACGGCACGACGGCCACGCGGTAACCTGCGACGATTTCGTGCAGGCGATGCAGGACTCTTCGGGCATCGACCTCGCCCAGTTCCGCCTCTGGTACAGCCAGGCCGGTACGCCGACGCTCGCGGTCAAGGGCGACTACGACGCCGCGGCGCAGACTTTCGTCCTCGAGGTCGCGCAATCGTGTCCGCCGACGCCGGGCCAGCCGGGGAAGCGTCCGTTGCATATCCCGCTGGCGGTAGGCCTCGTCGGCAGCGACGGAAACGATTTGCCTCTGCATCTCGACGGCGAAGGCAAGGCGCGCGCGAGCTCGGCCACCACGGCGGTGCTGCATGTGAAGAAGGCGCGCGAATCCTTCCGCTTTGTCGACGTCCGCGAGCCTCCGGTGCCGTCGCTGCTGCGCGGATTCTCGGCGCCGGTCAAGGTCGAGTACGACTACAGCGAAGCCGCCCTGGGCCTGCTCGCCGCGCACGATTCCGACCCGGTGTGCCGCTGGGACGCTGCACAGCGGATATTCTCTCGGGCGATCCTGGGCGTTGCGGGCCGCGGCAGCCAAAGCGCGGCGTTCGCCCTGCCACCTGCGGTGGTCGATGTCGTCAGGGCGCTGCTCGCGGACCGGACCAGCGATCCGGCGCTGCTGGCGCTCGCCCTCAAGCCGCCGCGGCTCAGCGTCCTCGCCGACCGGCAGACACCGATCGATATCGACGCCCTGCATCGCGCGCGGATGGGGACGACGGCGGCGCTGGCGCGAGAGCTCGCCTCCGATTTCGAGGATGCCTACGCCGTGCACCGCAGCGCCGGCGCGTATTCCGCCGCTCCTGCGGAAATCGCGCGGCGCTCGCTGAAGAACGTCTGCCTCGCGTACCTGACCGCGCGCGACGATGCGGACTCGCACGCGCTGGCGCTGGCGCAGTTCGACGCGGCCGACAACATGACCGACGCCATTGCCGCCCTGGCCGCGCTGAACGACACCGCCGCCGGCGTGCGCGACGTCGCGATGGCGCGATTCGAGACGCGATGGCGCGACAATCCGCTGGTGATGGACAAGTGGCTGGCCCTGCAGGCGACCTCGTGCCGGCCCGGCACGCTCGAGCGCGTGCGCGCGCTGCTTTCGCATCCGGTGTACGACGCGCACAATCCGAACCGGATCCGGTCGCTGGTCGGCGCGTTCGCCCAGTCCAACCTGCCGGCATTCCACGCCGCGGACGGCGGCGGCTATGTCTTCGTCGCCGACCAGGTGCTGACGATCGACCGCAGTAATCCGCAGGTCGCCGCACGGCTGGTCGCCGCATTCAACCGCTGGCGCCGATTCGACGCCGCGCACGGCGCTTTGCAGCGCGCCGCGCTCGAACGGATTGCCGCCGCGCCGGCGCTGTCGACCGACGTCGCGGAGATCGTCGCGCACAACCTGGCCGACTAGGGCCGGAAGCAGCTACCAGTACGTCTCGACCGTGTAGTGGCCGGGCTCGCGACGGCGGTGGCGTTTCATGCCGCGCAATTCGAGCACACCCTGCGTGTCGCGCACCATATCGGGATTGCCGCACAGCATCGCGTGCGCGTTCTCCGCGGTCAGCGGCAGCCCGGTCCAGGCCTCGAGCCGCCCATCGCGAATCGCATCGGGGATCCGGCCGGACAGCGCGCTTCGATCGGTCTCGCGACTGACGAACGGCGCGAAGGCGAATCGCCCGGCGCGCGCTGTCCCGATCTCGGCGATCGCGTCGCGATACGAAAGGTCCTGCGCGTAGCGGACCGCATGCACGAGCACGACACGCTCGAACTTTTCCCATGGGTCGGCGGTGCGCAGGATCGACAGGAACGGGCCAATGCCGGTACCGGTGGCAAGACACCACAGCACCGCGGCCGAAGGCACTTCGGGCATGCTGAAGAACCCGTTCGCGCGCTCGAGCAGCCAGAGCGGCGCGCCGGCTTCGAGCGCCGCGAGCCGCGGTGACAGCGGACCCTCGGGCAGCACGTTGAAATAGAATTCATGCGGAGCGCGCTCGGGCGGATTGACGAACGAGTACGGCCGGCCGAGCATCGGCTCCTTCGAGCCGGGCGGTGCGGGCAAGGCCAGCCGCGCGAACTGGCCGGCGACGAAAGTCAGGGCGGGCGCTTCGACCTGCAGCGAGAACAAGCGCTCGGTCCACTGCCGCTTGCCGGTCACCTTGCCTTCGATCCAATGGCTCATTGCCAGCACACCCTCGCGGTAAGATGCGCATTATGCCAGCCCCGAAGCATGCTCTTGCCGCCGGGCCGCGGGTCTATCTGAGACGGCCCGGTCCGCGCGACGCCGCGGCATTCATCGCCGGCGCGCGGCTTTCCGACCGCTTGCATCGAGGATGGGTCCAGGCGCCGACGACCAAGGCGAGCTTCGCTGCCTACCTGCGCCGTTTCGCGGGGCCGAAGTCGCGCGACCCGGCGAGCGCATCGCACATCGGTGTCGTCGTATGCAAGCTCGACGACGACGCGCTGATCGGCGTATTCAACTTCAGCGAGATCGTCCGCGGCGCGTTCGAGAGCAGCTACCTCGGTTACTACGCGTTCGCGCCGCACGCCGGCCAGGGATACATGTCCGAGGGCCTGAATCTCGTGCTGGCGCTCGCGTTCGCCAGGCTCAAGCTGCATCGCGTCGAAGCCAACGTGCAGCCGACCAACCGACCGTCGGTATCGCTCGTGCGGCGCGCGGGATTCGCGCGCGAAGGGTTCTCGCGGCGGTACGTCAAGATCGCGGGCCGCTGGCGCGATCACGAGCGCTGGGCGATGCTGGCGGAGGACTGGCGCCGCCTGCGCCGGACCGGTCGTTGATCGTTCGTCGCAAAGTCCTCGCCATCGCGCTCGCCGCGATGCTAGATACGGTCGGCTGTGCGACGGCGCCCGATCGCCTGGAAGTTCCCAAGGTCGTCGTCGGCCTCGACCTTACGCCTTATGCGGTCTACGAGGAGTGCGTGCTGCTGCAAGCCGGCCAGCGCATAGGCTACCTGTTCAGGGCGGCGACGCCGCTGGCATTCAACATCCATTTTCACGACGGCAATGCGGTGATCGAGCCGGTCTCGGCCGACAGCACCGAGGGCGAATCCGGTGAATTCACCGCCGATCGCGATCAGACCTACTGCCTGATGTGGGAAACCGGAGCCGGTGGAAGCGTGCTCGAGTACCGGGTCGAACGATTGCGGCGATAAGCATCGCCGCGTGCCGATCGTTCCGCGACGCGGCGGTCTACAGCTCCTTGTAGCTGTAGCAGCGCCCGTTCTCGACGTCGCCGAGCACCAGCCGATCGACGATCTTGGCCGCGACTACATCGGGCGGCACCAGCTGTCCCGAGGCGTGAAACTCGCGGAACATGTCGACGTTGGGGTATTTCTCGCGCGTCAGCGTGCGCATGTACGCCTGCATGCCCGTGTCGATGATCCCAGGACGCACCGAGATCGCCCGAAACGCCTGGGCCTTCTGCTCGGCGGCAATTTGCCGCGTCAGCATTTCCAGCCCTGCCTTGGCGATCGAATACGGTCCGCTGCCGCCGAGCGGGCTTTGCGCCGCCCCGGACGAAACATTGATCACCAACGATTGCGCGGCGCCCTCGGCAAACATGCGGCAAAACAGGTTGACCAGCGCCAGCGGCGCGACCAGGTTTACCGCCAGCGACTCGGCGATGGTCGCGGCGTCGAGCGTGCCCAGCACTCCCACCGGTCCGGCAACGGCCGCGTTGTTGATCAGGCAAATCGAGCGCGGGCGCGCCGCGGCGATCTCGCCGAACACCGGTGCGAGCGCCGACTCGATCGCCTCCACTTTCCCGAAGTCGCAGCGCACAAAGCGGTAGTGCTCGCCGCTCAGGCGCTCGGCGCTGGTGCGGCCGACGCCGGTCACCGCGAATCCGCGCGCGAGCAACGCCGCGGCCAGCGACTCGCCCAGGCCGCGCGATACGCCTGTGACGATCGCCGCTTTCATCGGAATCTCGCCGTCGATACCGGATCGTTCATCGGAAGGCCCGTAAGATCAGCGGTGCGTGCCGAGCGACAGTACGACGATCACAGCGATCAGGATGGCGATGCCGAGCAGCGTCAGCTTCACCCAGCTCTTCGGATACTCGCCCTGGATCGCGCCGGTGACGCCGTTCATCACCGCCTGGAAGCTCCGCGATCCGAAATTGTAGGTGAGCAGCCATATCGGTGCCAGTATGTGCTTGAACGTCTGTCCCGAATAGGCGGCGCGCACCTCGAGATTGCGATAGGTGTCGCCCGGAATCTCGGCGGCACAAAGGCGCCGCAACTCCTCGTCCATTGCATCGCGCGCTGCCTTGGCGGCGGCGACCAGGTCGATCTGGTAGCGTTCGACGACCCAGCCGGCGACGTACGCCGCGTCGTAGGGCTTGAGCTCGCCGGTGGGGAACGGCTCGACGCCGCGCAGCAGTCCGGGATGCACGCCGACCGAGGCGCAGACCAGATCGTCGTCGAAAACGTGCTGCAGTCGTCCCGCCGCGGGTTCCCAGCGTATCTGGCGCACCTGGCGCGTCTGCGTGCGGCCGCTGCCGTCGGTGTAGGTTTCGCTCGTGTAGTAGTAATGGCCGGCTTCCGCGGTCCACGAAGCGTCGGCCTTGGCGTCGAATGTCCAGTACGGCAGATAGACGCCCTTGACGGTGTCGGTCAGCGCGCTGCGCTTGAGCTTGTTCGGCGCAAGCCACAGCCTCCCGTACCAGGCGCGGATGCCGTCGCGCGCCTTGTCTTCGGTGACCGTGAACGGCAGCACGCTCTCGGGGCGAAACGCATCCTTGACCTGTTCGTAGGGAACGAGCTCCGCCGAGCCGCAGAATTCGCAGCGCTGCGCCTGCCGTCTCGCGTCCATCACCGATATCGCCTGGCAGCTGCGGCACTTGACGTAGCGCTTCTCGACTTGCCAGCCGCGCTGGTCGTCGCCGATGCCGCGCAAGGCCGCGACCAGATCGTGCTCGACGATCGCACCAGTGTGGTCGATCGTGGCCGGGGAGACCGTTCCGCAGAACGGACAAACCAGCGCCTGCCGCGCCGGATTCCATACGGCCTCGGCGCCGCAGGCCGGACAGGCGAATTTCTGCCGTGCGATCTCCTGTCGCGCCTCGTCAGGAGCGCCGGACGGCGAAGCGTCAGCCATCGGCGAACTTCAATGCGAGTTCGGCATCGTCGAAGAAAACATAGACCGATCCGAGGGTCCGCGGCACCCGGATCACTGGATCAGATATCCGATCACGCGCCACGCGCCGTCGGGCTCGTGCTCCAGCGTCACCGTCTCGCGCGAATTCAGTTTTTTCGCAAACGTGGTGCGAAAGAGGACGATCGCATAGTCGCCGTCGGGTGCGCCTGGAATGCTCTTGTGGAATTGCGTGCCGATCTGCGCGCGTTGCGAAAGCGCTCCCAGCGGCGCTCTTGCCGCCTTCAGTGATTCCGCCCAGCGCTCGACGGTGATCGCATTGCGGAACTGCTTGCCGGCGTTCTTCCAGCTCTGCGCGGCATCGCCGCGGTCGGTCTCGGACAGCCAGCCACGCGCTATCTCCTGCACCGCGCTCGCGCGCGGGTCCTGCGCCGCGAGCGGTCCGGCGCACAACAGGCCCATGCCGAGCACCAGCGCTGCGCGCAGGGCGCAAAAATCAGATCGGGTCGCCGCCACTTGGGACCTCGCTTCGTTTCAGGAAGAATCAGGAATGCAGGAATTGATCGACCGCGGCGCGCGTGACGCGCCATTGCGTGCCGATCTGCTTGCCTTTCAGATCGCCTTTCTGAAGGCTCGACATCACGTCGGATTCGGCGACGCCGAGCAATTGAGCGACTTGCGCCGGCGTCAGCAATTGCGGGGCCTGGTCCGCAGCCGCTGCGCCACCCGCAGTCGCGCCCTGCGCCGAGACAGCCGGCGTGGCCTGCGGACCCATGATGCCGCCCGACTGGTTCATCATCTGCTGGGCCATCGCCATGCCGACCGCCATTTCCGCCGCCATGCCTCCGGGGCCGCCGTTGCCCTTCTCCAGTCCCTGCGCCATCTGGAACTTGACGTAGTCGTTCAGGCTGCCGACCGCGGCCATGCTCGATCGCTTGTCGATCGCCTGCTCGACCTCCGGCGGAACCGAAACGTTCTCGACGACGAAACTGGTGATCTCGAGACCGTACTTGGCCGTCGTCTGCGGGTTGATCAACGGCAGCAGCGCGTTGCCGAGCTCGCCGTAGCGCGCCGCGACGTCGAGCGCGGGAATTTTCGATTGCGCGAGCGCCTCGGAAAAGACGCTGACGATGCGCGAGCGCATCGTGTCGGCGAATTCGTCGAGACGGAAGTGATCGTCGGTCCCGGCGACTTCCTTGAGGAACAGCTTCGGGTCGGTGACGTGAAAATCGTAGATGCCGAACGCGCGCATGCGCACGATGCCGAAATCCTGATCGCGCATCATCACCGGGTTCGCCGTGCCCCACTTGTTGCCGGTAAAAAGGCGCGTCACGACGTAGTAGACGTCGGCCTTGAACGGCGACTCGAACCCGTATTTCCATCCCTTCAGGTCGCTCAGCACCGGGATATTGTCCGTCGTCAGCGAATACTTGCCCGGCCCGAAGGTATCGCCGAACTGGCCGAGATAAATGAACTGCGCGATCTGCGATTCGCGGACGATCAGCTGGGCCCCGCGCTTGATTTCCTTGTCCTCGTCCGGAAAGCGATACGACAGCGTGTCGCGCGAATCATCGCTCCATTCGATGATGTCGATGAACTGTTTTTTGATGAAATCCATCAGCGCCATGTCGCCTCCCTCGCTTGTCGCCACTGTTACGGCTGGGACGCCGCCGGTTTCTTCGCCACTGCTTCCGCCTGCTTGAGCTCGCCCTCGAGCTGGTCCAGCGGTATCGCGCCCGGTATCATCGATCCGTCGGCGAACACCAGGGTCGGCGTCGCGCTGATGCGGTACTTCTGGCCGAGCTGCGCGGTTTTCGCCAGCGGCGTCGCGCACTCACCCTTGTTGGTCGGCAGCTTGCCCGACGCGAACCATTCGTCCCACGCCTTCGACCGGTCCGGCGCGCACCAGATCAGCGCCGACTTGCGCGCCGCGTCGGGGTGCAGCTGGGCGATCGGGAACAGAAACGTGTAGATGGTCACGTTGTCGAGCGTCTTCATTTCGCTCTCGAGCCGCTTGCAGTACGGGCAATCGGCGTCGGAGAAGATCGCCAGCTTGCGCGCGCCGTTGCCCTTGACCTTCTTGATCGCGAGATCGAGCGGCAGCTGATCCCAGGCGATGCGGCTCAACTGGCGCAGCCGCGCATCGGTCAGATTCTGCTTGGTATCGGCGTCGAAGATCGCGCCGACGACCACATAGCTCACCTTCGCATCGGTATAGATCATCCGGTCGTCGAACTGCGCCTCGTACAGCCCGAAGTACGGCGAGCGCGCGACGTTGGTCACCGCGGCGCCGGGAAACTTGGATTCGATCAGCTGCTTGACGGCGGCGAGCTCGGGCGAAATCGTGGCGTCGACCCGCGGCGCGGCATCCTGCGTCTGCGCCGACGCGGAAAGCGCACCCAGCAGCGCGCAGGCGGCTATTGCGGTCAGGAACCTGAAAAATGACATTGCATGACTCCTTTGGCCGGCCAGTTTACCGTAGCGCGGGCTGCGCCAGCAGCCTCTTCAGCATGCCCAGCGCGCCGACGGCGTCCATTCCCCGGTTGCGCAGCGCGCGCAACCACGACGCGCGTACGTCGAACAGCCGGACCAGCCCGTCGGTGACCAGCTGCATCGCGAGCACGGGTGCGGCGCGGCGGCGGGCGTAGCGCTCGAGCAGAATCGCGGCGCCGACATCGGTGAGCGGGCCGCGCGCGCCGAGTACTGCCGCGAGCGCCGCGGCGTCGCCGAAGCCGAGATTGACGCCCTGGCCCGCGAGCGGATGCACACCGTGCGCAGCATCGCCGACCAGCGCGAGTCGGTCGCCGACGACATCGGGCAGTTTCAGGAACGAAAGCTCGAACGCCGCCGCCGGCGTGATGGCGTGCAGCGCGCCCAGCTCGTTGCCGCCCGCCCCGGCGACGCGCGCGGCGAGCCCCGCCGCGTCCAGAGCCAACAGCTCGGTGGCGAGCTCCGACGGGGCCGACCAGACGATGGAGATGCGCCGGCCGGGCAGCGGCAGCCACGCCAGCACGCTGCCGTCGCGCAGAAACCATTGCATCGCGCGACCGCGATGCGCGCGCTCGGTCTCGAAGTTCGCGACAACGCCCGACTGGCCATAAGCGCGCGGCACGCCCACGATGCCGGCCTGTTCGCGCGTCCACGAATGAACGCCGTCGGCGCCGATGATCAGCCGCGCCGATATCGTTTTTCCATCGTCCAGCCGCAATTCCGCGGCGCCTGCACGCCAGGTGATTGCCGCGGGCGTACTCGGCGCGACGATGTCGAGACCCGGCATGCCGCGCGCCGCCTGAACCAGTGCGGCATTGAGCTCCCGGCTCTCGACGATCCACGCCAGCGCGCGCTCGCCGAGCTCATAAGCGGAGAACTCAATGCGTCCGCCGGCGTCGCCGCGCACGTCCATCGCTTCGATTGGCGCGATACGCTCGACCGGCAGCAGCTGCCACGCGCCGATGCTGTGCAGGAAGCAGGCGCTGCCCGGGCTGATCGCGTAAACCCGCTGGTCCCAGCCGCCGGCATCGCGCGGCGCCGCCGACGTCGCCACGCTGCCGCGATCGGCGATCGTGACGCTCAGGCCGGCGCGCGCCAGCGCTGCCGCGAGCGCCAGACCGACCAGGCCCGCGCCGACGATGATCACATCGCGCGTGCCGGTGTCCGCGCTCACCCAAGCACCTCGATCACGTGATTCTGATTGGTGTAGATGCAGATGTCGCCCGCGATGGTCAGCGCCTGCTTGACGATGTCGGGGGCGGAAAGCTCCGTGTGCTCGAGCATCGCGCGTGCGGCGGCTTGCGCGTAGGGACCGCCGGAGCCGATCGCGACAATGCCGTACTCGGGCTCGAGCACGTCGCCCGTGCCGGTGATCACCAGCGACGAGGTCGCGTCGGCCACCGCCAGCATCGCCTCGAGTCGGCGCAGGATGCGATCGGAGCGCCAATCCTTCGCCAGCTCCACGGCAGCGCGCTGCAGCTGTCCCTGGTGCTTGTCGAGCTTGGCTTCGAAGCGCTCGAACAGGGTGAAGGCATCGGCCGTCGCACCCGCGAAGCCGGCGAGCACGCGATCGTTGTAGATGCGGCGAACCTTGCGTGCGGTCGCCTTGATGACCACGTTACCGAGCGTGACCTGACCGTCGCCGCCGAGCGCGACTTTCGCGCCGCGGCGCACCGAGAGTATGGTCGTACCGTGAAACAGATCCATGGTCGGATGCAGCGGAGCCGGCAGAGTCAGGTCGGCGCGGATGCGCGCTGAAAAGCGCATCGGCGCGGCCTGACCTCCCGGAAACCGCTGCCTACGTCGCTTTCTTGATGAAATGCCGCGGCGAGATGCCGATCAGAAGCAACAGCGCCCGGATGATCGGCGACGCGCCGACGATCTGGATCGACTTGCGCTGCGACTCGGCGCGGCTGATGGCGTTGAAAAGCGCTCCCGCGCAGACGAAATCGATGCGTTCTATCCCGCCCATGTGGATCGGGACCGCGTGCCGCCCATCGCCGAACATCGCGAGCTTGGCCAGCTGCGGATCGGACGAGCCCAGCATGGTTCCCTGCCAGACGAGCATTTCCGGATTGTCAGGCGCTGCCTCGACCGGCGCGTCGCCGGCGGCCTCCGCGGGCAGCGACGAGGGTGGTGGTTCCCAAGACGGTGGCGACACTTCGAACGCGACCGCGAATTCGACCGCGCGATCCTCGAACACCTTGTGATCGTTCTGCCACTGCAGCAACTCGAGCAGCAGGATCCAGTAACCCTCGCCGGCACCGCGGCCCTGGACGACCGAATGCTCGAGCGCGTTGCGGATCTTTTCCGGATGTTGCAGCAAGAGCGGGTACCGCCGCCTGCGCAACTGCGCCATCGCATCCGCCAGGAGCTTGGCGCCCGCGTTGTCGGCGCCGGTCAGCGAGCCCAGATCGAGACGGAGCTGCGACTGCTTTTGCGATGCCGAGAGCAGATTCGCGATCTGCGGCGCGTGCCCGGAGTTGAGCTTGCCGGTCAAGGCGACGTAACCGGCCGCGACCGGGCGCGCGCCCTGCCGCGCCTGGTTGCCGAGCTCCTCGCGCGACGGCGCCGAACGCTCGAACGCAACGACATATTGCAGAGACAGGCGGTCGTACTCGACGTGGTCGCCCGAGCGCTGCAGCAAGTCGAACAGGGCGAGCCAGGCGAGCGGCGAAGTCTTGGCGTCGTCGTCGTTGGCGATGCCGTCCTCGAGCACCAGACGGGCGTGGGCGGCGTTCCCATTGGCGTACAGCAATGCCGCGTTCTCGAGCACGGCGCACAGGCCCGGATTCGCTTCGGCGACCTGGATCTTCTGATTGAGCGCGGGAGTCCATTCGATCAGGCTCGGCGGGCCCGTGACGGTGATTTCGCGCTCGTTGCTCGCCGCCGCAGACGGACGCGGCTCGCCGCGCGTCAGCACCGCGGGTCGGGCTTTCATCGTCGCCGCAAGCTCCCTCGCCGACCCGGGCGGGGAGCGGGGGTCGGGGCGCGCAGCCGCGTCCGGCTTCGCGTCGGATCGGGGCTTCGCTTCGGCGGCTTTGCCCTTGACCGGGGATTTGGGAAAAAGGTTGAACGCCATTGCAGTCCGGGTCGCGCACCGGATGGCTGAAAGGTCCCGATTATGGGCCGATCGCCACCCGCCAACAAGCGGGCGGCCCAGACGGCAAGGGCGTGCGACGCCCGCGGATCAGCGGACCATCGCCGGCTGTGCTCCCTTGGCCGCGCCGACGTTGGCGAGATTGTCGGCGGCGAATTGCCAATTGAGCAATTTGTCGATTACCGCGTTCACGTGATCGGGGCGCCTGTTCTGATAGTCGAGGTAGTAGGCGTGCTCCCAGACATCGATCGTCAGCAGCGGCGTCTGTCCCTTGGCGAACGGGACTTCGGCATTGGCGGTCTTGACCACCTTGAGCGCATCGTTCTCGACGACCAGCCATGCCCAACCGCTGCCGAACTGCGTGTCGGCGGCTTCGGCAAAGGCCTTCTTGAAATCCTCGTAGGTGCCGAAAGCTGCCTCGATCCGGGACGCCATCGCACCCTGCGGCTTGCCGCCCCCCTTCGGCTTCATGGATCGCCAGTAGAACGAGTGGTTCCAGTGCTGCGCTGCATTGTTGAATATCGCCGTCGAACTGGACTTGCCCGAGGTCGCCGCGATGATGGCTTCGAGCGGCTGTCCCTCGAATTCGGTGCCCGCGATCAGCTTGTTCAGCGTCTCGACGTAGGTCTTGTGATGCTTGCCATGGTGAAAGGTGATCGTCTGCGACGAAATCACCGGCGCCAGCGCGTCTTCGGCGTACGGCAAGGGCGGAAGTGTAAAAGGTCCTGCCATGGAATCCCCTTTCGGTTTTCGGTGGACGGAGCAAGGCAATGGCGCCCCGGCCCTCCCATCGCCGGCCGCCGGCCCGCCTGGATCAAAAATGGCCTGATCCGCGGGTGCTTGCTACAATCGTAGACGACAGCTTCGATGCGCCAAAGTTTCCGCACCGGCGGGCTGCGTCTCGGGTCGCGATGAGGCGGCCCGGCCACAATCATGGGGAGGAACGATGAAAAATCCGCTCGACTCGCTGTGGGGCACGATCATTTGCGGGCTGGTCCTGACCGCAATCCTGTACTACGTCGTCAAAAGCATTCCACTCTGAGGCCGCCATGGATTACGTTCCCGCACTCGCAAGATGGCTGCACTTGATGGCCGGCGTCATGTGGATCGGCCTGCTGTATTACTTCAACTTCGTCCAGGTGGCTGCCCTCAAGGCCGCGACCGCGGACGGCACCAACGCCGGCATCACCAAACACGTCGCGCCACGCGCGCTGCTGTTCTTCCGCTGGTCGGCCGTCGTGACCTGGCTGGCGGGCGCGGCGCTGCTCGGCAATCAATTCGGCAACGCCTTCACGCTGAGCCACGGGATGGCCGGCATCGGCGTCGGTGCCTGGATCGGGACCATCATGCTGTTCAACGTCTGGGCGCTGATCTGGCCCAATCAGCAGAAGATACTGGGGCTCAAACCTGCGACTGACGAGGAAAAGGCCAAGGCCCGCCGCATCGCTTTCCTGGCGTCTCGCACCAATACGGCGTTATCGATCCCGCTGCTATTCTTTATGGCGGGCGGCTGGTCGCACCGCGCGATTTTCGGCTTGTAGGATTGTAGAAATTACCGGCCGCGGCGAAAAACGCTGCGGCCGGGAAACGCGCGTTGGCCGCGGCTGGCGAGTCGCTGGCTCCCGCTTGCGCGGGGGACCGCTCAATCGCCGTACAGCTTTTGCACCCGCTCGCGCCGCTCCTGTGCCTCGAGCGAGAGAGTCGCGGTGGGCCGGGCTAGAAGACGCGGAATGCCGATCGGCTCGCCGGTCTCCTCGCAATAGCCGTAGGTGCCGTCGTCGATCATCTTCAGCGACTTCTCAATTTTCTTGAGCAGCTTGCGCTCCCGGTCCCGGGTGCGCAGCTCGAGCGTGTATTCCTCTTCGAGCGTCGCGCGATCCGACGGGTCGGTCGTGACTTCGTTCTCGCGCAAGTGCTGACCGGTATCGTCGGCGTTGTTCAGCAGCTGTGCGCGCAGCTCGAGCAGCCGCTGGCGGAAGAAGGCCAGCTGCTCCTCGTTCATGTATTCCTTGTCGCTCGCCTTGAGCAGATCCGGCTCGGTCAGCACCCTGACCTTTTTTGCTACGCTTTTTGTTGCCACGTTTCCACCTTCCCCGCCATATGCTCGCACCCGAGCGCTTTGCACGATGAGCCCGCCAAGGCCGGCGCGCCCATCCCGACGCTGCCACCGGGCGACCTTTGTCTCTTATCGTCGAACCCCTATGGACGACCGCACTAAACCGCGCATTATATCGCGAACCGTCCGCTGCAAGCCAAGGTGAATGCGCACCGTTCGGCGGCCCGGCCGATGGATGGGCCGACCCGTATAATGCATGCAAAAACAATGCCTGACATGCTCACCATCACCCGCCCCGACGACTGGCATCTCCATCTGCGCGATGGCGAGCCGATGCGCTCGATCGTCGGCGCAACCGCCCGCGTATTCGGTCGCGCGGTGCTGATGCCCAATCTCGATCCTCCGGTCACCACCGTTGCTGCCGCAGCGGCCTATCGCGACCGGGTCGTCGCGGCGCTGCCCCCGACGCCGGGTTTCACGCCGCTTTTGACCCTTTACCTGACCGACGACACGCATCCGCTCGAAATCGAGCGAGCCCGCGCCGCCGGGTTCATCATCGGCGTCAAATACTATCCGGCCGGTGCGACGACCAATTCGGCATCCGGGGTCACCGACCTCGCGCGCGTCTATCCGGCGCTCGCCGCCATGGAAAAGTGCGGGCTGCCGCTGCCCGTTCATGGCGAAGTCACCGATCCGGACGTCGATGTGTTCGACCGCGAACGAGTCTGCGTCGAGCGCGTGCTGTCGCGCATCGTGCGCGACTTCCCCGGCTTAAGGCTCGTCGTCGAGCACATCACGACGCGCGAGGCCGCCGAGTTCGTCGCCGCCGCGCCGGCGCACGTCGGCGCCACCATC
>DATASF010000207.1:0-14905 GCA_036269335.1 Casimicrobiaceae bacterium
GAGTGCCGCTGGGCTCGGTGAGCTTGTCGTCGCCCAGCGGAACCTGCCCCGACAGCGCCATCTGCTGCGCGGTCGGGTCGTCGTCGACCAGGCGGATTTCCAGCGAGGCCGTGCGGCCGATGATGTCTTTGGCACGCGTCGTGTCCTGGACGCCGGGCAGCTGCACGACGACCCGGTCGGCGCCCTGCTGCTGGACGATAGGCTCGGCGACACCGAGCTCGTTGACCCGGTTGCGCAGGATCGTGATGTTCTGCTGGACGGCGCCTTCCTGGATGCGCTTCTGCGCCTCGGGCTTCAGGCCGCCGATCAGCTTGAAGTCGCCGCCGGCGTCGACGTTGTTGAGTTGGAGGTCGGGAAACGTACCGGATATTTCGTTGTACGCCTTGTTGCGCTCTCCGCTGTCGCGGAACCGCACGGCGACGTTCTGCCCTTCACGTGCGATGCCGGAATACAGCACCTTTTTTTCTCGCAACAGCGACCGGATATCGGTCAGGTAGCGATCGGCGGCCTTGTCCAGCGCCGCCTTCATGTCGACCTGCAGCAGGAAGTGCACGCCGCCACGAAGGTCGAGGCCGAGGTACATGGGCAGCGCGCCGATCGATGCCAGCCAGGGCGGCGAGGTCGACAGGAGGTTCAGCGCAACGATGTAGTTGTCGCCGAATTTCTGCTGCAACACGTCTCTCGCCTTGAGTTGCGTATCCGGGTCGGGCAGTCGGACCTTGACTCCTGTGCTGTCGAGCAGCGCGCCGATGAAGTTGACGTTGGCCGCCTTGAGCGCATCCTCCACTGTTTGCAGCGTCCCGGCGTCGATCTTGACGCTGGCCTTGCTGGTCTAGACCTGAACCGCGGGAACCTCGGGAAAGAAGTTCGGCAGCGTATAAAAGATCCCGACCACCAGGGCAATGGCGATGAGGATGTATTTCCAGGCGGGATAGCGATTCATTGAGGGTCCGGCCAGTGGGCGGCGCGCATCGCGACGGACGCCGCTCGCGCTCATTGCACGCGCGGCGCCTGAAGATGCGCGTTTACAGGTTCTTGATCGTGCCCTTGGGCAACATCAGCGATATCGCGCTGCGTTGCACGGTGATCGTCACATTCGGCGCGATATCGACTTCGGCATACCCTTCGGAGATCTTCGATATCTTTCCGACCACGCCGCCGGCGGTGACGACCTCGTCGCCCTTTTGCAGCGCCTCGAGCATCGCCTTGGTTTCCTTGGCTCGCTTTTGCTGGGGCCGGATCAGCAGGAAGTAGAAGACGACGAAGATGGCGACCATCGGCAGGAACGCCATTAGGTCGCCGCCGAACGGACCTCCGGTGGTCGACTGGGCATAGGCGGAGCTGATCCACACGATTGCTTTCTCCTCGCATCGGAATTCGCCTGAGTGCCCGGAACGTGCGGCAACCGGCGGACTCGCATTGGGACTGCTGATTTAACCCGCAATTCTACCATGCCCGAGGCGGCTGTCCGGAGCCGGCAAACGCTCGGGACCGTGTCCGGGAAGGCCCGGCGTCGCAGGCTTCTCAGGCGTCCGCCGCGTCGGCTTGCGCGCGGTCTCTCCGGAAAGCGGATTCGTACGCCGGCAGCGCATCGTCGCGGATCGCCTGCCTCAATTCGGCGGTGAGCGTCAGATAGTAATGCAGGTTGTGGATCGTGTTGAGGCGCGCGCCCAGGATTTCGTTTGCTCGCTGCAGGTGGTGCAGGTAGGCGCGGCTGAAGTTGCGGCAGGTGTAGCAGTCGCAGCCTTGATCGAGCGGGTTCGTGTCGGTACCGTGGCGGGCGTTGCGTATCTTGACGTCGCCGTGCCGCGTGTACAGCCAGCCATTGCGGGCATTGCGCGTCGGTAGCACGCAGTCGAACATGTCGATGCCGTAGCCCACCGCTTCGACGATGTCTTCCGGCGTGCCGACGCCCATCAGGTAGCGCGGCTTGTCGTCCGGCAGCCGCGGCGCGATATGAGCTTCGATGCGGCGCATCGCTTCCTTGGGCTCGCCGACCGACAGGCCGCCGATCGCGTAACCGTCGAAGCCGGTCGCGATCAGTCCGCCCAGCGATTCGTCGCGAAGGTCTTCGTACATGCCGCCCTGCACGATGCCGAACAGCGCGTTGGTGCTTCCGGCGTGCGCGGCCTTCGACCGTACCGCCCAGCGCAGCGACATCTGCAGCGACGCCGCCGCCTCGTCGCGGCTCGCCGGGAAAGGCGTGCACTCGTCGAACACCATCGCGATGTCCGAATCGAGCGCGCGCTGCACGTCGATCGATATTTCGGGCGTCAGGAACAGCCGGTCGCCGTCGACGGGCGAGGCGAACGCTACGCCTTCCTCGCTGACCTTGCGCAGCGGACCGAGGCTGAACACCTGGAAGCCTCCCGAGTCGGTGAGCAAGGGGCGGTCCCACCCCATGAAACGGTTGAGCCCGCCGTGCGCGGCGATCACGTCGATGCCGGGGCGCAGCCAAAGGTGAAACGTGTTGCCCAGGACGATTTGCGCGCCGACTTCGGTCAGCTCGTTCGGCGCCATCGCCTTGACGGTGCCGTAGGTCCCGACCGGCATGAAGACCGGCGTTTCGACGACGCCGTGCGCGAGCTTAAGGCGCGCGCTGCGCGCGCCGCCGCAGCGCGCGCTGACCGAGAAATCCATCGCGGCGATTGTAGCAGGCGAGGGCGCAGTCGTTCGCGCCGCGCTTCAGGCGCCGGCGTCCGGATCGCGTTCGAGCAGCATCGCGTCGCCATAGCTGAAAAAGCGATACCGCGCGGCGATGGCGTGCGCGTACGCGGCGCGGATCGCGTCGTACCCGGCGAAGGCCGACACCAGCATCAGCAGGGTCGAACGCGGCAGATGAAAATTGGTCAGCAGGCGGTCGACGACTTTGAACCGGAACCCGGGCGTGATGAACAGCGAGGTTTCGGCTTCGCCGCCGTCGTCGGACGCACTCCCCGCGGGAGCGGACTCGAGCGCGCGCAGCGATGTCGTGCCGACGGCCACGACCGCGCGACCCCGGCGGCGTGTCTGGTCGATCGCCGCCAGCGTCGCCGCTGGAATGCTGAAGCGCTCGCTGTGCATCCGGTGCCGCGACAGGTCTTCGCTTTCGACTGGCAGGAACGTGCCGGCGCCGACGTGCAGCGTGACGTAGGCGAAGTCGACGTTCCGTGCGCGCAGCGCAGCGAGCAGCGCCTGGTCGAAATGCAGCCCCGCTGTCGGCGCCGCCACGGCTCCGGGGTGACGCGCGTAGACGGTCTGATAGCGCTCGGCGTCGGCCGGCTCCGGTGCGCGTGCGATGTACGGGGGCAGCGGCACCGCGCCGTGCTGATCGAGATATGCGGCGAGCGTTGTCGGCACGTCGAAGGTGAGGCGAAAGAAGCGCTCGTCGCGCTCGCACACGATCGCCGACGCGCCTTCCGGGAGATCGATCCTTCCGCCGACCGATGGCGGATGACTGGCTCGCAACTGCATCCAGGCCTCGCGCGGAGCGACGATGCGCTCCAGCATCAGCTCGACCCTGCCGCCGCTGGGCTTGCGGCCCACGATGCGCGAACGCACGACCCGGGTGTCGTTGAAGACCAGGAGGTCCCCCGGAACCAGCAGCCCGGGCAATGCTCCAAAGGCGAGATCGACAAGCCGCGCGCCTGCGACATGCAGCAGCCGGCTTCCCGACCGCTGCGGCGCTGGAACCTGCGCGATCAGCTCGCTCGGCAGATCGAAATCGAAATCGGAAAGGCGGTAAGGCTTGCGGGTCGTCATCGTGCAGCGCGTGCGAGGTTCGCGGTTTGAAGCGGCGCGCCCTTTCCGCGATAATGCCGTCTTCACCGCGCGCCGGCAACGCGGCGCACGCGAAAACGCGTCGCCTTCAGCCGGCCGCGGCGGATTCGATGCAGGCGCCCGGCCGGGATGGCGGAATTGGTAGACGCGCTGGACTCAAAACCCAGTTCTGGCAACAGAGTGGGGGTTCGATTCCCCCTCCCGGCACCACAATAAGCGCCGGTCATGCCGCCTAAGAGCGCATGATCTCGGCGTGGAGGTTCCCGTGACAGTAACCGCCGAATTCGGCCGCGCGCAGCATCTCGAGGAGGTGCTGAAGCTGGTGCAGGCAAAGGTTCCGGCTGCGCAGCGCGACACCATCGCTGCCTTCATCCAGCGCTACTACGGACAGGTCGATCCCGAAGACCTCGCCGAGCGGGCTCCGGCCGATCTGTACGGCGCCGCGTTGTCGCACTGGAATTTCGCGCGCAGGCGAGATCCGGCGCACGCCCGCGTCCGGGTCTTCAATCCATCGATCGAAGAGCACGGCTGGCAGTCGACGCACACGATCATCGAGATTGTCAATGACGACATGCCGTTCCTGGTCGACTCGGTGACGATGGAGGTCAATCGGCACGGGCTGACGCTGCACCTGATCATCCACCCGATCGTCGCCGTCGTGCGCGATGCCGACGGCACGCTGGTCGGCGTCGCCGACGGCACCGAAGGTGCGCACCGTGAATCGATGATCCACGTGGAGGTCGACCGCATCGTCGATCCTGCCAAGCTCGACGAGCTTGCCGCCGACATCGTCCGCGTGCTGGACGACGTGCGCGCGGCGGTCGAGGACTGGAAGAAGATGCGTGAGCGCCTCGGCTCCATACTCGAGGAAAACGAGAAACACGCGCCGCCGCTGCCGGCCGACGAGCTCTCCGAGGGTCGCGCGTTCCTGTCGTGGCTTGCCGACGATCACTTCACCTTTCTGGGCTACCGGCGCCACGAGCTCGTCGTCATCGACGGCAACGATGCGCTGAAGATCGTCCCCGGCTCGAGCCTGGGCATATTGCGCGAAGGCGAGAGCAAGGAAGTCGCGACCAGCTTTGCCGCGCTGCCGCCCGAGGTCAAGGCATACGCACGGCGGCCAGAGCTCCTGGTGGTGACCAAGTCGACGTCGCGCTCTACCGTGCATCGGCCCGGCTATCTCGACTATATCGCCGTCAAGCGCTTCAACGACAAGGGCGAGGTCAGCGGCGAGGATCGCTTCCTCGGGCTGTTCACGTCGACCGCGTACAGCGCCAACCCGGCGGAGATACCGCTGCTGCGGCGCAAGATCGCCAACGTCGTCGCGCGCGCCGGCCTGCAGCCGGGCAGCCACGCCGGCAAGGCGCTGATCAACATTCTCGAGACCTACCCGCGCGACGAGCTGTTCCAGACCACCGAAGACGATCTCTTGCGCACGGCCGTCGGGATACTGCATCTGGGCGACCGGCAGCGCTTCCGCCTGTTCGTGCGGCGCGATCCATTCGAGCGCTTCCTCTCGTGCCTGATCTACGCACCGCGCGAGAACTATACGACCGAGCTGCGACAGAAGTGGCAGCAGATCCTGGTGCAGGCGTTCAACGGCACGAGCTCCGAGTTCAACGTCTATCTCACCGAATCGGTGCTGGCGCGCATCCTGATTACCGTGCGCACGACCCCGGGCGCGATTCCCGACGTCGACGTGCGCGCGGTCGAGGCGCGGCTGGTCGCCGCCGCGCGGCGCTGGGACGACGAGCTCAAGCAGGCGCTGATCCAGGCGCTGGGCGAGGCGCGGGGCAACGAGCTCTTCCGCCAGTTCGGCGAGGCTTTTCCCGCCGGCTATCGGGAGGATTTCACCGCGCGCGAAGCCGTGCCGGACATCCAGATGATGGCCCGCCTGTCCGAGGCCGAGCCGCTGGCGATGAGTCTCTATCGCCCGCTCGAGGCGGCGGCCGGCGCGCTGCGCTTCAAGCTGTTTCATCTGGGCGAGCCGGTCGGCCTGTCGGACAGCCTGCCTATGCTCGAGCGCATGGGACTCAACGTGCTCGACGAGCGGCCGCATCGCGTCGTGCCGCGCGGCATGCCGCCGGTCTGGATGCACGACTTCGGCATGCAGTCGGGTCTCGCCGACACGGAGGTCGAGATCGATGTCGTCCACCAGGTGTTCGAGGAGGCGTTCGCCAGCGTCTTCCGCGGCGAAGTCGAGAACGACGACTTCAACCGCCTGGTTCTGGCGGCGCATCTTCCGGCGACCGAAATCGTCGTGCTACGCGCCTACGCAAAATATCTGCGCCAGATCGGGTTTCCGCTGTCGCAGCCTTTTATCGAATCGACGCTCGCCGCACACCCGTCGGTTGCGCATGGACTGATCGAACTGTTCAAAACGCGATTCGATCCCGGGCTTGGCGCAGGCACCGGCGCGCGGAGCGCCGAGCTGGTTCGCGCGATCGAGGCGGCGCTGGCGCAGGTCGACAATCTGTCGGAGGACCGTGTCCTGCGGCAATACCTGGCGCTGGTCATGGCCACGACGCGCACGAACTTCTGGCGTCGCGACGCCGCCGGCCGGCGCAAGACCTTTGTCTCGTTCAAGTTCGACCCGGCCAAGGTGCCCGGATTGCCCGAGCCGAAGCCGATGTTCGAAATATTCGTCTACTCGCCGCGGTTCGAGGGCGTGCACTTGCGCGGCGGCAAGGTCGCTCGCGGCGGCTTGCGCTGGTCTGACCGGCCGGAAGACTTCCGCACCGAAGTGCTGGGGCTGGTCAAGGCGCAGATGGTCAAGAACACGGTCATCGTGCCGGTCGGGTCGAAAGGAGGCTTCGTGCTCAAGCGCGCGCCTTCGCCCGCCGACCGCGACGCGTACCTGAAGGAGGGCATCGCCTGCTATCAGGATTACCTGCGCGGGCTGCTCGACATCACCGACAACCGGGTCGGCGAAGCCATCGTGCCTCCGCCGGAGGTCAAGCGCCACGACCCGGACGACCCATATCTGGTCGTGGCCGCCGACAAAGGCACGGCGACGTTCTCCGACTACGCCAACGGCATCAGCAACGAATACGGCTTCTGGCTCGGCGACGCTTTCGCGTCGGGCGGGTCGGCGGGCTACGACCACAAGGCGATGGGGATCACCGCGCGCGGCGCCTGGGAGTCGGTCAAGCGGCACTTCCGCGAAATGGGCATCGATACGCAGACGAGTGACTTCACCGTCGCCGGCATCGGCGACATGTCGGGCGACGTGTTCGGCAACGGCATGCTGCTCTCGCGTCATATCAAGCTGGTCGCGGCGTTCGATCATCGTCACGTCTTTCTCGACCCGGCGCCGGACCCGGCCGCCAGCTTCGCGGAGCGCGAGCGGATGTTCAAGCTGCCGCGCTCGTCGTGGGGCGACTACGACGGCAGCCTGATTTCCGCCGGCGGCGGTGTGTATCCGCGCAGCGCCAAGTCGATCGCGATCACGCCGGAAGTAAAAAAAGCGCTGGCAATCTCCGCCGACGCGCTGACGCCGGCGGAGCTGGTCAACGCGATACTCAAAGCGCCGGTCGACCTGATCTACAACGGCGGCATCGGCACCTATGTCAAGGCCGCGGCCGAGACCCACGCTCAGGTCGGCGACCGCGCCAACGACGCGGTCCGGGTCAACGGCCGAGATCTGCGCTGCAAGGTCGTCTGCGAGGGAGGCAACCTGGGGTGCACGCAGCTCGGCCGCATCGAATACGCCCTGGCCGGAGGCAGGATATTCACCGATGCGATCGACAACTCGGCGGGCGTCGACACCTCGGACCACGAGGTCAACATCAAGATCCTGCTCGGCCTGGCAATCAGCGACGGCGAGCTGACCGGGAAGCAGCGCAACGCGCTGCTGGCAACGATGACCGACGACGTCGCCGCGCTGGTGCTGCGCGACAATTACTTCCAGACGCAGGCGCTTTCGGTGACCGGGCGCATCGCCCCGCAGTTGCTCGATGCGCAGCAGCGCTTCATCGAGTACCTGGAAAAGCAGAACCGGCTGAACCGGGAGCTCGAATATCTTCCGGACGACGAGGAGTTCGGCGCGCGGCGGGTCAAGGGCCTGGGTCTGAGCGGTCCGGAACGCGCCGTGATGCTCGCGTATTCGAAGATCTGGCTCTACGAAGAGCTGCTGGCGTCGGTGCTCCCGGACGACCCCTGGGTCGGCACCGCGCTGGCGCGCTATTTCCCGGCGCCGCTGCGCAAGCCGTACGCCGCGCACATGTCGCGCCATCCGCTGAAGCGCGAGATCATCGTGTCGCACGTCACCAACAGCATGATCAATCGCGTCGGAAGCACGTTCGTGCACCGGATCAGCGAGACCACCGGCTCCAGGCCCGACGAGATCGTGCGCGCCTACCTGCTCAATCGCGAGATCTTCGGCTTCGTGTCGCTGTGGCAGCTCATCGAGGCGCTGGACAACAAGGTCGACGACGCCGTGCAATCGGCGATGCTGATCGAGACGGCCCGGCTGATCGATCGCGGCACGATGTGGTTCCTGCGCTCACGGCGTCTTGGCGACGACATGGCCGAGACGATCGCTCATTTCTCGCCGCGCATCGAGGCGCTGGCCTCGCGGCTGCCGCAGTTGCTCGACGCCGCCGAACGCTCGCGCGTCGATGAAGAGATCGCCCGCTACGAGGCGCAGGCCGTGCCGCACGACCTGGCCGCCCGGGTCGCGACATTCGACACCCTGTATGCGGCGCTCGACATCATCGAAGTCGCCGAGGCGACACAGCGTCCGGTCGAGCTCGTCGCCGACGTCTATTTCGATCTTGCGACTCGGCTCGGACTGGCGTGGCTGCGCGACAGGATCGCAGCACTTCCCGGAGACCAGCACTGGCAGATGCTGGCCAAGGGCGCGATGCAGGACGACCTGTCGGGCCTGCAACGGACGATTGCCGCCGAGGTGGTCGGCGGCTCCGATGCCGGGACGTCCGCTTTGCTGATCGGCGCGTGGCAGGATCGCAACCGGCGCGGCATCGAGCGCGCGGCGCAGTTGCTGGGCGAGCTGCGCATGGCCGCGCAGCCCGATGCGGCGATGCTGTCGGTTGCGCTGCGGGAGTTGCGCAACCTGGCCTAGTCTCCGCCGGCAGGCCGCTTCAGATGTGGGCGACCGCGAGCGCGCCCAGCGCAATCGAAATGGCGGCGCCAGCGTAGGCGACGTATTGCAGGCCCCGGTTGCGGGTGAGGATCGTGATCGCGGCCAGTGCGATCGCAATCTGTATCAGTGTCATCGCCTGCGCCCAGCGATGGTGGACGTGCATCGACGCCTCGCTCTGCTGCTCGGCTTCCGTCGACTGATCCTCCAGTTTCTTGGCCTTGGGCATGATCTCTTCCTTCTCCTGCTTGTACCGATCGACCTCCTTCTGATAGCGCGCCTGCTGCTCGCCGGTGGTCAGCGTCGCACCAAGCTCAGCGAGATTCTGCTTCGAGCTCTTGGCCTGGTAGAAATTCCACTGGTCCGACGCTTCGGTCCTGCGGATCGCCGCCTCGTTCTTGAACAGCAGCGCTTCGTTCTGCGTGTGCCCGGCCATGTAGCCGAACACCGCCCCTATGGTCGCGAAGATGGCCGTCATCACCGCAATGCGGCCGGCAAACGGATCGTGCTCCGCTTGATGCTCTACCTCGTGCTCATGCGGTCCATGCACGTGAAAGTGGTCTTCGGACATGCTGAATTCTCCAATCGAAGCGTGTTTTGAAGCGAAGCGGGGGTCCTACGGACGCAGGCGAGCATAGGACGCGAAATCGTAGGCGAAGCCGGCGTCCCCGTCCAGCCGCCGCGACTCGCGTGCCGTTTCGCGCCATTGCCTGCGGTCGAAGTCGGGGAATCTCGCATCGCCGTCGAATGCTCGATCGATCTCGGTCAGGAACAACAAGTCCGCCAGCGGCAGCGCGTCGCGATAGATGGCTTCACCGCCGATGACGAACAGCGGCGAGGGCTTCGTGGCGAGCCCGATCGCTTCCGGCAGCGAATGCGCGACCAGGCCGCCGGGCGCGGCGAAGTCGCGGCGCCGGGTCACGACGATGTTCTGCCGCTCGGGCAACGGCCGCGCGATCGAGTCCCAGGTCTTGCGGCCCATGATGATTGCGTGACCGCTGGTCAACGCGCGAAAGCGCTTCAGATCGTCGGGAAGCCGCCAAGGCAATCGGCCGTGCAGCCCGATCACGCCGTTGCGCGCAACAGCAGCGATCAGCGCAATCCGGGGCACCGCGCTTGGCGTGGCGGCTGGGGCTGGTGTATCGTGCACGCGTGGCTCGCTTGCCCGTTTTTGGCGCTGTCATGTGCCGTCCAACCCGATTATAGCGGCCCCGCCTCCGACACTCCGTGTACTACCCGCGTTCATTCCTCAAGTTCATTCTGCTCGTCTTCCTACTGGTGAGTCTGCCGCTGCTCTATGCACTGGTCGAACTGATCGTCAGCCTCGACCGCCTTGGCACGCAGAGTCAGCAGGCAGTGCTGCAGGCCGCGCAGGCCGGCCGCGCCAGCCGCCAGCTCTATGAACAGGCGACGACGCTCGAGCGCCTGGTCCGCCAGCAGTTGATCCTCGACGATCCTCAGCTGATCGACGATTACGACAGGTTGCGGCAGGATTTCCGGCAGACGACTCAGCAGCTGATGCAGCTCCCGCTCGATCGAACGCAGATCGCGCAACTCGAGACGCTGGCCGAAAACGAAAGCCGTCTCTTTTCGCTGCTGAAGACGCCGCAGCGGCCGGCCGGCTCGGCGAAAGCGCTCGCCGAGGGCTATGCGACGATGGCCGAAGACGCGCAAGCGATGCTCAGTGCGACCAACCGTCTGACCGAGCGCGAGATCGAGCACCTGCAGCAGACGGCGGCCGAAGGAAGCAAGACCTGGGGCTACTTGGCACTCGCCGCCGCGGTCATCGCGATGCTCCTGGCGATCACCTTCGCCGTCCTGATCGCGCGGCCGATACGGCAGCTGGATCAGGCGATCCGGCAGATGGGAAGCGCCGACTTCACGCATGCCATCGAGGTCAACGGCCCGCAAGACATGCGCTACCTCGGGCAGCGGCTCGAATGGCTGCGCTCGCGCCTGCACGAGCTCGAAGAGCAGCAGAACCGCTTCCTGCGCCATGTCTCGCACGAGCTCAAGACGCCGCTGACCGCCGTGCGCGAAGGCGCCGAGCTCTTGCGCGACCGGGTCGGCGGCGAGCTCTCGGCCGAGCAGCGGGAAATCGTGCGCATCGTGCGCGAGAACACGCTGTCGCTGCAGAAGTTGATCGAGGACCTGCTCAATTATCACCAGACGCGCAGCATCGAGCCGCAGACACTGGGGCCGGTCGCGCTGGCCGACGTCGTGCGGCGCGTCGTGCGCGAGCACAAGCTGGCGGCGTTCGCGCGCCTGATCACGGTGGAGACGAAGCTCGCGCCGTCGATGATCGTCGGCGACGGCGAAAAGGTTCGCGCCATCGTCGACAACCTGCTGTCGAACGCGATCAAGTATTCGCCGCGCTCGGGCACGGTCGTGATCGAGCTCCGCTCCGAGAGCGACCAGGCGGTGCTCGACGTCATCGATAACGGCCCGGGCGTCAGCGCGGCCGATCGGCCGCACATCTTCGAATCGTTCTACCAGGGCAAGACAGCGCCCGAGGGGCGGATCAAGGGTTCGGGGCTGGGGCTTGCGATCGCGCGCGAATACACGCTGGCGCATGGCGGCCGCATCGAGCTGATCGACCGCGCCGACGGACGCCGCGGAGCGCACTTCCGGCTGTACCTTCCGCTGGCGTCGCCCGGACAGCGCGCGCAGGCGAGTGACGCCAAGCCGACCATCACCCTTCAGGAGGAAGGGTGAGTCTGCGGCAGGATGCTGCGCGCGCCGGCGCAGCCATGGCAATGCTGATCGGCGTCAGTGCATGCGCGGCAGCTGCGGCGGCTGCGCCTTCCTCGCCTTACGCGGCGCAGCCGCAGGTCTCCAACAGCGCTGCGCCGCCGATTCGTGTCGAAGTCGAGACTGCACCGCTGACGATCGCGCAAGCGCCCGCGCAGACGCCCGCGCCCGTTCCGGCGCAGCAAACCCCGGCGCCGGCCGCCGCGCAGGAATCGCCGGCGGCGGCTCCGGTGAACGAGGACGAGCAGCAGACGCTCGCCCTGCTCGCCGATCTTCAGCGCTATGTCACCGCCCCCGCCGACGAGCTTCGACGCGAGCTCGCGTCGGTGAACCAGGCAAGCAACCCGCGTGTGCGCACCGATGTCAACCGGATCCGGCTAGCGGTACTGTTGACGATGCCCAACGCCGGTCCGCCCGACGATGCTCGCGCGCTGGCCCTGCTCGAATCGGTTGCCGGCAAGGCGGGCGGTACGTCGCCGCTGAAGCAACTCGCCCTCGTGCTTTATGCCCAGGTCGCCGAACGGGTCCGCGACGTGGCCGAGGAAAGAAAGCGCTCCGCGCTCGCGCAGGAAAAACTCGATCAGCTGCGGGCGGTCGAACGAACCCTGCTGCTTGAACGAAGTCGCAATGCAGGCGGCGCTGGCGGCGGCGGCGGCGGTGGCGGTACCGGACGCTAGTGTCCAATGGAAACCTGACGATGACTCAAGCAAGTGATGTTCTCCTCGTCGACGACGATCCCGACCTGCTCAAACTGATCAGCCTGCGGCTGACGTCGGCTGGCTATCGCGTGCGCACGGCCGACAGCGGCGAGACCGCGCTCGCGGCTCTGGCAGTCCAGCGTCCGGCCGCGGTGATCACCGACCTCAAGATGCCGGGCATCGACGGCCTGGCCCTGTTCGACGCCATCCATCGCCAGCATCCGGCGATGCCGGTGATCATTCTGACCGCGCACGGAACCATACCGGAGGCCGTTTCGGCGACGCAGCGCGGCGTGTTCGGCTTTCTGACCAAGCCGTTCGACAGCCAGGAATTGCTGCAGAAAGTCGCGGCCGCGGTCCGCTTGAGCGGTGGTGAATCCGAACCGACGCCGCAGGCGACCGGCGAATGGCGCGCCGGCATCATCACCAGGAGCCCGCGCATGGAGGACTTGATGCGGCAGGCACGCCTGGTCGCGGACTCCGATGCCAGCGTGCTCATCTTCGGCGAGTCGGGGACCGGCAAGGAGTTGCTGGCGCGCGCGATCCACCGTGCCAGCCGGCGCGCGACCCGTCCGTTCATCGGCGTCAATTGCGGCGCGATTCCGGAACCGCTGCTGGAATCCGAGCTGTTCGGCCACGCCCGCGGCGCGTTCAGCGGTGCGGTGCAGGCGCACAAGGGGTTGTTCCAGGCGGCAGATGGCGGAACGATCTTTCTCGACGAGATCGGCGACATGCCGTTGCCGCTGCAGGTCAAGCTGCTGCGGGTGCTGCAGGAAGGCGAAGTGCGCCCGGTCGGGGCGACGCAATCGATCCCGGTCGACGTTCGGGTCATTTCTGCCACGCACCGCGATCTGGACGAGCAAAAGGAAAACGGCCAGTTTCGCGAGGATCTCTATTACCGGCTGAATGTGGTTTCGCTCAAGCTGCCCCCGCTGGCCGATCGCCGCGAGGACATCCCGCTCCTGGCGACGCACTTCCTGCGCAAGCTCGCCGAGCGGTACAAAAAGCCGGTGCCGAGCCTGGCTCCGGACGCGATGGCTTTGCTGATCAGCGCTCCATGGCCCGGCAACGTCCGGCAGCTGTTGAATCTGCTCGAGCAGGCTGTCGCGCTGACGACGACCAGCGTGATTCCCGCCACGCTGGTGCACGGCGCGCTACGCGAGGATTCGGGCGTTCTCGCCCCGTTCGAGGAGGCGCGCAAGCAGTTCGAGCGCGACTATCTGGTCCGACTGCTGAAGATCACCGGCGGGAACGTGACCCAGGCAGCCACGCTGGCCAAGCGCAACCGGACCGAGTTCTACAAGTTACTGCAGCGCCACCGGCTCGAACCCGCGATGTTCAAGGAAGCCAAAAGCTGATTCATCGCCTAACAGTGCGGCCTCGCACACGGTTGTTGCGTTTTGCGCACATCCTGTCTCTGTTCGGAGACAAATTTAAGCCAGTGTAATCAATTATTTGCTGCGACGCAGCGCAACCTTGTCGTGTCAATACGACACTTTTCCGAGGTCGCGGCGATTTTTTACACCTAGCGACGGGCTACTAACCGGCCGCTTGAGGTCAAGCCACTGATTCATCGAGCATCAAGCGGCCTGGCACAACGATTGCTTCCCGTCCCTGCGAAGGCATCGCTCGCAATCGTGCGCCGATGTCATGCGGTAGCAGGAGACGGCCATGGACAGGTTTGCACCGGAGTTTGCAGCTTACTGGCTTGCGGAGCCCCAGCGTTCCGCCGAGCCCGACGGGATCGACCATGGCCCGAAGCAGACCCTTTCGCCTTCGCAGCAAGTCGCGCTCGAAGAGCTGGCCGACCGTGTCAGTGCCGCCAGGAGCGTCGTCTAGACCATACCCCTCGACCGAATCCCCCTTGCCCGCTCCCTCCTCCAGCGGGCTTTTTTTTTGCCGCGACGCTTCCTCGCGGCAGGCTGGTCGCGATGCCCGGGGTCAATGCCGCTTGAAGTACTGGACCTCGCGCTCGTGCTTCTCGGCGGCCGCGCGAGTCTTGAACGTGCCTAGGTTGCGCCGCTTGCCGGTTTTCGGATCGAGCTTGCGGGAGTAGAGGCGGTAGCCGCCCGAGGCAAGTTTCCTGATCATCGAATCCTCCGCTGCGAGAGCATGGATCCGGTCGAGGCTTGCCGCGCCTAGACCGCGACCGGCGCCTTGATGGCCGGTTCGTACTGGTAGTCGGCGATCTCGATATCGTCGAACCGGTAGTCGAACAGCGACGGCGGCTTCCGCTTCAATACGAGCCGGGGCAGCGGGCGTGGCGTGCGCGCCAGCTGGATCTCGACCTGCTCGAGGTGGTTGAGGTAGAGATGGCAGTCGCCGCCGGTCCAGACGAAGTCGCCGGGCTCCAGGCCGGTCTGCTGCGCGACCAGATGCGTCAGCAGCGCGTACGAGGCGATGTTGAACGGAACGCCGAGGAAGACATCGGCGCTGCGCTGATAGAGCTGGCACGAGAGCTTGCCGCCCGCCACATAGAACTGGAAAAAGGCATGGCACGGGGGCAGTTTCATGCGCGGAATGTCGCCGACGTTCCACGCCGATATGATTAGCCGTCGGGAGTCGGGATTCTTCCTGATCTGGGCGACGACGTCGG
>DATASF010000208.1:0-8015 GCA_036269335.1 Casimicrobiaceae bacterium
AGTCTGATCGACATGCGCCTGGGTGCCTATGCCTCGGCCGAGGAATCGCTTCGCAAAGTGGTCTCGCGCGCGCCAGACGACGCGGCCCCGCAACGGGCCCTCGCGGCCCTGTACATACGCACCGGACGGGCGGCGCAAGGCGTCGAGGCACTCGAAGCGGCGCTGCGCCGCACGCCCGACAATCCGTCACTGCTGCAGGCGGCGGGCGAGGCAAATCTCGCCGCCGGCAATGCCGCCAAGGCCGCGCAGCTCTACGAGCGCGCGGCTGCGCTGGACAAGGGCAACATGGCGAGCAAGGTTCGCATGGCCCAGGTCAAGTACGCCGCCGGCGAACCGGGGCAGGCGTTCAAGGACCTCGAATCACTGTCTGGTTCCGACGAGTCGCAGTATCAGGCGGATCTCGCGCTGATTGCCGCGCATTTGCGCCGCGGCGAATTCGACCAGGCGCTTGCGGCAGTCGCCAAGCTGGAAAAGAAACAGCCGAACAATCCGTTGACCTATAACGTCAAGGGCGCGGCATACGCGGGGATGCGGGACAACAAGAATGCGCGCGCAAGCTTCGAAAAAGCGCTGGAAGTCCAGCCGGCATATTTCGCCGCAGCGCGCAACCTCGCGCTGCTCGATGTGCAGGAACAAAAGTCCGAAGATGCGCGCAAGCGCTACGAGGCGATGCTGGTCAAGGACCCGAAGAACGAGCAGCTGTTGCTGGGGCTGGCCGAGCTTTTGGTGATGTCGGGGCACAGCGCCGACGAAGTCAAGTCGACGCTCGAGCGGGCGATTGCCGCCGCTCCCAAGTCGGTCCGACCGCGATTGGCACTGATAAGCTATTACGGCAACTTGCACGATACCAAGGCAGCGCTTGCCGCCGCCAAGGAGGCACAGCGGGTGTTTCCGGACGACACGCAGTTGCTGGAGGTCGTAGGCGCATCGCAGCGCGCCGCCGGGCAGACCGACGAGGCCCTGGCTACATTCAAGCGCGTGGTGGAACTGCAGCCGCAAAACGCATCCGCGCTAATGCGACTTGCCGATGTGCAGGTCGCGCAGAAGGACTACAGTGCCGCAATCACGACTCTGCGGAAGGTCATCACGGTCGAACCAGATCAGAACCGTGGGCTCGTCGCGCTGGCGAAGACGTTCGTCATTGCCGGGCGGCCGGAAGACGCGATCGCCGAAGCGCGCAAGCTGCAGAAGGACCGTCCGAAGCGCGCTATCGGCTATGCGCTCGAAGGAGAGGTGCTGGCGGCGCAGCAGAAGTGGCAGCAGGCTGCGGCCGCGTACCGCGAGGCGATCGCACGCGAGCCGATCCCGATACTCGCGGTGCGCCGCTATGAGGCATTGCAGAGAGTCGGCGCGGCCGACGCCAGTGCCTTCGCCGCGCAATGGACGAAGGAGCACCCGTCCGATGTCACGATGGTGGCTTTTCTCGGGCAGCAGAGCCTGGCCCGAAAGGATTACCGCGCGGCGATCACCAACTACGAGGCGGCGGTAAAGCTCGAGCCCGAGAACGCGGTGATACTGAACAACCTCGCGTGGGCGCTGGCGGAGACCGGCGACCCGAAGGCGCGCGAATACGCCGCGACCGCGTACCGGCAGGCGCCGTTCAATCCGAATGTCATCGATACGCTGGGCTGGTCCGAAGTGCAGATCGGCGACGCGCAAAAGGGCGTCGAGCTCTTGCGGGCGGCGTCCAACCTCGCACCGGGCAACGCCGACATCCGGCTGCATCTGGCCAAGGGCCTGATCAAGACCGGCGACAAGCCGGGCGCGAAAAAGGCGCTCGAACCGCTGTCCAAGCTCGGCGAAACGTCGCCGGCGCGAGTCGAAGCCGACAAGCTGCTGAGCGGCCTCTGAGCATGGGTGAAGAAACCACCGTCGGCGTGGTCGGCCTGGGTTATGTCGGACTCCCGCTCGCGGTCGAGTTCGGTAAGAAGTATCCGACCGTGGGATTCGATCTTTCCGCAGCCAAGGTCGCGGCGTACGGCAAAGGCATCGATCCGACCGGTGAAGTGAGCTCCGCAGAGCTCGCCGCTGCCACCGGCCTGCGCTGCACGACCGATCCGACGGCGCTGCGCACCGCAAATTTTGTCGTCGTCGCCGTGCCGACACCGATCGACGACGCGCACCAGCCCGACTTCGGCCCGCTGCTATCGGCCAGCGAAGCCGTCGGCCGGAATCTCAAGCGCGGCACCACCGTAGTTTTCGAATCGACCGTGTATCCGGGCGCGACCGAGGAGATCTGCGTGCCAGTGATAGCGAAGGCTTCCGGCATGGTGTGGAAGCGCGATTTTTTCGTCGGATATTCGCCCGAGCGCATCAACCCGGGCGACAAGGAACACACGCTGCCGCGGATCGTCAAGCTGGTAAGCGGAGACACGCCGGCGACGCTGGAACGGGTCGCCGCCGTTTACGGCAGCATCATCCCGGCGGGCGTGCACCGCGCCAGCTCGATCAAGGTCGCCGAAGCGGCCAAAGTGATCGAAAACACGCAGCGCGACCTCAACATCGCGCTGATGAACGAGCTGGCGCTGATCTTCCACAAGATCGGCATCGATACGCTCGAGGTGCTCGAAGCCGCGGGGACCAAATGGAATTTCCTGGCCTTTCGGCCGGGACTGGTCGGCGGGCACTGCATCGGCGTCGATCCGTACTATCTGACGCATATGGCGGACAAGCTCGGCTACCATCCGCAGGTCATACTCGCCGGGCGGCGTATCAACGACGGCATGGGAAAGTTCATCGCCGAACAGACGGTCAAGCAGCTGATCCAGTCCGGCGCGTCGGTCAAGGGCGCCGATATCAACGTGCTCGGGCTCACGTTCAAGGAAAACTGTCCCGACATCCGCAACTCGCGCGTCATCGACGTCGTTCATGAACTCGTCTCGTACGGCGCCAACGTCCATGTGCACGATCCGGTGGCCGACCCCGACGAAGCCCGGCGCGAATACGGCATCGATCTCAAGCCATGGGACGCGCTGCCGCGGGCGTGCGCGATCGTCGCCGCGGTCGCCCACAGCGATTTCAAGCGCCGTCCGACCGACGACTATGTAACCAAGCTCGAGGAAGGCGGACTGTACGTCGACGTCAAATGTCAAGCCGACGCCGCGCAGTTTCGGGCGCGCGGCGTCAACGTGTGGAGACTGTGATCGTGGACACGCGCGGCGCTCCGGAAGCCTTTGCCGCATGCTGCGCGGCGCTGCGCGCGCACCCGAAGCGGTGGCTGGTGACCGGCAGTGCGGGCTTCATCGGTTCGCACTTGCTGGAGACGCTGCTCAGCCTGGGCCAGGACGTCGTCAGCCTCGACAATTTCGCCACCGGCTACCGCAGCAACCTCGACGAGGTTCGCCGGTCCGTCGGCGAGCTGGCATGGCGCAGGCACAGCTTTCGCGAGGCCGACATCGTCGATGCCGATGCGTGCCGCAGCGCCTGCGAAGGCGTCGACATCGTCCTTCACCAGGCCGCGCTCGGCTCGGTGCCGCGCTCGATCGAGGATCCGCTGCGCACGCACGCCGCCAACGCCACCGGATTCCTCAACATGCTGATCGCGGCTCGCGACGCGCGTGTCGAGCGGTTCGTCTATGCCGCCTCGAGCTCGACCTATGGCGATCATCCGGGGCTGCCGAAGGTGGAGGACGCCATCGGCCGGCCGCTGTCTCCGTACGCGGTGACCAAGTATGTGGACGAGCTCTACGCGCAGGTTTTCGCGCGCTGTTACGGCGTCCCGACGACGGGGCTTCGCTATTTCAACGTGTTCGGGCCGCGGCAGGACGCCGAAGGCGCGTACGCGGCGGTGATTCCGCGCTGGGCGGCGGCGATGCTCGCGGGAACGCCGATCGTGATCTACGGTGACGGCGAGACGACGCGCGACTTCTGCTATGTCGCCAACGTCGTGCAGGCCAACCTGCTGGCGGCGACGGCGCCCGCCGCGACGGTCTCGGGCGAGGTCTACAACGTCGCCGTCGGCGGCCGCATATCGCTGAACGATCTGTATTCGGCGTTGCGCGACCTGGTGGCGGAGCGCCATCCGGGGCTCTCCGTCGCGGCGCCGATCCACGAGGATTTTCGCGCCGGCGACGTCCGCCACTCGCAGGCCGATATCACGAAGGCTTCCGACGCCTTCCGTTACGCTCCGATGCATGAATTGCGTGCCGGACTGCGCGAAGCGCTGCCCTGGTACGAATCGCATCCGAAGGCGGCGCCGAGCGCGCGTGCCGCGAGGAGTCCCGGTGTCCGCGGTACCGCTTGAGCGCCGTGACGCGGGCGCCCGGGCGTTCAGCATACGCCGGCTGCTCGTGCTGGCCGCGATGACGCTGCTTGCGTCGGGTGCCGCGGCCGCCGACTCGCCTTCCCCCGGTACGCTGGCGGCACAGGCGCTGGCCTACGAGCATGGCGAGGGCGTGCCCAGGGATCAACGCAAGGCGGCGGCGCTGTATTGCGAGGCGGCGCGCGCAGGCGACGTCGGCGCCATGTTCAACCTGGGGTGGATGTACGCCAACGGACGCGGCGTCGCCCGCGACGACGCGCTGGCGGGATTCTTTTTCGCACGCGCGGCTCGCGAAGGCCATGCCCAGGCGCGCGAAATGCTGAGATTCGTCGACCGCGATCAGCCCGTTTATCCCGAATGCATGCTGCCGCCCGTACCCGAGTCGACGGCCGAAGCCGCCGACAAGCCGGCGCAACTTATCGACTCCGAAGCTTATGCCGAACTGCCGCCCGACAAGCGCAGGATTGCCCAGATGGTCGTCAAGGCCGCCCCGCAATACGGGATCGACCCGCGGCTGGCGCTCGCGATCGTCGCGGCCGAGTCGAATTTCCAGCCGGACGCACGCTCCGAAAAAGACGCGCGCGGTCTGATGCAGCTGATTTCCACGACGGCAACGCGATTCAACGTCAGGAATCGTTTCGACATCGAGGACAATCTATCGGGGGGGCTTTCCTATCTGCGCTGGCTGCTGGCGTACTACGAGGGTCGGGTTTCCCTCGCGGTCGCCGCGTACAACGCTGGCGAGGGCGCAGTCGATCGCTACAAGGGCATCCCTCCCTACGCCGAAACCCGCGCCTACGTGCAGCGCGTGCAGCGCCTGTTCGGCGAGGAATGGCATCCGTACGATCCGAGCGTCGCCGATTCGTCGACGATTCTGGTTCGCGCGCCCGACGCCGAGTAGAGGCGATGGCTAATCGCAGTCCTGCCTTGTGGCGCCGTTGGACCGTGTTGCTGCTCTGCGCGCTTGCACCGGCCGCCGCGATGCCGGCATCGGCGGGTGCGATCGAGACGATCCAGCGGATCAAGGGCTCGGTCGTCGCCGTCGGCACGTTCGAGCGCAGCCGCTCGCCGCAGTTCCAGTTTCTCGGCACCGGATTCGCCGTCGAGGACGGCTCGCTGATCGTCACCAACGCGCACGTGCTGCCGAAGTTGCTCGAGCCGGCGCAGCGCGAGACCCTCGCGATCCTGATCCCGCTACCCGACAAGGACGATCCCAACCAGGCGCAGGTGCGGGAAGCGCGGCCGGTGGCGACCGACGCCGACTCCGATCTCGCGCTGCTGAGGATTTCGGGCCCGGCGCTGCCGCCGCTGAAACTCGGCCAGTCGGGTGACGTTCGTGAAGGCCAGGAAGTCCTGTTCACCGGGTATCCGATAGGAGCCATCCTCGGACCGCATCCGGCCACCCATCGCGCAATCATCGCCGCGGTGACGCCGATCGCCATTCCCACGTCGCGCGCCGGCGAGTTGAGCCCGCAGACGATACGCCGGCTCTCCGCCGGGCAGTTTCCGGTATTTCAGCTCGACGCGACCGCGTATCCGGGCAACAGCGGCAGTCCGCTTTACGACCCGGCAACGGGCGAGGTCATCGGCGTCATCAACAAGGTGTTCGTGCAGGGGACGAAGGAGGCCGCGCTAACGCAGCCTTCCGGCATCACTTACGCGGTTCCGGCAAGCCATCTGCGCGCTCTGCTACAGCGGGCGCGCTGAAGCGCGACCCGGCTCGAGCCCTACCCGAGAGCATCGCCGGTGATCGATCCGATCTGGATCAAGGCCGTGCTGAAGACGCTGGTGCTGCCTCCGACCGGGCCGCTTCTGCTGGCATTGCTGGGTCTCGCCTTGTGGCGGCGCGGCCCCCGGCTCGGCGCGGCCTTGGCGTGGACGGGAGCGCTGTCGCTGCTGGTGCTCTCGCTGCCCGCGGTGGCGGCACTCCTGATACGCAGCCTAGACATCGCCGCGCCGTTCGATCCAAGCCGCGCGGCGCAAGCGCAGGCGATTGTCGTCCTCGGCGGCGGCACCCGCCGCGACGCACCGGATTACGGTGGCGATACGCTGGCGACGCTGACACTCGAGCGCGTGCGATACGGGGCCCGCATTGCCCGCCTGACCGGCCTGCCGGTGCTGGTCACCGGCGGATCGACGTACGGCGGGACCACCGAGGCCGAGCTGATGCAGCAGGCCTTGCAGCACGAATTCGGCGTGCCGGTGCGCTGGGCGGAGAATCGCTCGCGGACGACGCACGAGAATGCGCAGTACTCGGCGGCGCTGTTGCGCAGCGCGGGGATAGACCGGGTCGTGCTGGTCGCGCACGCCTTCGATATGCGACGCGCCACGGCGGAATTCGCGGCAGCCGGCATCGCCACCGTGCCGGCGGCGACGGGCATACCGTCGCAACGACCGGGCCTGCCACTCGACTACCTGCCCGGTATCAGCGGCCTGCAGGGAAGCTATTACGCGTTGTACGAAATCCTGGGTAACGCCGTGCGGGTCGTCACGCCCTAGGCGAAAAACTGGAAGCGCGGCGGGCGCCGGCGAAGGCGCGCCGACGCGGCAGGCTTACGGGGTGGGCGCGATAAATCCGCGGCGCTCGCGGCCATGACGCCACGAAGTGGCGCGATGCGCCATCAGCGCTTCGTGTGCGCCTTCCTCACGGTCGTCGCCGGTGCGCAGCAACGCAAGCAGCAGGAAACCGGCGTATCCGCCGGCCAGAAACACCCACACCAGCCACCACGCGGAAACCATCATCCGAACCCCCTGATTTGTGGTCATGTGCCGCGGTCCGGACATGCTGCACGGCCGGCCCGCCGCCCTCGAGCAAAGGCAAGCAAGCGATATGCCATTGGCCTAAGGTCTTGATTCGGGATGTTTCACGGGCCGACCGACACGCGCGGGAGCATCGGCGCGGGGCCGCAAGTGCCGCGCGGCGCCGGGCGCGGCACACCCAAAGCGCCGGCGCCGGAAGGCCCGCCGGCCCTTCCGCCGACCGTCAGCCGGCCGGGGGTTCGGTCCGCTTGCTCGCCATCGCGCTCAACAGGTCGATCGGCAGCGGAAAGACGATGGTCGAGCTCTTGTCGCCGGCGATATTGGCCAGGGTCTGCAGGTAGCGAAGCTGCATCGCCTGCGGCTGCTTCGAAAGCATCTGCGCCGCCTGCAGCAATTTTTCCGACGCCTGTAATTCGCCTTCGGCGTGGATGATCTTGGCGCGACGCTCGCGCTCGGCCTCCGCCTGGCGGGCGATCGCACGTATCATCGTCTCGTTCAGGTCGACGTCCTTCATTTCGACCGTCGACACCTTGATGCCCCAGGCCTCGGTCTGGTTGTCGAGCACCTGCTGGATGTCGAGGTTGAGCTTTTCGCGCGCCGACAGGAGCTCGTCTAGCTCGTGCTTGCCGAGGACCGCGCGCAAGGTCGTCTGCGCGAGCTGGCTGGTCGCCTGGTAATAGTTCTCGACCTGGATCACCGCCTTGGCCGGATCGAGGATGCGGAAGTACACGACCGCGTTGACCTTGACCGAGACATTGTCGCGGGTGATCACGTCCTGCGGCGGGACGTCCATCACCACCGTGCGCAGGTCGATGCGCACCATCTGCTGGATCACCGGAATCAGCAGGAAAAAGCCGGGCCCCTTGACCTTCCAGAAGCGCCCGAGCATGAATACGACCGCGCGCTGGTATTCGCGCAGCACGCGAAACGACATCATGATCACCAGAATGACGATGATGACGATCGTGCCGAATCCCACTCCGATGGCCATGCT
>DATASF010000209.1:0-2071 GCA_036269335.1 Casimicrobiaceae bacterium
GTCTATTTGCCAGAAAATGGGTATACGACAAATATGGACAACATTTATTTGAAATATAAATGAGCGACCGGCTGCAGGAGTTGTCGGTTTTCGTCCGCGCGGCGGAGAGCGGCAGCTTCTCGCGGGCGGGACGCGAACTCGGCCTGTCGCAACCGTCCGTGTCGCGCATCATCGGCGAACTCGAAGCACGCCTTGGCGTGACGCTTCTCCTGCGCACCACGCGCCGCATCACGGTGACCGACGCCGGCGCGCTGTTCCTCGATCGCGCCCGCGACATCCTGAGCCAGGTCGAAGACGCCGAGGACGCCGCGCGCGGACTGGACTCGCTGCGCGGCCTGATCCGTCTCGCGATCCCCGTGGTCTACGGCACCCGCGAGATCATTCCGCGCTTGCCGCAATTCCTCAGCGCCCACCCGCTGCTGCGGGTGGAGCTGTCGGTGGTCGACGCGCGGCAGGACCTCGTTGCCGAGGGCGCCGATGTCGCGATCCGCCTGGGCGATCTCGACGACTCCGTCTTCGGCGCGCGCAAACTGGCGTCGCTGCCGACAATGGTGGTCGCCGCGCCCGCCTATCTCGCCGCCCGCGGCACGCCGAAGGCGCCGGCCGATCTCGCCGCGCACGACTGCATCTTCGGCCCGGGCAATTTCGGACGCGAAAGCTGGTCGTTCAACCGTAACGACACCGAAGTGTCGGTCGACGTGCGCGGGCGCATCACGACAAATTCCGGGCCCGGGGTGTTCGCGAGCGTGATGGCCGGGCTCGGCATTGCCATGGTGTCGACGGTGATGGCCGGACCGGAGATAGGAACGGGCCGGCTGGTGCAGTTGCTGCGTGGCTACAAGCTGCCGTGCGTCGACGTGCACGCGGTCTTTCCCGGCGGTCCGCGGCCGTCGGCCAAGGTCCGCGCACTGGTCGACTATCTGGCAAAGGAATTGAAGGTGCCGACCTGAACGTCAACTCGCAGCCGCGAACTGCGCAATCCTGATGATCACGAACTCGGCCGGTTGCACCGGCGCAACCCCGATCACGATGTTGAGCATCCCGTTGTCGATGTCGGCCTGGGTTGTCGTGGTGCCATCGCATCTAACGAAAAAGGATTGCGTTGGCGTGTTGCCGATAAGTGCTCCACTCCTCCACAGACCGTCCAGAAAATTGCCGACGCTCGCGCGCAGTTTTGCCCATAGCGGCTCGCCGTTAGGTTCGAACACGGCCCATTTGGTACCAGCATCGATCGACTGCTCGACGAACATCATAAAGCGGCGGACGTTGACGTATTTCCACTCCGACGCTTGAGCGTCCGCGCCCGCGAGCGTTCGCGCACCCCACACGACAAGCCCCCTCACGGGCAAATTGCGCAGGCAATTGATCCCAAGCGGGTTCAATAATTCCTGGTCGGCGTTGCTGACGGTTGCGGTCAGACCCGTCGCGTCGACGATACTCTCACCCGCGGGCGCCTTCCACACGCCGCGCGCATCGTCAGTTCGGGCATAGATGCCGGCGACGAAGCCGCAAGGCGGAAACGCACGCGGCGATCCGTTCAGAGGGTCCGGCGCGATGACCCATGGGAAATACAGCGCCGAGTTGGCGGCGTTCGCACCATTCTTTCCCGCGAGCGAAGCGGGAGCGCTTGCGACCGTCGCGCTCTCCTCGCAATCGGCGATCAGGAATGCACGGTGTCCTACGGCGTACGCCTGCAGCATCGCGGTCGCCACCACGTCGGTGAGGCCGGGAACGCAGATGAGATTGAATGTATCGATTGCCGCGACGGGACCGCCTTCGACGAACGCTGCGTTCAGCGCCTGAACGAACGCCCCATCGGTCGGCGCGATGAACCCACCGTCCGCGCCGACGATGCGCAAGGCGAACGCATCCGTCCCGGCATTATTGAAGAAATGGTAGAGCGCGTAAGCGAGCAGCGAGCGCGGATCGTCGAGCGTGCCGAACGCGGACTCGTAATCGACGAAGCTTGCGATGCGCACCGCCTTGTCGGTCGGACCGGACGGCGCCCAGCCGATGAACAGCGCGTTCGACGTCGGCGCAGACGCGATGGGCGGCGGAGCGCTGGTTTCGG
>DATASF010000210.1:0-4547 GCA_036269335.1 Casimicrobiaceae bacterium
GACGAAATCAGCATTGCGCGCGACAAAATCGGTCTCGCAGTTGAGCTCCACCAGCGCGCCGGTCTTGCCGTCGGCTGCGATCATCGCACCGATCACGCCTTCCGCCGCGACGCGATCGGCCGCCTTCGACGCCTTCGCTCCGCTCTTGATCCTGAGCAGATCCTCCGCCTTCGCGATATCGCCGCCGGTCTCCAGCAGCGCCTTCTTGCATTCCATCATGCCCAGGCCGGTGCGCCCGCGCAGTTCCATCACCTTGCTCGCACTAACTTCCGCCATCGCTCGTCCGCTCCACAACCTTCTTGTCGACGGCGCGCAGCCTGTCGGCGCGTGCCGGTGAGATGCCTAAACAAAAGGGGGCGGCGCCCCCTTTGCTGAATGCTCAGGTCCTGGCTTCGTCGCCGGAAATCTCGACGAATTCCTCGGTCTGGACGATTTCCTGGATCACCTGGCTGCGCCCCTCGAGAATCGCATCGGCGACGCCCCGGGCATACAGCCGGATCGCGCGGCTCGAGTCGTCATTGCCGGGGATGACGTACGCGATGCCTTCCGGCGAGTGGTTGGTGTCGACGACGCCGATGATCGGAATCGACAGCTTGTTGGCCTCGGTCACCGCGATCTTCTGGTAGCCGACGTCGATGATGAACAGGGCGTCGGGCAGCGCGGTCATCTCCTTGATGCCGCCGAGGCTGCGATTGAGCTTGTCCATTTCGCGCTGCAGCGTGAGCGCTTCGCGCTTGCTGATCTTCTCGAAGGTCCCGTCCTGGCCCATCGCTTCGAGGTCCTTCAGGCGCTTGATCGACGCCTTGACGGTCTTGAAGTTGGTCAGCATGCCGCCGAGCCAGCGGTGGTCGACAAAGGGCATGCCGGCGCGCTGCGCCTCCTCGGCGACGATCTCCCGCGCCTGACGCTTGGTGCCGACGAACAGGATCGTGCCGCGATTGCTGGCCAGTTGGCGGACGTATTTCATCGCCTCCTGGTACATTGCCATCGTCTTTTCGAGATTGACGATGTGAATCTTGTTGCGCTGGCCGAAAATGAACTCGGCCATCTTCGGATTCCAGTAGCGGGTCTGGTGGCCGAAATGGACGCCGGCTTCCAGCATTTGACGCATCGTGACCGACATTACTACACTCCTTTATCAGGGTTGGGCCTCGATCCGCGACTGGGCCCGCGTGCTTGGCACGACAGGCACCCTGATGGTGCGGATCTGCGAATTGCCTGGATCTGGCCGGACGCCGTATTCCTGGCGCCGGCCTGGACTCGAGAACGGCCAATCCAAGCTAACGTTCGATTTTAACACGCTTTTGTCACGCTCCGCCAGCGCGGCGCCCGCCCGGCCATAGGGCCGGCCGGTACGCGTCCTGACGCAAAGTACAAGCCGATGCCTCCGATGATTCCATCCTGGTCCGATTACCTGGCCGCGCATGGCGCAAGCTTCGACCGCGACGGGGTTGCCTCGTTCGGCGCTCCAGTCGCGGAGCTCGCCGCCGCGCGCGACGCCGCGGTCGCCTGCGACTTGTCCGCGTTGGCGGTTCTGCGAATTGCGGGACCCGATGCCGCGGCGTTCTCGCAAGGCCAATTCACCGACGATGTCGCCGCACTGGGCCGCGGCGAAGCCCAGTACGGCGCCTGGTGCTCGCCCAAGGGCCGGATGCTGGCCAATTTCCTGATTCGACGCAGCGACGACTCGGTTTTCGACCTGCTGCTGTCCGAGAGCCTGAGCGCGGCCATCGCCAAGCGCCTTCGCATGTTCGTGCTGCGTTCGCGCGTCACCATCGCCGACGCGAGCAGCGAAAGCGTCCGGTTGGGCGTGGGCGGCCCCGGCGCCGGCGACGCGATAGACAAGGCGCTGGGCGCGCCTCCGGCCGTCGGCGACGTCGCCTCGTTCGGCGAAGCGCTCGTCGTCGCGCTCCCGGGACCGCGCTATATCGTGACCGTCGCACCCCGCGCCGCTGCGCGGTGCTGGGACCGCCTGGCCTCGGTTTGCCTGCCTGCGGGCTTCGCGCCGTGGCAATGGTTGACCATACGCGCCGGCGTCCCGGTCATCACGGCCTCGACCTCCGACCTGTTCGTGCCGCAGGCGGCCAATTGGGACGCGCTGGGGGGAATCAGCTTTCAGAAAGGCTGCTATGCGGGCCAGGAAATCGTCGCCCGAACACAGTACCTCGGTCGCTTGAAGGAGCGCCTGGCACTCGCGCATGTCGATGGCGCGCCACCGCCGCCGGCCGAGCGGCTGTTTAGCGCGGCGTTCGGCGAACAGGCGTGCGGCACCATCGTCAACGCCGCGGCGGCGCCCGATGGCGGCAGCGACCTGCTGGCGGTGCTCCAGCTCGCGGCAGCTGAAAGCGGCGACGTGCATCTCGGCGCCCCGGGCGGCGCGGCCCTGCGCCTCTACGCACTCCCCTACGAGACGCCGGCACCCGCGGTGCCGCGCGGTCGCATCGCATGAGCGCCAGGCCGGTCCATTGCTACATCTACTACCGGGTCGACGCCGCTCGCGCGGCCGCGGCGCGCGAAACGATCGCCGCCGTGCTTGCCAGTCTCGAGGAGCGCGCCGGCGTCACCGGCCGCCTGCTGCAGCGGCAGGACGAGCCGATGCTGTGGATGGAAGTCTACGAGAGCGTCCACGATCCGGCGCGCTTCGAGGTGATGCTCACGGACCTCCTCGACACGCACCGCTTTGCGCAGTTTCTGGCGCCGGGATCGGCGCGGAAGATCGAGCGCTTCGTGGCCAACGTCGTCACCGCATGAATCCCGCCTGCGTTGACTCTCGCGCCGGCGCGGCCTAAGGATGTGTCTGGCGCTGGTTGCGCTCGATGCGCATCCGAAATACCGATGCGTGATCGCGGCCAACCGCGACGAGTTTCATGCGCGCGCAGCGGAGCCCGCGCATTGGTGGGACCAAGCCGTGCTGGCGGGCCGCGACCTCGTCGCCGGCGGCAGCTGGTTCGGCGTGACGCGAGCCGGCCGCTGGGCGCTGATCACCAACTTTCGCGAGGGCGCAGCTCGCGATCCCTACGCGCCCTCGCGAGGGGAACTGGTCATGCGCATGCTGCGTGAGACCGGCTCGCCGCTGCGCTCGAGCGCGGCGCTGCTGCCCGACGGCGGCCGCTATCACGGCTTCAACCTGCTGGTCGGCGAGGATAGCGGCGCGGCGTTCGCGTCCAATCGCGCCAGCGGCGCGCTATCGCTCGGTGCCGGCATCCACGGCTTGTCGAATCACCTGCTCGACACGCCGTGGCCGAAGCTGCTGCGCACCAAGGCCCGCCTGGCGGCATGGCTGGCCGACGACGACCCGGCGATCGAGACCGCGTTCGCGCTCCTTGCCGACCGCGAGCCCGCGGCCGACGTCCACCTGCCGGCGACCGGCGTTTCGGCGCAATGGGAAAGCCTGCTATCGTCGCCGTTCATCGTCAGTCCGGAGTACGGAACGCGCTCGTCGACGCTGCTGCTGGTCGGGCGGGACAACAGCGCGCGCTTGGTCGAGCGCAGCTTCGACGCCGGCGGCGGCTCGACCGGCGAAGTCGCCTTCGAGTTTCGGATCGCTTCGGCGCGCTGAGCGCGCGGAACGCCGCGCTCTACCGCGGCGCAGCGCCGTAGCCGGACAGGCGCAGCCACGCGGTTCCGCCTGCAACTTCGATCTCGGCGTGTCCACCGAAGGGCAAGGTCAGCTTGTCGCGGCAGTGGCCGAACGGCAAGCCCGTATAGATCGGCACGCCGAAGCGTTCCCGCGCGTGCGCGATTGTCGCGGCAAGGTCGTAGCCGTTGTCGTTCGGCGAGGCCTCGAAGCCGTTGAAGCTGCCAAGCAGCAGTGCTTTCTGCCGCCCGAGCACGCCGGCGAAGTGCAGTTGATAGAGCATCCGCTCGATCCGGTACGGCTGCTCGCCGATATCCTCGAGCACCAGGATGCCGCCGGCTATGGTCGGGAAATGAGGCGTCCCGACCAGGTGCGCCACCATCGCCAGGTTGCCGCCCCACAGCGTTCCGCTCGCGGCGAATTTCGCGGGACCGTCGAGCGGCAGCTCGACCTCGTAGCTCGTCCCCCCGAGCAGCGCCCAGCAATGATCGTTGGTGAACGAGGACGGCTCCGTCGCACCGAAATCGTAAGCAGCCATCGGTCCCGCGAAGGTTACGATTCGGGCGTGCGTCCACGCCGCAAGCTGGAACGCGGTGAAATCGCTGTGGCCGAGCCAGCGCGTCTTCGACGCGGCGATCGCGCCAAAATCGATCCGGTCCAAGAGCCGCGACCAGCCGTAGCCGCCGCGCACGGCGATCGCCAGATCGATACGCGGATCCGAGGCCATCCGCATGACCGCGGCCAGGCGCTCGTCGTCGGTCGCCGAAAAACGCTGCCACCGAGCCGATGCCGTCGGGTCGACGACGACGCGGTTGCCGAGAGCCTCGAGGCGTTCGGCCGCGCGCGATATCGCGTCGCGCTCGACCACAAAGCCGGCGGGCGCGTACAGGCCGATACCATAGGTGGGCGCCTTCATCCGCGCGCGTCCTGCCGCCGCGACGCGAAGAAATCCGAAAGCAGCGCGGCGCAG
>DATASF010000211.1:0-8194 GCA_036269335.1 Casimicrobiaceae bacterium
ACGACCGCGGGCACCGAGTTGACCGGGTACAGCGACTGGTCGGGGTACATCTCGCCCGCGACATTGGCGTCGGCGGCGACCTGCCAGCCCGACAGGTAAATCGCCTTGAGACCGGCCTTGACCTGCTGCATCGCCTGGTTACCGCTCATCGCACCCAGCGTGTTGACGAACGGCTCCTCGTTGACCAGCCTCCAGAGCTTTTCGGCGCCGCGTTGTGCCAGCGTGTGCTCGATGTGAATCGAGCCGCGCAGGCGCACGACGTCTTCGGCGGAGTAGCCGCGGGTGATCCCTTTCCAGCGCGGATTTTCCGCCCAGTCCTTCTTCAGTCTTGCCGCTTCGAGATCGTAATTCATCGCTGCTCCCCTCGTCGTAAACGAAGCTGTGCGCACTGCCGATGTCGAGACGGCAGGCGGCTGGTGTTCACTCGACGTTAGCAAAGGCCCCGGTCAAATACAAGCGTAATTTGCGCACTGCACTATGATAAATATTACAAATAATCATTGAGTTAAAAACTCATTCCACGCTGTGGAAGGAAAAGCCGCGCATTTTCCGTTGTTGTTGCTGCGACGCACTAATCGGGCGGGGGACGAAAGCGCCGGCTCGGGCAATGGCCTTGATTTCGCGGAGCTTAGGCACTGCCGGCGCCGCCCCTTGCCCTCCGGCTTGCTGTCCGCTCCGTGGAAATCTCTTCCGCGTCGAGGCGAGCTGGTCACCGCGGCGGCGGCCGGCCGCCCCGTGGAACTGCGCGTGTAATTCAGCCCCGGGGCTACGCCGGGCGCAACGCCGCCATGGCGGCGAAGAGGCGCGGATCGTTCCACGGCGCGTCGACCCGGCAGGTGCGCAGATAAGTGCTGGCCGGATCGCGCAGCCATTCCTGCGGAAATTGTGCGATCACGTGTTCTTCGCCGTCGTCGAGCCGGTGTCGCGATGGGTTCGGAACATCATCGATCGCGGCGCGAAGCGCCGCGCAAAGGTCGACGTCGACCAGAGCGCCGGTCGGCGAACCGGGCGTGATCCTCCGGTTGATCTCCAGCAAATACGAAGTGCCCGTACCGCGTTCGGCGATGAACTCGATGCCGAATATTCCGGTCATTCCGAATCCGCGCACCAGCTTTTCGGCGAAGTCGTTCGTCTCCTGCGAGTGAAAATAGCGATTGACCGTCGACGGCCCCATCGGATGCGGATGCGCGATCAACTTCTCACGAACGAATCCGGCGAGCATTCGCCCCTCCCACGCGGCCACGCCCTGGTTGCGGATGACGCCAGCGACGTGCGCCTGCACGAGCAGGTTGCGCGGCGCGGCGTCGCCGAGCTCGAGCGTCACGGCCGCACTGAGCTTCGTGTAGGCCGCCACGAGTTGCTGCGAATCATCGGCAATCTCAACCCATTCTCCCGCCGCGCCGAACGCCCGCTTGAGCACGACAGGGAATCCGTGGACGGCGGAAAAATCCTTCAGCTCCTCCAGCTCGGTCACGATCGCGTAGGGCGGCACGCGAACGCCGAGCTCGCTCGCTGCAGCCGGCAACAGCGTCTTGTCGACGCTGACCCGGTAATGTTGAGGCGCGCCCAGCGAGGTTCGCACGAGATCGGCGAGGCGCAGGCGCTGCGTCGCCGGCATGTCGTCCGGGGGCGAGAGCGCGACGGCCTGAAGCAATCGCTGCGCCGTGTCATCGCATGCCAGGACGATGCGCGGTGATGTCGCGTCGACCATCGCGGCGAACGCCTGGACCCATTGCCGCGGCGTCGTGCTCTCGGGCAGATGCTCGATCTTGCCGACGTGGCGGCTTTTTTCCGCGAGCGTACCGCGTGGCGCGAGCAAGCTGACCTCGAAGCCGTTGGCGGCGAGCGCGCCGGGGATGCGCGCGGTCCCGATGTACTGGGTGGCCGTCGCAGCCAGCAGCACGCTGATCGTCATGATCTGGGCTCAGGTTTGCCCTGGCGGCGGGGAGCAGCCGTCCACGCGCCGGCGCGGCCGCTCATTCGGCGCGGATGCCTGCCGCTTTCACGACGGCTGCCCAACGCGCCAGATCGGCGCGTATTTCGCCGTCGAATGCTTCCGGTGTATTGCCGATGGGAGCGGCGCCCATCGCGAGGAATTGCTGCTGCACATCCGCTTGCCCAAGGATGCGCGTCGTTTCCGCGTGCAGCCGCGCAATGATCTCGGGCGGCGTTCCCGCCGGCGCGAGCAGGCCGTACCACGAGGAGACATCGAATCCAGGAACGCCTGACTCGGCGACCGTCGGCACAGCCGGCATGGCCGAGCTCCGCGCGATGCTGGTGACCGCGATCGCCCGCACGCGGCCTGCCTGGACCAGTGTCTGAGCAGTGCTGACCACGACGAATGCCAGCGGCACGTCGCCGGTCAGGACGCCGCTGATCGCCGCCCCGCCGCCCTTGTAGGGCACGTGCAGCAATTCGATGCCGGTGCGGGATGCAAGCAGCGCGGCCGTCAGGTGCGCAGTCGAGCCGACGCCCGGACTTCCGTACGCGAGCGCCCCGGGCCGGCTTTTGGCCAGCTGGATCAGCTCGCCAAGGTTGGCCGCGGGCAGCGACGGTGAGGCTACCAGAACCACCGGGACCGTCGCGAGCTTGGTGATCCCCGCAAATGCATGGGCCGCATCGAACGGCAACGACGGATAAAGCGCCGGATTGATCGTGTTGTTCCCGTTCGAGCCCAGCAGCAGCGTATAGCCATCGGGCTTGGCCCTGGCGACGTACTCGGTACCGATGTTTCCGCCCGCACCGGCGCGATTCTCGATGATCACCGGTTGTCCCAGCGCCTCGGCCAGTCTCGCGCCAACGATCCGGCCGAACAGATCGTTCGCTCCGCCGACGCCGTAAGGATCGATCAGATGGATCGGCCGGTCCGGATACTTCTCGTCCGCGGCCGCGGCGAAGTTGCCGACGGCCGCGCACAGCAAAGTCAGCACGAGCAACAGCAGACGGATAGCCCGGCGCACGCCGCATCGGTCGTCCGCACGATCGTGCGCTCGCGCGGACCGACATGGGCGCAAGGCGAGGCGACCCGCGCAGCTCATGCGGCGGAACCCAGCATATCGAACCAGATGTTGCGCGCCCACGCGTCGGCGTAGACCGCCTCGCCGGCGCTCGGCTCGAGTGACACGCCGCCGCTGCCTGGAACGACCAGCATCGTCTTCTGGTCACTATCGTAGGCGTGGACCGACGCGATGTGCACGGCTTCCCTGTCGTCGATATAGCTGTAGCAGGCGTTGGCGATCAGCGGCGACCGGTTGATCTCCCTCCCCTGAAGCAGCGCGATAACCGCGGCCGCGCACACTTTTCCGTGCTGGTTCGCCATGTGCCCGGACTTCGGCATCAGCGGCGCGGTCTGGATCGCATCGCCGAGCACGTGAACGTACTTCTGCGCGGTCGACTCGTAGGAAAGAAAATCGACCTGGCAGAAGCTGCCGTTCGCATTGGCCATGCCCAGTTCGCGCGCGATCGCGCCCGCGCGCTGCGGCGGAATGACGTTGATCACATCGGCGCGAACATCGTCGAAATCGAGCTTGATCGTCGAGCCCGACGCATCGACATCGACCAGCTCGCTGTTCGGCCGGTATTCGACATAGCCCCGATAGCGACCGGCCCACGCGGCGGTGAACAGCGCCTTTTTCGACTGCACTTCCTCGTTGGCGTCGAGAACGATCACCTTCGACTTCGGCTTGTGCCGCAGAAAATAATTGGCAGCCTGGCAGGCGCGCTCGTAAGGACCGGGAGGGCAGCGATACGGCGCCCGCGGAACGTGAATCGCGAACACGCCGCCGTCGCGCATCGCCTCGAGGCGTGAGCGCAAGGCGGCTGTTTGCGGGCCGGCTTTCCAGGCGTGCGGCACGAGCGCCTGCGCGGCGGGACTCTTGAGCCCCGGAATGCCGTCGTAGACGAAATCGACGCCGGGCGCGAGGATCAGGCGATCGTAGGACAGCGTCTCGCCCTGGGCCAGAGTGACGGTGCGCGCCGATCCATCGATCCCGACCGCGTCGCCGCGGATTCTGCGCACGCCCAGCTTCTCCAGGCCGCCATAGCCGACGGTGATATCGGCCAGCTGCCTGCTGCCGCCGATGACCAGGTTGGACAACGGACAGGAGACGAACGCGGCGTCGCGCTCGACCAGCTTGACGTCGATCGCGCCGCCGCTCCAGAGGCGCAGATAGCGGGCGGCCGTCGCGCCGCCGTAGCCGCCGCCGACGACAATGACTTTCGGTGCGCTCGCGGGTGCGGCGTTGGCGCAGGCGCCAAGTGTCCGCGCGAGCAACGTCGCGGCGCCCGCGCCGAGCAAGCGGCGGCGGGCAGGGTCGCGAACGGCGATCGTCACCGCTTCTGCGCGGCGAGGTACGAAGCCGCTGCGTCGATCTGTGCGTCGGTGTAGCCACTGGCGAGTTGTCGCATCATCGTCGACGGGCGCCGCCCGTCGCGAAACTCACGCATGCGCTCGACGATCGCCGCCTTTTCCATGCCGGCGAGATCGGGAATCGCGGCTCCGTCGCGACGATCGCCATGATGGCAGCTCGCGCAACCGGCGGCGATGTCGCGCCCCGCGCCGCTGTCGTCGGCGATGACCGGCAATGCCGCGCAGGCGCCGAACGCGGCGGCGAACAGACGCGGCAGATACGCAGACCCCATCGCTGCATCGTCGCCGATTTCGCCGCCGAATTCAATCGCGTGCCCGGCCGCCAAAAGCAACGGGAGCCCGCAGGCTCCCGTCGTCGCAGCAAGCGCGGCCGTGTTTCAGGCGACCGGTGCGGCCTCTTTGGATTCGTCGAACTCGAGCGTGATCTTGTCCTCGTCGCCCACGTCGATCGTCACCTTGCCGCCGCTGACCAGCCGGCCGAACAGCAGCTCGTCGGCCAGAGCCTTGCGGATCGTATCCTGGATCAGGCGCGCCATCGGTCGCGCACCCATCTGCGGGTCGAATCCCTTTTTCGCCAGGAACTCGCGCAGTCGCGGCGTGAACGAGGGCTCGACCTTCTTTTCGTGCAGCTGATTCTCCAGCTCGAGCAGGAACTTGTCGACGACGCGCAGGATCACCTCGTGGTCGAGCGAAGCGAACGAAATCGTCGCGTCCAGCCGGTTGCGGAACTCCGGCGTGAACATGCGCTTGATCGATTCCATCTCGTCGCCGGCCTGCTTGTTGCTCGTGAAGCCGATCGAGCTCTTCGACAGCACGTCGGCGCCGGCATTGGTGGTCATGATGATGATTACATTCCGGAAATCCGCCTTGCGGCCGTTGTTGTCGGTCAGCGTGCCGTGATCCATCACCTGAAGCAGGATGTTGAAGATGTCCGGGTGCGCCTTCTCGATTTCGTCCATCAGCAGGACGCTGTACGGGTGCTTGGTAATCGCCTCGGTCAGCTGCCCGCCCTGATCGAAGCCGATGTACCCGGGCGGCGCGCCGATCAGGCGCGAAACCGCGTGCCGCTCCATGTACTCGGACATGTCGAAGCGCAGCAACTCGACGCCGAGACAGAACGCGAGCTGGCGCGCCACCTCGGTCTTGCCGACGCCGGTCGGCCCCGAGAACAGAAAATTCCCGATCGGCTTGCGCGGATTGCCCAGCCCCGAGCGCGCCATGCGGATCGCCGCGACCAGCGCGTCGATCGCCAGGTTCTGGCCGAAGACGACGTTCTTCAAGTCGCGGTCGAGGGTCTTCAGCGCGTTGCGGTCGTCGGAGCTGACGCTCTTGGCCGGGATGCGCGCGATCTTGGCGACGATCTCCTCGATCTCGGTCTTGTTGATGACCTTTTTCTGCTTGGACTTCGGCAGGATTTTCTGCGCGGCGCCGGCTTCGTCGATCACGTCGATCGCCTTGTCGGGCAGATGCCGGTCGTTGATGAAGCGCGCCGCGAGCTCGGCCGCGGTCGTCAACGCGGCCGGCGCGTACTTGACGCCGTGATGCTGTTCGAAGCGCGTCTTCAGGCCCTTCAGGATCTCGATCGTCTCGGCGATCGACGGCTCGGGCACGTCGATCTTCTGGAAGCGCCGCGACAGCGCATGATCCTTTTCGAAGATCACGCGATATTCGTTGTACGTCGTAGCGCCTATGCACTTGAGCGCGCCGGTCGACAGCGCGGGCTTCAGCAGGTTGGACGCGTCGAGCGTGCCGCCCGAGGCCGCGCCGGCGCCGATGATCGTATGGATCTCGTCGATGAACAGGATCGTCCTGGGATTCTCGGTCAGCTGCTTCAGCACCGCCTTCAGGCGCTGTTCGAAGTCGCCGCGGTATTTCGTGCCGGCAAGCAGCGCGCCCATGTCGAGCGAATGGACGACAAAATCCTTCAGCATCTCCGGGACGTTGCCGTCGTTGATGCGCCGCGCGAGTCCCTCGGCGATCGCCGTCTTGCCGACGCCGGCTTCGCCGACCAGCAGCGGATTGTTCTTGCGCCGGCGGCACAGGACCTGGATGACCCGCTCGAGCTCGTACTCGCGTCCGATCAGCGGATCGATCTTGCCGGTCTTGGCCAGGTGGTTGAGGTCGACCGTGTATGCGTCGAGCGCGCCGGCCGGCTGTTGCTCGCCTTCGGCGTCTTCCTTGGCCGGCTCCTGCTTTTCCTGGCCCTTCTGCGGCGTCTTGGTGATGCCGTGGGCAATGTAGTTGACGACGTCGAGCCTGGTCACGCCGCGCTGGTTGAGGAAGTAGACGGCGTGCGATTCCTTTTCGCCGAACACCGCGACCAGGACGTTGGCACCGGTGACTTCCTTCTTGCCGGACGATTGCACGTGCAGGATCGCGCGCTGGATCACGCGCTGGAATCCCTGCGTCGGCTGCGTGTCGGCGTCCGAGTGCGGCGACAGGCGCGGTGTGTGCTCGTTGATGAAGTCGGTCAGGACGCCTCGCAGCTCCTCGATGTCGACGCCGCAGGCCTTCAGGACTTCAGCCGCGGATGGGTTGTCGAGCATCGCGAGCAGCAGATGCTCGACCGTGATGAACTCGTGCTGCTTCTGCCGAGCTTCGACAAAAGCCATGTGAAGGGAGACTTCGAGTTCCTGCGCAATCATGGTTTCTTTCCGGCCTGAACCTCGGCAAGAGCGCCCGGCGCGCATCCCGCCGCCAACGCTACGTTTCCTCCATCGTACACTGCAACGGATGCTGATGTCTGCGTGCGATGCTGAGCACCTGGTCGACCTTGGCTGCCGCAACTTCGCGAGTGTAGGTGCCGCAGACTCCCATGCCTTCGCGGTGGATCTGCAGCATCACCTGGGTCGCCTTCTCTCGGTTCATCGCAAACACAGTCTGCAACACGACGACGACAAAGTCCATCGGCGTGTAATCGTCATTGAGCAGAATGACCTTGTACAGCGGCGGGGGTTTGAGCCGGGTCTTCTCGGCCTCGAGGACATTGTCGTCACGTTCTTGCATCGCCACCACGCACCCCGCGACCAGTCTAGCCCCGGATGCGCAGCGCGACGCCGGCCGGCGCCGCCACGACGCGCCGGCGGCGCGTCTGTCCCGCGTCGTCCGCCGCGCGGCGTCGCTGCCTTCGAATCGAGCATTGCGTCGCCACCGTCACCAGTTTGATGCCCGCACCGGCTTTTTCAAGGGATCACACTGTCGAGCCAAGTATCCGGCGCCGGCAGCGAGCCCTGGCCCATGCGCAGCCCTTTCCGTCGAATCGCCACGATTACCATTCTTCGACGGAAGCAGGCATAAGGCAAGTCCACCCGCCAACTGGTTCAATCGAGCGCACCCAGGGACAGCGCCCAAGCGACGATCGGCCGCGCCGAAACGCCAGGTGGGGCCGGAGCGGTTCACGCTGCGTTACAGGCAGGACGGGGCCGGCGCGTCGTCGACCGCGCGAGAATCCGTAGCGGCGCCGCGGCGCCGCCGGCGTTGGATTTGTGCAACACCGCGGCGCGATCGCTGCCAAACGGTAGCTTTCGCCTGCTACATCCGCTCGATCATCGCCTTGCCGAATCCCGAGCAGCTGACCTGCGTCGACCCCGGCATCAGCCGCGCAAAGTCGTAGGTCACAACCTTGTCAGCAATCGCCTTCTCCAGACTGGACACGATCAGCGCCGCCGCTTCGGGCCAGCCCATGTGGATGAGCATCATCTCGGCGGACAGAATTTCCGATCCGGGATTGACGTAGTCCTTGCCGGCATATTTCGGGGCGGTTCCATGGGTGGCCTCGAACATCGCGACCGAGTCCGACATGTTCGCGCCCGGCGCGATGCCGAT
>DATASF010000212.1:0-8763 GCA_036269335.1 Casimicrobiaceae bacterium
GCGAGGACGTCGAGACCGGGGTTGTCCAGCGGGCCGCTGAAGTAGAGCTTGCCGCGCTGGATCACCAGCCGCTGGCCGAACGTCGTGTAGGTGCCGCGGACGATGTCGATCGTGCCGTTGGCGATCAGATCGTGGGCACCGGTCGTTTTGACACGCAGCTTGCCGCCTAAGGCCGTGTCGAAGCCTTCGCCGACGAACTGCAGCTTTTCGCCGAAGTCGAGATCGAGGTCGACGTCGAACGGCACCCGTTGCGCGAGGTCGCGCGACGGTCTCCTCTCGCGCCCGCGCACGATCACGTCGTCGCCCGGCACATCGGTGCCGCTGGGGCGAAACTCGAAATAGCCTTCGTCGGCCTTCAGCGCGCCGACGAGGGTCACGCTGCCGCGCTGAAACGACAGCGCCCCCGCGCCGGTGAGCGTGAGCTTGGTGTCGGGGCGGTTGAACAGCGCAAGCTTGTCGGCTTTCCACGCGAGCCGCGCGCCTTCGATATCGCGTGAGGCCGGCAGCGTGCCGCTGGCGACGAAGCGGCCCTCTCCCGCGGCAAACGAGAATTCGCTGACGCTGACCGCCTGCTCGGTCAGGCGCGCGCGCAAATGACCGTCCTTCAGCGCGATGCCGTACTGCGCCGCTTCGAGCTTCAGCTCGTCGCCTTCGACGGTGCCGGAAAATCGAACGCTGTCCAAGGTGCCTTGGCCGGCGAGGTCGAGCTTCAGGCGTCCGTCGATGACCGCCGTCGTGCCGGCAATTCCCTGCAGGGCACGCAGCGAGTTCGCGTTCACGCGGGCCGACAGCGTGAGCGGCGCGCCGGCGCCGAAGCGCGCTCCGGACTGCGGTGCGGGCGCGAGATCGGCGGCGAAGTCGGCGTCGGCCAGGCGAGAGCGCGCAACGAGCGTCGCGTGCACGCGATCGTCGGTGAATTCCGCGACAAGCTCGGCGCGCGTGAGGCCGAGCGCCAACTCGGGCGCGTCGACCGGCGCCAGATCGCCGCCATCGCGCGAGACCGACAAGGTTCCGGTAACGCGGGGCGCCGCGGCGAACGACCATCGTCCGGCCAGGGTCAGCGTCGACGACACGCGAGGCGCGGCCCCGGTGAATGCCAGGAGCGGCGCCGCCGGCAGCGAGGAGAATTCACCGCGACTCGACAAGCGCGCTTCCTGCCAGCGCACTTCGTCGACCGCGAAACGGCCGCCGGCGAGCGTGCCGCGCAGGTTCGCGACGCGAATCCGCTGCGCTCCGGCTTCGAGCTCGGCTGGCTGCGCGAGCGTCAGCGGATACTTGCCCCGGCTTTCCAACGCGACGATGCGCCCGCGCCACGAACCGGTCGACGCATCGCCCGACCACCCTCCGTCGAGGCGAGCCGTGAGTTCGACATCGGCATCGGCGGCATTGCCGGCCGCATCGATCTTCGCCTGGTGATGCGCAACGGTGCCGTCGACGCTGGCGTGCAGGCTGTGTGCAGTAACGGTATCGACGCGCAACCCGGTGGCCGTCAGCGAAAGCCGCAGCGGACGATCGTTGCCGGCGCCGATTTCGCCTTCGGCGGCGAGCGTCGCGGCGGCGAATTCGGTGCCCGCGCGAAGGCCGTCGCCGGCCGCGGTGAAGGCGAGCGTCGGACGGTCCCATGCGCCGGCGATCGTTCCGCTGGCGCGCAGGCGGCCGGCGAGCCGAGCGTCGAGCGCGGCCGGATCGCGCGCGTCCAGCGCGAACGCGAGCGCATCTCCGGTGCGGCCGAAATCGCCGCTCAAGCTCAGCTGATTCGCACCCACGTTCAATTCCACGTGCGCGCCGCGAACGCTGCCTGGCGAGAGCGCGAGCTTGCCGGTTCCGGTGAGCGGCCGGCCGCGCAGGCTGCTGTTGCGGGCGATCTCGAATGAAAGCTCGGTCGACCACGCTGGCTTGAGCGCACCCTGCGCGCTGGCCTTGCCCGAAAGCGATGCGGCCGGATAGTTGCCGAAGCTCGCCGGATTGAGCGCGGTCGCGGTCGCGTTCAGCTTGAACGCCTGGCTGCCCGCAATCGCGAAGCTCGCCGTGCCCTGCAGCGTTCCGCCGCGAGCCTGCGCGCGGAAGGTGCTGACGTCGACGACACCGTGTCCGACGGTGGCGCGGAACGCGAGCGCCATGCCCGATTGCCTCAGATCGCCGCTGATCTCTCCGCCGGCGTCGGCGCTGTCGACGCGCATCCGGCCGGCGAACGCGCCGGCGAGGCGCGTCGGCTTCAAGTCGGCCACGATGCGATGGAGATCCAGGTCGCGCACCGCAAGCTGCCACGTCGCGGCGCCGCGGTCGATGCCTGCGGCGCCGGTGACACGGCCCGCGTCCCCGAGGGCAGCATCGAGTCCGTCGAGCTGGACGCGCTCGCCATCGGCGGCGAACCCCGATGCGAGGCTGACCAGCGGCAGCCGTCCGGCCGACCACGGACCGGCGATGACATTGCGCGCCGTCAATGCGCCGCGCACGCCGCCGTCGTCGCGGCCTGTGCCCGCGAGGGTCATCTGCAGTTCGGTGCGCGGCAGCGCCGCGTCGAAGCGCGCGAGGTCGACGTTTTCGATCCGAAGCTCGAAGTCCCGCAGTCGGCGGGATTCGAACGGCGCGATCCGCGCGGTGCCGGTCGCGCGCGCATCGTCGACGCTTCCCTCGCCCGACAGCGACAGCGTCGTCATGTCGCCGCCTACGGCCATCGTGGCAGTCGCATGCCTTGCCGCGTCGCTGCCGGCGAAGGCGATGCGGCCTTCGGCGGCAAACGGCGGCGTCGCGCCGATCGCGAGCCTGCCGCGCACCGAGCCCCATTCGCTGTCGAGCGCCAGCCCGTCGAGCGCGTGCCGATCGATCGCGCCGGAGTAGTGGAATCCGAGCTGGGTCACGCGCCAGCGGTTCGGACCGCTGGCGACGGTCAGCGCCGCGATGTCGGCGCGCCGCACATCGATCGGCCAGGGCAGCACGAGCGAGGCGGGCGGCGCGCTCGGCCCGGCACTGGGCTTGAACTCGAGCGCCACGGTCACGGCCGACAGGGCATCGACGAGGACGGTTCGGGAGAGCAGCGCGCGCGGCGACCAGGTGAACGCGACGTCGTCGGCAACCAGGCTCAAGTCTTCATCTTCGTAGCGGAGCCGCACGATCCGCACGGTGCCGCCGAGCGAGCCGGTGGCGCCCTCTATCGTCAGCCGCCCGCCGCTGCGCGCAGTCGCTTCGCCGGTTGCCCAGCGCAGTCCGGCGTCGCTGGTGGCTAACCACAGCGCACCGCCGATGATCGCCACGACCAGCAGCGCCGCGATCCACAGCGCTGTGGAAACGCGCCTGATGGCAACGAGCGCAGGCATCAGAACGACAACCCTACCGAAAGATGAAGGCGCACGGTGCGTGCAGCCTCGCCGTAGGCGACGTCCAGCCGCATCGGGCCGATCGGCGTGCGCAGGCGCGCGCCGACGCCGTAGCCGTACACCGGTTTCAGGTCGGCGGCGCGGTCGGCGGCGTTGCCTGCGTCGACGAACGTCGCGATGCCCCACGTGGGCGCGATCCAGCGCACGACTTCGGCGCTGCCGATCGCGTAATAACGGCCGCCGACCGTCGCATCGCCGATGCGAGGGCCGAGGCTGTCGAACGCATAGCCCCGCACCGTCGTGTCGCCGCCGGTGCGGAACAGCAGCGCGATCGGCACGTCGCGAGCGCTGCGGGCGGCGACAGCGCCGCCCTCGGCCCTGAACATCAACAGCGTTTTAGTGTCGATGGGCAGCCATGCTGCCAACTGCACGACGCCGCGGCCCAATGCTGCCGTCGAGACCCAGGGCGGCGCGGCGCCGACCTGCGCATTGATTGCGTAGCCGCGCGCCGGCGACAACAAGTCGTCGACGTTGCGCCAAGTGCGTCCGTAATCGAAAAACAGCGCGTGCGCGTCGGCCGATCCGGCGTTGGTCGGCATCAGCCGCGAAGCATAGAACGCCGCGCCGTAGCTGACCTGGTCGCGCTCTGCCGCCGTCTTGCGCTTCCAGCCGGTCGTGAATTCGTCGGTCCTCAAGCCGGAAATATCGGTGTGCGCGACGTTGGCCGCGTAGGTGTCGCTGTATTGCGGCACGCGCGGCGGCAGCGTCAGGCGCACGGTCGCACTCTGGATCTTCGCTTGGACGTCGAGATCGGTGTGGAAGCGCAGGCCTTTGTCGTCGATGTTGAAATCATCGTAGCTCAGCTGCGCGCGGTACAGCGTGTCGGTGGAAAAGCCTGCGCCCGCGCTGACTTTCTTTTGCGGCGCCTCGATCAGGCGCAGATGCACCGGTGCCGCGTCGGCTTGCGACGGGTCGGTTTCGACCGTCGCCTGTGCGCTGGCGAAGTAGCCCGAGCCGTTCAGTCGGCGCAGGAAGATCTGCAGCGCTTCGGCCGTATAGGGATCGCCGGGCGCGAAGGTCACCAGATTCCTGACCAGCGACTCGCTGTATTTCTCGACGCCGGTGATGTCGAGAGCGCCGAAGCGGAACGGCGGCCCGCTGTCGATCGTCAGGCTCAGCGCGGCGCTATGCGTTTCCGGATCGACATCGGCTCGACTCTCGGCCAGCCTGACCGCTGCGTAGCGGTCGGCCGCGAACACTTGCACGGCGCCCGTCTTGGCGGCGGCCCAATCGGCCTGGCGGAAAACGGCACCTTTGGGCAGCGACCAGTCTTTGCGCAGGCGCGCGATCAGCGCGCTTCCTTCGGGGCCGCCGAGCGCGGCGGCTCCGACGACGAACAAATCGACCGCCGTCACCGTCGTCGGCTCGCCCGGATCGATCCGCAAGCGCACGGTCGCAGGAGTCGTCGATCGGTCGATCTCGCTTTCGACTTTCGCCGCGAAATATCCCTGCGCTTCTGCCGCGTCGCGCGCTTGTGCTCGCGCGTCGGCGACGAGCAGCTCGAAGAACTCGGGCGTGATCTCGGCATACGACTGCCAGCGAACGAGGTCGAGGCTGCGCTCGATTGCGGCCTTCACCGGGGCGGGTGCGGCGATCTCGACCTTGTAGGCCTGCATCGCTTCTTCCGCGGCCGCCAAGCCACAGCGCGAAGCCACGCTCAGCCCCAGCGTCAACGCGATCGCAGGCGCCATCGCGCGCGCCGCGCGACAGAGCGTTGCACGAGGCGAAGCCTGATTGCCCGGCCGATGCGGTGGATTCACTCGTTCAGAGGAATGCGGCGCTAGCCGCGAGATATGCGAACGCCGCCGTTTGACGGGAAGCGCGAAAACGCGTCGAGCGTAGCGGCAGCCCGGCAGGAACGTCAAGCCGGAACTGGCGCCGGCCCGCCGGTGGATCAGCCGATGAACCCCAAGTCTGTGCTCGGAAAGCTGGCTAGATTGGGAAACACCGCGCCCAGGTCTGCGGGGGCGACACCGAACCATCGCGCCAGCGTCGCGCCATACTGGTCGACCGCGCAATACGGCAGCCAGCGGCCTTCCTTTTCGGCGTCGTCCGGGCCGCCGAGCAGGAGTTGCGGATAGCGGCCGTAGATTTTTCCGCCCTGGACTGCACCACCGATGATGAAATGATGACTACCCCAGGCATGGTCGGTGCCCCCGCCTGAGGCGGGCTGAAAGGTGCGGCCGAAATCCGACAGCGTGAACGTCGTAACTTGGGCAGCGACGCCCAACGCGACTGTCGCATCGTAAAAGGCCTTCAGAGCCGGCGAGAGCTCGTCGAACAGGTTCTGCTGCCGATTCAACTGATCGCCGTGGGTGTCGAAGCTGCCGAGCTGAACGAAGAATATCTGCCGCGCGGCCCCGGTCGCGGCGCGGGCCTCGATCAACTTGGCGACCTGATAGAGCTGATTGGCGGTGCCGGTCTTCAGATTGGCGAACAGCGGCGCGATCGTCGAGTTCGCGTTGGCGAGGATCGGATTGACGGTCGCCGACAGGTCGAGCGCCTGCGCGCTGATGTCGGATGCACCGTCGACCAGCGCGTTGCCCGAGGCTTGTGCCAGCAGTTGCTGGACCGCGCTCATGCGCGCGGTGGCGGCCGCGCTGCCGCTGTAGCCGGACAACGCGAACGAACCGGCCGCCGGTATCGACAGCGGAATCGCCGCCGTTCCGGTGGTGAACAGAACCGCGCCGTCCAGCGAAGTGACGACGGGAAAGCCCGATGCGGCATTCAACGCCGCAACGTTGTCGGCGATACGGCCTCCCCAGCCCGTGCCCGACGCCGCGGAGGAAACCGAGCTTTGCCATTGTGCCTGCTGGTCGGCGTGCGAATACAGCGACAGCGGGCGCAAGCCGGCGGCGTATTGCGACTGTGTCGTCGGCTGCAGCAGGGTTCCCACATTGGCGAGAATCGCCATGCGGTTCTGATTGAACAGTGTCTGCAGATCGGTGAGCGACGGATGCAGTCCGAACGGCGAGCCGAGATTGAGCGGCTGTATCGGCAACAACGATGCCTGCGCCAGATTGATCCCCGAGCTCGCCGGGCGCACGGCGGCGTACTGAGCGTAACCGGCGGCGTCGAGCGGAACGACGGTGTTGTTGCCGTCGTTACCGCCGAACATGAATACGCAGACCAGCGCCTTGTAATCGGGCTGCGTCTGAGCCTGCGCTTCGGCCGCAAACCGGACCAGGTCCAGGCGGGACGCGAGTCCGAATGCGGACAGCGCGCCGAGGCGTCGCAAAAATGCGCGGCGCGGGATGGCGATGTTTTTCATCTCAACGCTCCACCTGGTATTGCGAAGAGGTCACGACCAGATAGACAGCCGTCTTCGCGCGCGTCAGCGGGTCCGTCGCCGGAACGGCGGTGATCGCCGTCAGGATCGTCGCGCGCATCGCCGCGGGCATCGTGCCGTGCAGCAGCTGCACATCGAGCTTGTCGAGCAGCGCCGCCGGATCGCCGGCCAGCGCAGAGAGCGCGGACAGCGATGGCGTCGTGCCGATCGCGCCAGGCAAGGTCGACAGCGGCGCGATCGTGCCGAACACCAGCGCGTTCGCGAAATTGTAGCGATTGATCGCCGTGCTCGAATTGGCGAGCGCGAACTCCGGCGCGACGATGGCGGTGTCGGCCAGCAGGTACGTCGGCGGGTAGTAGTTGAACACCGACGGCGGATAGAACAGGTTCTGGCCGAGCAGGCGACCCTGCTGCCCGAAAAAGACGCCGTCGCTCTGAGTGCCGAGCGCGCGCGCCGCGCCGGTCATGAAGAGCACCGGCTCGCGAAGCTTGCCGTACGCGGGATCGAGCTTCACTGCGCCGCGTGCCTCCGGATCGGTCAGGATGGCGCCCACCACCGCCTTCATGTCGCCACGAACGCCCAGACCGTTGTTGTTGAAAACCGCCGCTACACGCGCGACGTACTGCGGGGTCGGGTTTCCGGTCACCAGCTTCTGTATCAGCTGCCTGCCGACGAACGGCCCGACGTTCGGATGCATGAAAACGTTGTGGATCGCCTGGGCGAAATCGTCCTGGATCGCCTGCCCGGCGGGGAGCACCGTGCCGGTCAGCAGTACTTTCGGACCTTTGTCGTGGTTGGTGTCGACCGGCGTCATGTCGGCCAGATAATTCTTCGGGTTGTGCGTGCGTGAGACCGCGCCAGCCAGCGGAGGATAGGTCCAGCCGGTCAGCACGTGCGCGAAGCCCTCGATCGTGTCCTGATCGTAGCTCGGCATCCGAGCACCCGAACTGTCGAGCGTCGATGTGCCGTCCGGATTCAACATCCATACGCCGATCGAAAACAGCTGCAGCAGCTCGCGCGCGTAGTTTTCGTTCGGCTGCACGGTGGCGCTGGGTTTATCGTTGTTGACCATGTTCAGGTAGTCGCCCATCACCGGTGACAGCGTCACGCGGGTGAGAATGGTCTCGTAATTACCGAATGCGTTGTCGCGAAAGAGCTGCTGGTAGCCGCCCATGCCGTAGGCGAGATTCACCTCGAGTCCCGAGGTCACCAGAATTTGCGACAGCGCGAACGCGACTCGCTGCCGCAGCTGATCGTCGCCCGACAGCGCCTGCTGGAAAAACGCGTTCTGCAGCAGGAACAGCGAGTAGTAATCGCGGCCGCACTGGGGATCGGGGTCGGTCGCGCAGAAGGTCGCCTGCTGGCCGGCAGGAACGTAGGGCAGCGGCGGATAAACGCTGGCGGGTGCCGCAAACTGCTCGTCGAGAAACGCCTGGGTGCCCACGGTCAGGACATGCGCCACCTGCGCGTCGCTCGGACCGAACGTCGCCTGCTCGAGCAGGCGCACCGCGTCGGCCGCCTTCTGCGCGGACGAAAGCGGCGAGCACATGACGACGCCTTCGAGTATCGAAGAAGGCGCCATATGCTCGAACATGGTCATATCGACCAGGTAGCGGTGATTCATGTCCGACAGGCCGGTGCCGGGAGCAAAGCTGCGATACACGGGCGTCGTGTCGGGCCCGCAGTTACCGTTCTGCGGCGCCTCGATGTAGAAGGCGATCGCTTCGTAGCGCCAGGCAGCATCCTGCTTTACGGACGCGCATTCGGCGGCATCGGCGGTATAGAAATGCGAGTTCGGACCGATCGGAGATCCATAGAACCGGCATACGGGCACCGCGCTAGCGTCGTCTGAAGCATTGGCGAAGGCGTGCCAGCTGACACCGGTTCGCGTCCACCCGGGCACGATCACGCCCTGGTCGAGCATGGCCGCTTCCTCGGGAAAAGCCGTAATGAAGTAATGATTGAGCGAGGCGTTGTAGAACTCGATCACCGTCGCCGTCGGCTCGAGTGCGGACGCGCCTGCGGCTGAAAGCATCGCAGCGAGCGCGATCACCAAGGTGATCGCCCGTCGCTTGCCGATACGCTCGTCGTCTTGCA
>DATASF010000213.1:0-8939 GCA_036269335.1 Casimicrobiaceae bacterium
GGTCAAGATCTTCAAGATGCGGCGCCGCAAGCATTACCAGAAGCATCAGGGTCATCGTCAGGGATACACCGAATTGCAGATCGACGGCATCGTCGGCTAAAGCGTTTCGCGCGAGGCAGATAAATGGCACACAAAAAGGCAGGCGGCAGCTCCCGCAACGGTCGCGACTCGCATTCGAAGCGGCTTGGCGTCAAGGCGTACGGCGGCGAGGCGATCGCCGCGGGCGCCATCATCATCCGGCAGCGCGGAACCCAGGTTCATCCCGGGACCAATGTCGGCATGGGGAAGGATCACACGCTGTTCGCGCTGGTCGACGGCAGCGTCCGGTTCAGCACCAAAGGCAGCGCCAAGCGCACGTTCGTCAGCATCGTGCCGGCGCCCGCGACTGCATAGCTCGCGGCAAATCGCGCCTCGCGGCGCTCGATCGATGAGGTTCAGAGTCCCCGCTCCGGCGGGGATTTTCATTTGAGTGCCCGGAGAACTCCGCTACCGCCGCTCCAGCCACCACAGCATCGTCGCGGCGACGAGGATGAAGGCGACGACCGGGAACGCGGCAGAGAACAGCGGCGGCCAGTCGTTGATGATGCCGAGGTAGGAAAACAGGCGTCCGACCAGGAAAAACACCAGCCCGAGGATCGTTCCGGCAAAGATGCGGAAGCCGACGCCGCCGGCGCGGCGCTGGAAATAGGCGAAAGGCAGCGCCAGCACCATCATGACCACGACTGCCGCCGGGTAGAAGATCTTGTTCCACAGCGCGACCTCGAAGCGCGAGGTTTTCTGCTGATTGCCGCCCAATACGCGGATGTTGTCGTATAGCGACTCGATCTCCAGCTTTTCCGGCGCGACCTGGTACACGGTCAGAAGCGAAGGCTTGAGTACCGTCGCCCAGGTGTATTCGCTCGCCTGAGTCACCTTGGCGCCGTCCGGTCCCAATTCGGTCGAGCGCACGTTCTTGAGCTTCCATTGGCCATCGGCGACGAAGCTTCCGGAATCGGCGACGCGCAATGCCTTCAGGCGCAGATCGGGGTCGAATTCGTAGATGCGGACGCCGAGCAAGGTCATGTCGGCGAGCAGGCTGCGGATATTGGCGAAGGTCTGGATGTCGCTGTCCGGCAGCGTCTGCTTGAACCAGAAGCCGGACTGGAATTGCTGCGCGACAAAGCGCAGCGCCTGGCCCTGCGTCTGGACGCGGACCTGCTGCGCCAGGCGCTCGGCGGGGGGTGCCAGGAACTCGCCGGCAAGGAATGTGGCGACGGCCAGCGGGATCCCGACCCGCACGATGGACCAGGTGATCTGGGTGAGCGACGCGCCCGAGGCGCGCATCACCGTGTACTCGGAATTGCCGACCAGCTGCGCGATGGCGAACAGCGTCCCGATCAGCGCGGCGGTCGGCATCAGCTCGTAGACGTGACCCGGCAGGCTCAAGCCGACGAACAGCAATGCGCGGCCCGGAGGATAACCGTCGCGCCCGACATTGCCGAGCTCGTGGATCAGGTCGAAGAAGGCGAAAAGCATCAGCAGCGCGACGAAGATCAAGGCCGTCGCATACAGCACTTCGCGCCCGACATAGCGATTGAGCGTCTTCACGCGAGGCGGCGCCGGGGAAACCAGCCGCGCACGGCCAGCCGCTTGAGGAACAGCGTGACGACGACGGCGGCCCCGAGCGAATGTATGATCAACAGGCCCAGCAACAGCGAAAGACGGCCCTGCGCGATCATGCTTTGCATGATGTTCAGGCAATTGCTGTACAGCATGTACATGAACAGCGCGATGAACAGGTTGAGCGAGCGGCCCATCCGGGGATTGACGTAAGCGAGCGGGATGGCCAGCAGCACCAGCAGCAGGGCGCTGACCGGCACCGATATCCGCCAGAACAGTTCGGCTCGCTCGGGTGCGCCGTCGGCCAGCGCAAGCACATCGGTCGGCAGCGCCTTGAGCGACGCCGGCAGGGCGCGGACTTCCGCGGGCTCGATCCGGCGCCCGAGACGCTCGAATTCGGCGGTGCGAAAGTCGGCGCTGCCGGCCGTCCCTTCGTAGCGACGGCCGTCGTGCAGCACGATAAAGCGGTCGCCGTTCGGCGCGTCTTCCAGATGACCCGAGCGGGCGACCGTCGTCACGTCCTTTTCGCTGTCGATCGAGTGCAGGAACACGTTCTTGATCGTTCCGTCGAGGGAGTTGATGCTTTCGATGAACACGACCAGCTTCGCCTGGCGGAACTCCTTGAACAGTCCCGGCGTCAGCAGCGACAGCTCTTCACGGGATTCGAGCTGGCGTTCGTATTCGAGCCGGCGCGCCTCGGCCCAGGGCGAGAGCCACAGCGACAGCACGATGATCGCCAGCAGGAACGGCGTAGCGAACCACAGTATCGGCTTGAGCCAGGCGGTCAGGCTCTGGCCCGAGGTAAACCAGACGATCATCTCGCTGTCGCGATACCAACGCGACAGCGTCAGCAGCACGGTCAGGAACAGCGCAACCGACAGGAGGATGTTGAAGTAGAAGAGGGCATTAAAGCCCAAAAGGGCCAGAACCCCTTCGGGAGCCACGGTTCCCCCGGCGGCCCGAGCCAGCAGCCGCAGGACCAGATTGGTGAAGAGTATCCCCAGCAATACCAGGAAGAGCGCGACCGCTGTCGCGGTCAGTTCTCGCACGAGGCTGCGCCGGAAGACCATGACGACGGAAATATTTTGACTTTTTCAGGCCGATTTGCCGATAATGCGGTTCGTACCGCCTAAAGGCAAATTTTTCGTTCGAGGGAAGGCGATGGAATTTACCATAAAAAGCGGCAGTCCAGAAAAGCAGCGCAGCGCTTGCGTCGTTGTCGGGGTATTCGACAATCGCAAGCCCAGCCTGTCAGCCGAACTGATCGACCGCGCCTCGAATGGCTACATCAGCGAGATCATTCGCCGGGGCGATATGGAGGGCAAGCTCGGCGCGACGCTGCTGCTGCACAACGTCCGCGGGACGCTGGCCGATCGCGTCCTGCTGGTCGGCCTCGGCAAGGAGCGCGACTTTCGCGAGCGCGAATTTCGCAGCGCCATCCGGGCCGCCGTACGTCTGCTCAACGAAACCGGCTCGTACGAGGCGGTGGTCTACCTGACCGAGGAAAAGGTCAAGCGCCGCGAGGTCGCCTGGCGGGTCGAGCACGCGGTCGTCGTCGCGATGGAGGCCGTCTACCGCTTCGATCAGATGAAAAGCCAGCCGGCCGATGTGCGGCGGCCGCTGCGCAAGCTCACGCTGTCGGTGCCGCAGCGCAGCGACCTGACCGCGGGCGAGGCGGCGGCGGCGCGCGGACTCGCGATCGCGCACGGCATGGACCTGGCCCGCGACCTGGGCAACCTGCCGGGCAATATCTGCACGCCCACGCATCTGGCCGAGCGCGCGCAGGCGCTGGCGCAGGAATTGGGCTTCAAATGCGAGGTGTTCGACCGACCCAAGCTCGAAGAGCTGAAAATGGGATCGTTTCTGTCGGTGACCAACGGCAGCGACCAGCCGCCGAAATTCATCGTGCTCGAGTACTTCGGCGGCCCGAAAAAGCAAAGGCCGCTGGTGCTGGTGGGCAAGGGAATCACTTTCGACAGCGGCGGCATTTCGCTCAAGCCCGGCAACGACATGGACCAGATGAAATTCGACATGTGCGGAGCAGGCAGCGTTCTGGGCGCGTTCCGCGCAGTTGCCGAGCTCAAGGCCAAGGTCAACCTGGTCGGCCTCATTCCCACTTGCGAGAACATGCCCAACGGCAGGGCTACCAAGCCGGGAGATGTCGTCCGCAGCATGTCGGGGCAGACGATCGAGGTGCTCAACACCGACGCCGAGGGGCGCCTGATCCTGTGCGACGCACTGACCTATGCCGAGCGTTACGAGCCGGCGGCCGTGGTCGACATCGCGACCCTGACCGGCGCGATGGTCGTTGCGCTCGGCCACGTCGCCTGCGGCGTTTTCAGCAACAGCGACAGTTTGGGACGGGCGCTGCTCAATGCCGGCGAGGACGCGTTCGACCGCGGCTGGCAGCTGCCGCTGTGGGATGATTACCAGGAGGCGCTGAACAGCAATTTCGCCGATTTCGCCAACATCGGCAGCCGTGCCGGCGGCAGCATCACGGCGGCATGCTTTCTGTCCAAGTTCGCCAAGAAATTCGACTGGGCGCACCTGGATATCGCCGGCGTAGCATGGAAGGAAGGCAAGGAAAAGGGTGCGACCGGCCGCCCGGTGCCGCTCCTGACCACGTGGGTGCTGTCGCAGGAGCCCGCCCCGTAGCTCGCGCGCAGCTTTAGCGCGCGGTACGCGAGAATCCTCCGGCGGACGCTACGATGACATCGATCGATTTCTACACGCACGTGAGCGATCGCCTCGACGTCGTCGCCAAGCTGGTCGCCAAGGCCTTTGCGCAGCACGGCAGCGTGCGCGTCATGACCGGCGACGCCGAGTCGACGGAGACCCTCGATCGCATGCTCTGGATCCAGCCGGCGATCGGATTCCTGCCTCATTGCCGGATCGGCAGCCGGCTCGCCGCCGAAACGCCGATCTGGATCGACCACCTGCTCGAGCACCAGGGACCGGCAGCGGTGCTGATCAATCTGCACGACGCGCCGCCGCCGTTCTTTTCGCGTTTTGAACGCCTTGCCGAAGTCGTCGGCGCCGATGAAGCCGGCGCGGCCGCGGCGCGCGAGCGCTTTCGCTTTTATCGCGAGCGCGGCTACGAGCTTCGTACCCACAATCTGAGCGAGCGCGGCTGATGGCGAGCGCACGCGAACTTCTCGAGCAAGCCGACGCGCTGATGCGGCGCAACCGCAGCCGCGCCGGAGTCGACATTCCGACGCTGACCGATGTGGTCGCCGGCGTTCCCGCGAACGACGACAGCGACGTGCCGGTGCTCACCGACGCGGTCGAAGCTGCCCCCGCCGACGCGGACCTGCAGGCGGCCGCGCCGCCGCCGATGCCGGTGGAAGCGGCCGAGGTCCAGCCCGCACCGCCGCCGCAGGCCGCCAGCGTGGCGATCATGCAATCGGCCGAGGCGATTCCGGTCGAGCTGCCGATGGACGGCGACACGTCCGATTGGCTGGTGATGGACACGATCGATCCGGCGACGCACAGCATTACCGGACCGGGCCCGGACACCCTCGCCGTCGTCCCGCCGGTCACGCTCAAGGCCGAACCCGAACCCGAAGCCCAACCAGAACACGAACCGGAGGCGCCGCCTGTCGCCCCTCTCGCCCCGGTCGCTTTCGACTATTCGCCCGCTCCCGCGCCGGTCGTCGTCGACGACGCGGCCGAGCGCGCGGCCAAGGCCGCCGCGGAGGAAGAGCGCTGGCGCGCGCTGGCCGAGCAGGTGTCGATGCAGGTATTGCAGCGGGTCGACCTTTTCACCGACACCGGCCTCAAGACCCAGCTTGCCGAGCATCTTCAGCCGATCGTCGAGCGCGCGAGCGCGGAGATGGTCAAGGCGATCACCGATCACGTCGGCGGCGTGTTGCGGGCCTACGTTGCCGAGGCGATCGAACGGGAGATCGCGCTCTGGCGGCGCGATCATTAAAGGCGCGATCGCCGGCGCCGACCACCTGCGCTCCGGTTGCGCCGACGGCCGCGAGCCGTGCTAGACTGGGGCTCATGAATTCGCTGCTCGCCCGAATCGCTTCCGCCGGCCAGGACAAGGCTGCCCACGTTGGCGGGTATGTCGGCTTTTACTATTTCGGGATAATTTCCCCGGGGCGCGCTCGCCGATAGTTCGAAGCACCAAGTTTCAAGACAAATCGGGCGGCCCCAAAAGGCCGCCCGATTTTTTTTCAAGGAGCCAGAAATGATCATCGTCATGCAACCCGAAGCGGGCGACGCCGAGATCGCCGCGGTCGAGGCCAGGATCCGCGCCGCCGGACTCGAGGTACATGTATCGCGCGGCACCGAGCGGACGCTGATCGGAGCGGTCGGTGACGAGCGCAAGCTCGATCCCGAGATGTTCGATCCGCTGCCCGGCGTCGAGCGCTCGATGCACATCCTGAAGCCGTACAAGCTGGTGGCGCGGGAATGGCACAAGGCGAGCACGATCGTCGATGTCGCCGGGGTCAAGATCGGCGCCGAAGCGGTCCAGGTCATCGCCGGCCCGTGCTCGGTCGAGACGCAGCCGCAGATGGATGCCGCCGCGGCGGGCGTCGCGGCGGCCGGCGCGCGCCTGATGCGCGGCGGCGCGTTCAAGCCGCGCACCAGCCCGTATGCGTTCCAGGGCAAGGGCGTCGACGGGCTCGCGATGCTCCGCAATGCGGCCGCGCGGCACGGCCTGCCTATCGTCACCGAGTTGATGGATGTGCGCATGCTCGATACGTTTCTGGAGCACAAGGTCGACGTCATCCAGATCGTCACGCGCAACATGCAGAACTTCGATCTGCTGAAGGAAGTCGGCCGGGTCGACGTACCGGTCATATTGAAGCGCGGGATGAGCGCGACGATCAGCGAATGGCTGATGGCCGCCGAGTACATCGCCGCCGGCGGCAATCACCGCATCATGCTGTGCGAGCGCGGCATCCGCACGTTCGAGACCGCTTATCGCAACGTGCTGGACGTCACCGCGGTCGCGGTGCTGAAGCGCGAGACGCACCTGCCGGTCATCGTCGATCCCTCGCACGCGGGCGGCAAGGCGTGGATGGTGCCGGCCTTGTCGTGCGCCGCGGTCGCGGCGGGGGCCGACGCGCTGCTGATCGAAGTGCATCCGTGCCCGTCGGAAGCGTGGTGCGATGCGGACCAGGCGCTGACGCCGGAGGAGTTCGCGGCGCTGATGGGCAAGCTCGACGCCCTCGCGCGAGCGCTGGGACGGCGGATCGACCGCACTGCTGCGAGCCAGGAATCCGTCGCGCTGGCGGGGTGAGGCAGCGATCGGCCAGCGGCCGCGCAAGCGCCGGCAGCACGCGGCGGATTCGACTATAATGTCATGTTTTTACGAGATATTCCGACAATCGCGATGACCCTGGGCAAGAGCTTCGAACCGCAAGCCATCGAGGCGAAATGGTATCCGTACTGGGAGTCGCACGGCTTGTTCAAGCCGTCGATGCAGCCCGGTGCGGCGCCGTTCTGCATACAGCTGCCTCCGCCGAACGTCACCGGCACGCTGCACATGGGACACGCGTTCCAGCAGACGCTGATGGATGTGCTGATCCGCTACCACCGCATGCGCGGCGACAACACGCTGTGGCAGGTCGGCACCGATCACGCGGGCATCGCGACGCAGATCGTCGTCGAGAACCAGTTGAAAGCCGAGGGCAAGTCGCGGCACGAGCTCGGCCGGGAAAAATTCGTCGCAAGAGTCTGGGCGTGGAAACAGGCGTCGGGCTCGACGATCACCAACCAGATGCGGCGGCTCGGCGCGTCGTGCGACTGGTCGCGCGAACGCTTCACCATGGACGAGGGCCTGTCGAAGGCGGTGATCGAGACCTTTGTCCGCCTTTACGAGGATGGCCTGATCTATCGCGGCAAGCGGCTGGTCAACTGGGACCCGAAGCTCGGCACCGCGGTCTCCGATCTCGAGGTCGAGAACGAAGAAGTCACCGGCAAGCTCTGGGAAATCCGCTATCCGCTTGCCGATGGCTCCGAGCAGCTGACGGTGGCGACGACGCGCCCGGAAACGATGCTCGGCGACGTCGCAGTCGCGGTCAATCCCGACGACGCGCGCTTCGCGCACCTGGTCGGTAAGGAGGTGTTATTACCGCTGGCCCGCCGGAGGATTCCGGTCATCGCCGACAGCTATGTCGACAAGGAATTCGGCACCGGCGTGGTCAAGATCACGCCGGCTCACGACTTCAACGACTGGGACGTCGCCCAGCGGCACGGCCTGGCGCCGATCACCATTTTCACGCTGCAGGCGACGATCAACGACAACGCGCCGGCGAAGTATCGCGGCCTCGACCGCTACGCGGCGCGCAAGCTCGTTCTCTCGGACCTCGAAGCGGCGGGACTGCTGGCCGGCGAAAAGCCGCACAAGATGGTCGTGCCGCGCTGCGAGCGCAGCGGCGAAATCGTCGAGCCGATGCTGACCGATCAGTGGTTCGTCGCGATGACCAGGCCCGCGCCGGACACCCACGCCTGGTTTCCCGGCAAGTCGTTCAAGGACGTCTGTCTGCAGGCGGTCAATGCCAGCCTGCCCGATCCGGCCGGCGGCACGCCGGGGTCGATCCGCTTCGTGCCCGAGCACTGGACGTCGACCTACAACCACTGGCTCGACAACGTCCGCGACTGGTGCATTTCGCGCCAGATCTGGTGGGGCCATCGCATTCCGGCGTGGTACGACGATGCGGGCAAGGTCTATGTCGCGCGCAACGCGTCCGAGGCGGCGGCGCAGGCGGGGAAGCCGGCGGCTTCGCTCAAGCAGGACGACGACGTGCTCGACACCTGGTTTTCGTCGGCGCTGTGGTGCCACTCGACGCTGGGCTGGCCGGAGCAGACGCGCGAATTGCGGACGTTCTTGCCGAGCTCGGTGCTGATCACCGGCTTCGACATCATTTCCTTCTGGGTCGTCCGCATGATCATGATGACGACTTATTTCACCGGCGAGCGGCCTTTTCGCGACGTGTACATCAATTCGATCGTGCGCGACGAGGAAGGGCAGAAGATGTCGAAGTCCAAGGGCAATATCCTCGATCCGCTCGACCTGATCGACGGCACCGACGTCGAGACGCTGGTCGCCAAGAGCACGTCGGGGCTGATGCTGGAGAAGCAGAAGCAGTCGATCGAAAGGCGCACGCGCAAGCAGTTCCCGAACGGCATACCGGCATTCGGCGCCGACGCGGTGCGGTTCACCTTTGCGAGCCTCGCGACCCTCGGCCGCACGCTCAATTTCGATCTGTCGCGCTGCGAAGGCTATCGCAATTTCTGCAACAAGCTGTGGAACGCGACGCGGTTCGTGCTGATGAACGTCGATGGCAAGGACGTCGGGCTGGCGCCCGATGCCGAAAGGAAGC
>DATASF010000214.1:0-3508 GCA_036269335.1 Casimicrobiaceae bacterium
GCGCACAGGACGATGCGGATGCGCGACAGCGCATCGTCTTGGGTTCGCTGATGGACGACGGATGGCTCGGGTGCGTCCGTCATGCGGCGTCGAGAGGCTTCGATTGCAGGTAGAATGCGCGACGATTGTTCTTTATGCGCCGCTCGCGCGTCAGCGCGAAAGCGGTGAACCCGAATGCATCCGATGCTCACCACCGCGGTCAAAGCCGCGCGCCGCGCCGGCGGCATCATCAATCGCGGCGCGCGCGATCTGGACCGGCTTGTCGTCACCGCCAAGGGTCCGAAGGATTTCGTCAGCGAGATCGACCGCGCCGCCGAGGCGGCGATCGTCGACACGCTGCACGCCACCTATCCCGACCACGCAATTCTAGCAGAGGAAGGTACGGGCGAAGGCGCGAACACGTCATCCGAGCACCTGTGGATCATCGATCCGCTCGACGGCACGACCAATTTCCTGCACGGCTTTCCGCAGTACTGCGTTTCGATCGCCTTGCAACACAAGGGACAGATCACGCAGGGCGTCATTTACGACCCGGTGCGCAACGACCTGTTCACCGCGACGCGCGGCCGCGGCGCGTTTCTCAACGATCACCGGCTGCGCGTATCGCGCCGCCAGCATCTGAAAGAGTGCCTTGTCGGCACCGGCTTTCCGTTTCGCGACGGCAGCGATCTGGAAACCTACATCGCCATGATGCGCGCGATGATGCAGCAGACGGCGGGGCTGCGCCGGCCCGGATCGGCCGCGTTGGACCTGGCCTACGTCGCCGCCGGCTATTACGACGGATTCTGGGAGGTGGGGCTCAATCCCTGGGACGTCGCGGCCGGCAGCCTGTTGATCATCGAGGCCGGCGGCCTAGTCGGCGACCTGGCCGGCGAGAGCGGCTATTTGCGTGGCGGCCAGATCGTGGCCGCGAATCCGCGGATATTCGCCCAAATGGTCAAGGTGCTGGGGCCTTTCCAGACGTCGCTCGGACTCGTAGCCAACAAAAAAGTCTGAGTTTTCGACCGCTCCGCCCGGCTGGCCCCACCTGGCCCGTTGTTGTTTCCGGGCGCCAATCCCTGACAAAGTAGTGATTTGCCGCGCAATCTTCATGACAATTCCAATGTCATTGTGTACGATAGTCCGCACTTGGCAATGCGCGCCGCGTGGCGGCAGCCGTTGCGGGAAACATCCGGACTGGGAGCGACCGATGGTTCGACGATGGCTGCAAGGCCTCATGCTGCTCGGCCTGGTGGGGGCGATCGCCTCGCCTGCGCAGGCGGAGACGATCTCGCGCATCCGTGTGATGCTGCATCCGTACACGGCGGCCCCGGGGGCGCTTCCCGACGCCGCACTCACCCGCCTGCAGACCTTGGCCGGCATATCGTTGAGTCTTGCCGGCACGACCCGCACCGGCGGCCTCGAGCTCGATCTCGCCCAGCCGCTCGACCGCCCGACCGTGAGCGCCCTGGTTTCGCGGTTGCGTTCCGACCGCAGCGTGCTGTGGGCCGAGCCGGTCTCGACCCAAACCTTGATGCAAGCGCAATCGGTGCGTCCGAGCACTGCGAGCACCGAGCTCGGCGACAAGCTGATGCTGAGGCTGGCCGGCGATCCCGCTCCCGACTGGTCGACGCTGCTGCCGCGCTGGAGCGCGATCGTCGGCGCGCCGCTCGCCGTCGACCATCAGATCGGCAGCATCTGGGTTCTGAGGCTGCAGGCCAAGGTCCCGCAGGACAGCCTGGCTGCGATGGCGTCGTTGCTGCAGGCCGATCCGGTCGTGCAGTACGCCGACCCGGTGCGCCGGGCCACGGCAAAACTCGTCCCCAACGACCCCCAATACAACCAGCAATGGTCGCTATCTGACGCCGTCGGTGGCGTCGATGCGCCGGCGGCCTGGGATTTGCAGACCGGCAGCGCTTCGACGGTCGTGGCGGTGATCGATACCGGCATCACTCAGCACCCGGAGCTCGCCGGACGCGTGCTCCCCGGCTACGACTTCATCAGCGATCCGGCAATGGCGAACGACGGCAACGGTCGCGACAACGATGCCTCGGATCCCGGCGACGGGACCACGGACGGCGAATGCGGCGACGGCGTGCCCGGCGAGCCGAGCTCGTGGCACGGGACGTTCGTCAGCGGCATCATCGCGGCGAATACCAACAATGGCGCCGGCATCGCGGGCCTCAACTGGAATGCCAAGATCCTGCCGGTGCGCGTGCTCGGCAAATGCGGCGGCACATTCGCAGACATCACCGCGGGCGTGCTGTGGGCCGCCGGACTTCCGGTTGTCGGCGCACCGCCGAACCCGAATCCGGCGCGCGTCATCAACATGAGCCTGGGCGGCGCAACGCCCTGCGCGCAGGGATTGCAGGACGCGATCAACCTCGTGCTGGCGCAGGGCGTGGTGATCACCGTCGCTGCGGGCAACGAAAGCAACAACGCTTCGGACTCGGCGCCAGCGAACTGCAGCGGCGTCATCACCGTCGGCGCCAGCACGCGCGCCGGCGATCGCGCCAGCTACTCCAATTTCGGCTTCCGGGTCGACGTGTCCGCGCCGGGCGGCGATGGTGGCGACGTCAGCACGCTGGTGCTATCGCTGTCCAACGATGGCAAGACCGCCCCCGGCAATCCTGCGTACGCGATCGCCGCCGGAACCAGCGCCGCGGCACCGCACGTGGCCGGCATCGCGTCGCTGATGCTCGCGCGCAATGTCAACCTGAGTCCGGGACGCGTGCTCGACATCATCACCGGCACCGCGCGAGCGTTCACCAGCGGCAGCACCTGCGGTGTCAGCCCCTTGTGCGGGGACGGCCTGATCGACGCCGGTCTGGCGGTGGCCAGCACCTTCCCCGGTGACAGACTCGCCCCGGCGGGGACGGTGCCGGTGATCGAGTATTACCGCGCCGACAAGGATCACTATTTCATCACGGCGAGCGCGGCCGAGCAGGCATTCGTCGACACCAATCTTGCCGGTACTTTCCAGCGCACCGGCGAGCTGTTCTACGCCTGGCTCGATCCCGCGCTCGCACCGCCGGACGCGGTGCCGGTCTGCCGCTTCTACAGTCCGCTGCCGCTGATCGATTCGCACTTCTTCACGGCGTTCGCCGACGAATGCAATTTTGTCATCTCGCACTGGCCGACCGTGTGGCTGCTCGAAAGCCGGGCGGCGTTCTATGTCGTGCTGTCCGATGCGCAGGGGAATTGCCGCGCCGGAACGCTGCCGGTCTATCGCTTCTTCGACAACCGCAACGACGCCAATCATCGGTATACGATCGATCTGTCGGTGCGCCGCGCGATGCTCAATCGCGGCTGGGCGCCGGAGGGAATCGGCCCTAACGCCGTCGCATTCTGCACGCCGATCTGACGCGCCGCCAGGCAACCGCCGGCGCGAAAAAGCGAGCCCCGGGGCTCGCTTTTTTATCCGCACCGCGCCGGCGCGGGCGCGTTCACGCCGCCGCAGCGGAGTCGCCGCGCGGCTTTTGCGCAGCCAGCGTATCGAGCGCCGCGCTGACCGCGCGGTCGAACAAGG
>DATASF010000215.1:0-16698 GCA_036269335.1 Casimicrobiaceae bacterium
ATGTCGGGGCGCGCCGAGCACGGCCGCGGTCGTGCCCTGCTCGACGATGCGGCCCGCGTACATCACGCAGACGCGGTCGGCGAGACCGGCGATCACCGACAGGTCGTGCGTGATCCAGATCAGCGCCGCACCCGTTTCGCGCGTGAGTTTCTGCATCTCGAACAGGATCTGGCCCTGGATGGTCACGTCGAGCGCGGTCGTCGGTTCGTCGGCGATGATCACGTCCGGGACGTTCAGCAGCGCGATCGCGATCGCCACGCGCTGGCGCATGCCGCCGGAGAACTGGTGCGGATAAGCGGCGAGCCTCGCGTCGGGCGAGGCTATGCCGACCTGCACCAGGCAGGCTCGGGCGCGCGCCACCGCGGCATCGTACGGCACGCGCTCGTGGGCGAGGATCGCCTCGACCATCTGTGTCTCGATGGAGAGCACGGGGTTCAAGGTCATCATCGGATCCTGGAAGATCATCGCGATCCGGTTGCCGCGCAGCTGCCGCATCGGCTCCGCCCCGAGCGTCGTGAGATCGTCGTCGCGATAGATTATCCGGCCGGCGACGACGCGGCCTGGCGCGTCGACCAGGCCCATGATCGAGTATCCGGTCACCGACTTGCCCGAGCCCGATTCGCCGACCAGGCCCAGCACTTCGCCGCGCGCGACGCTGAAGCTCACGTCGTCGACCGCGTTGACCACGCCGGCCTTGGTGAAGAAGTGGGTGCGCAGGCCTTCGACGCGCAGCACTGGCTCGGTCATCGCTGCAGCCTCGGATTGACGACGTCGCGCAGCTGATCCGCCACCAGATTGATGCTGAAGATCGTCAGCAGCAGTGCGATCCCGGGGAAAAAACTGATCCAGTACTTGCCGGAGAGCAGGTACTGGTAGCCGTTGGCGATCAGGAGTCCCAGCGACGGCTCGGTGATGGGCAAGCCGAGCCCCAGGAAGGAAAGCGTCGCCTCGAGCGCGATCGCCGCCGCGACCTGCACGGTCGCGACGACGATCAGCGGCGGCAGGCAGTTCGGCAGGATGTGGCGAAACACGATGCGGGCGGGAGTCAGCGCGAGGCAGCGCGCCGCCTCGACGTATTCCCTGCGCTTCTCGACCAGCGCCGCGCTGCGCACGGTCCGCGCGTAATACGCCCACTGCACGGCGACGAGCGCGGCGACGATCTTCAGCATGCCCTGTCCGAGCACCGCCAGCAGGATCAGCGCGATCAGGATCGCCGGAAACGACAACTGGATGTCGGCGATGCGCATGATCAGCGTCTCGATCCTGCCGCCGAAATACGCGGCCGAGAGGCCCAGCGCCAGCCCGAGCGCGAGAGCCAGCACCGTGCTCGCCACGCCGACGGAGAGACTGATGCGCAGGCCGTAGAAGATCGCCGACAGCATGTCGCGTCCCTGGTCGTCGGTCCCGAGCCAGAAAGTCGCGCCGCCGGACGACACCGATCCGGGCGGCAACCGGCCGTCGACGACGTCGAGCTGCGCCAGATCGTATGGGTTCTGCGGCGAGATCAGCGGCGCCGCGATTGCGACCAACACGATCAGGGCGAGCAGCGCGAGCCCGAACACCGCGATGCCGCTGTCGGCGAAATCCGACGCTATGCGCCGGAACGGCGTCTCCGCGATGGCGCTGCTCAATGCTATCCCCCGCTGTCGGCCAGACGCACGCGGGGATCGAGCGTCGAGTACAGCAGGTCGACCAGCAGATTGATCACGATGAACATGAACACGGTGATCAGCAGGTAGGCGACGATCACCGGGCGGTCGAGCAGGTTGATCGAATCGATCAACAGCTTGCCCATGCCGGGCCACGCGAACACGCTTTCGGTGACGATGGCGAACGCGATCACCGAGCCGAACTCCAGGCCGATGATGGTCACGATGGGAATCAGGATATTTCGCAGCACGTGAACGCCGATCACGCGCGCGTTGGTCAGGCCCTTGGCGCGCGCGAACTTGACGTAGTCCTGCAGCAGCGCTTCGCGCGTGCCCGAGCGAGTCAGCCGGATCAGCAGCGCCAGCTTGAACAAGGCGAGGTTGATCGCCGGCAGGATCAGGTGGCGCCAGCCTTCGAGCGACAGAAAGCTGACCGGAATGCCGAACAAGTCCCGGGTCGGCCCGCGTCCGTTCGAAGGCAGCCAGCCGAGCATCACCGAAAAGACCATGATCAGCATCAGTCCGACCCAGAACGTCGGCAGTGAAAACCCGAGGATCGAGCCTGCCATGATCGAGCGGCCGGCGAAGCTATGCGGTTTGAGCCCCGCCCACAGTCCGAGCGGAATGCCCAGCAGGATCGCGATCAGCATCGCGATCAGCGCGAGCTCCAGCGTCGCCGGCATGCGTTCGAGGATCAGGCCGAGCGCGGGCGTGCTGTGCACGAACGATCGGCCAAGATCGCCGTGCAGCGCGCCGGCGAGGAATTTTCCGTACTGCGTCCACAGCGGCTGATCGAGTCCGAGCGCGGCGATCGCGTGCTCGCGCTCGATCTGGTCGGCCAGCGGGTTGATCAGGATATCGATCGGGTTTCCGATCGCGTAGACGCCGACGAATACGAGTATCGACATCACGAACATCACCAGCAGGGCCTGCAAGCTGCGGCGTATGACGTAGACGAGCATGGGCGGATCGGCGGGCTGGCGTCGGGAATGTGTAGATTACATGAAGGGCGATGTGCTCGCGGGCTTCGCTGTTATTTCCTACAGTTGACGTCGTGCGCCATGCAACTAGAGTAGGAACACGCTGCAGAAGGGCTCGCAGCGGATCTTCACGTCCTGGGGAGCGCGATGAAGATACTCGTAATCGACGATCATCCGCTGATACAGGAAGCGCTCAAGCACGTGCTGACCGAGCTCGATGCGGCGCTCGATCTCGTCCAGGCCGAAGATGCGTCCGATGCACACGCCGCGCTGGCCGCCGCGCCGGATACCGAATTGATCGTACTCGACCTGACGCTGCCGCGCAGCGATGGCTTCGAGCTCCTGTCCGAACTGCGCCGCGACTGGCCCGGAATTCCGCTGCTGGTGCTCTCGGCGACGCACGACCGCGCGACGGTCGAGCGCGCGCTCGACCTGGGCGCGATGGGCTTCATTCCGAAGACCGCCAATACGCGCGTGTTGATCGATGCGCTGCGACTGGTGCTTTCCGGCGGTGTGTTCGTGCCGCCCGACTGTCCGGGGGTCGGCAGCGCACGACCGCGCGTGGCAGCACGCGCCGAAGACCTCGGATTGACCCTGCGCCAGTCCGACGTGCTTCGCCTGCTGGTGCAGGGCAAGCCGAACAAGCTGATCTGCCGCGACCTTTCCCTGTCCGAAGGCACGGTGAAGGTGCATGTCAGCGCAATCCTGCGCGCGCTCAACGTGCACAACCGCACGCAAGTCGTGATCGAGCTCGCGCGGCGCGGCGTCCGGCTCGATCAGCGCGCGGCGCGGCCGCGCTAAAGTGGCGTCGCTGACCGCGTTGGCGCCGCCGCTGCTCCGGCGCGCTCGCGGCGACCAGGTCGCGGCGCTGTTCGAGCAATGGCCGCGCACGACCGCGGCGATGGCGCTGGGCGCGGCCATTCTGATCACTGTCATGTGGGGCACGGTGCCGGCGAGCGCGTTCGCCGTCTGGTTCGCCGCGATCATGCTCAATCAGGCATGGCGCTTCCAGCTGGTGCGCCGGTATCGCGCCGCGGCGCCGGCCGAATCCTGGTCCGGCCGATGGGGGCGCGCGTCGGCGCTCGGCTCGACGGTCGCCGGCGCGCTCTGGGGGTGCGCCGGAGTCATGCTGTTCGTCCCGGGCGATCCCGGCCATCAGGCGCTGGTGATCGTGTGCCTGTTCGGCGTGATTCTCGGCGGCATCAACCTGACCTCGGTCTACAAGCCGGCGTTCTATGGCTTCGTCCTGCCCGCGCTGCTGCCGCTGATCGTGCGCGTCGCGGCCGAGGGTGACCGGCTGCATTTCTACATCGCCGCCGTCATGCTGGTCGTGCTCGCCTTCATCCTGGCCTCCGGGCACAACCTCAACGACCTGATGACGCAGTCTCTGACGATACGCTACGAGAACGTCGACCTGATCGGCGAGCTCACGCGCGAGACCGCGGCGGCCGACCGCGCGCGGGCGACCGCCGAAGCTGCCAATCGCGACAAGACCCAGTTCCTGGCCGCGGCCAGCCACGATCTGCGCCAGCCGCTGCACGCGATGGGTCTGTTCGGAGCCGCGCTGGCGGCGCGGGTCGAGGATCCGGCGGCGCGAGAAATCGTCGATTGCATCAATGCGTCGGTCGAGGCGCTGGAGCGGCAGTTCACGGCATTGATGGACATCTCGAAGCTGGATGCCGGCGCGGTGGTCCCGTCGCGCGCAAGATTTCCGCTGGCATCGCTGTTCGCGCGCCTCGAGCGCGAATTCGCGCCGCTTGCGTCGGCACGGGGCTTGCGCCTCGGCATCGTGCGCACCAGCGTTTGGGTCGACAGCGATCCGGTATTGCTCGAGCGTGTGCTCGCCAACTTTGTTTCGAACGCGGTTCGGTATACGGCGCGCGGCGGGGCGGTCCTCGGTGTGCGCAGGCGAGGCGACCGAGTCGCGATCGAGGTGCGCGACACCGGCGCCGGGATCGTCCCTGCCGAGCGCGAGCGGATCTTCGAGGCTTTCTATCAGATCCGCCCGGCGACCCGCGACGCGGGCCGGGGCATGGGTCTCGGGCTCGCAATCATCCGCCGGCTCGCCGCCCTGCTCGACCACCCGATCGAGGTCGATTCGACGCCCGGGCGCGGATCTCGCTTCGCCGTTGTCGTGCCGCGCGCGGCAGCGCGAGTCGCGTCGTCGCCGGAACGACCGCCGGACGCATATCGACGCTCATTGGCGGGCGCGCTGATCGCCGTCGTCGACGACGAAAGCGCCATCGTCGACGCGATGCGCTTCTGGTTCGCGCAATGGGGCGCGCACGTGTGCGGTGGCGGGTCTGGCGGCGCCGTGCTCGCCGCGCTGGGTGAGCTCGGACGCTATCCGGACTTGATCGTGGCCGACTATCGACTGGCAGGCGGGGCGCTGGGCACTGACGCGGTGGCGCGCCTGCGCGCCGAATTGGGCGCGCAGATACCCGCGGTGCTGATCAGCGGCGATGCTTCGGCGGACGCCTTTGCCGCGATGCGCTCGACGGCACCCGACGTGCTGCTGAAGCCGGTGCTGCCCGACGAGCTGCATCGCCTGGCCGAGCGGCTGCTCGCGGGCTCCGCCACGCCGAGCCGCGACGGCGCTCCCGCGGGCTTCTGCATAGCGTAAATTGCAAGCGACGCAAAAAAAGCGCCCCGCGAAGGAGGCGCACGAGGACAGACCGAGTACGTGGACCCTGTTCGGGTCCTGGGGGAGGAGTGGACCCGGCCTGACAAACTGCGCGTCGCGCTTTTGCTTCAGCGCAACCGCCGCTATGACATTAGCATTATGGTCCGGCGGGGAGTGAAGACAACCCCGTTCGTCGCCGCAGGACGCCGCATATCGGCCCCCCGCGGACGGCGTCGAATCAATTCGCGGGTGCCGCCTGTCTCTGCGCCCGAAACGCCTGCATCTGGGCGATGCGCGCGCTGATCTCATTACGCACGATCAGCTTCTGGTCGGCGGAAAACGTCTCGTAGAGCGCGAGCCACGCGGCGCGGGCCTGCTTGCGCGATGTGATGTTCTGCTGCTGCACCTGATCGGACAACGCGGCGAGCGACCCCAGATCGGGCGCGCTCTTCGCAAGCTCGGTCTGCGTCGCGGCTTTGAGCTGGGCAAAGCCACTTCTCATCGCGGTGTGCGCGGCCTTGCTCAGCGCGAGCGCGTTGGCGAATTGCATCTGTTGCGACGTATTGAGGTTGAGTTGCGCCTGCAGCCCGGCGATTACCGCCAGCGGATCGTGCTCGTGACCGCGGCTGGGGCCTTGGGCCCAGGAATACACGGCGACGCCGCCAAGCGCGATCGCTGCGAGCAAGGCTATCAGCGTGCGTTTCATGGTACGAATCTCCTTGGAATGGGTTGTCTTCGCCGTCCCGCTCTCCGGGTGGCGAACGATGCCGACTCTAGGCGCCGCTTGTAAGCCAAGCATTGCAGAAGCCGGACGATTTGTAACCGTTCGTTCGCCGGTCGCACCGAGGCCAGGAACCGCCGCCGAGTGTAACCAAACGTTGCCCGTTCGGGCGGGCGTTACAATTCGTGACAAGTGACCCGTGCCGCGCCGCGGGCGCCCCCGATAATCGAGCGATGAAGCAGCTTACGCCAAAAATTCTGGTCGTCGACGACGACCCCCGCCTGCGCGAGCTCCTGGTCCGCTATCTGACCGAGCAGGGATTCCAGGTGCAGGCGCTGCCCGACGCTCGCGAACTCGACAAGAAGCTGCAGCGCGATCCGCCGCACCTGCTGGTGCTCGACCTGATGCTGCCGGGCGAGGATGGGCTCGCCGTCTGCCGGCGTCTGCGCGGCTCGGGCGAAACGGTGCCCATCATCATGCTGACGGCCAAGGGCGAGGATATCGACCGCATCGTCGGCCTCGAAATGGGCGCCGACGATTATCTGCCCAAGCCTTTCAATCCACGCGAGCTGGTCGCGCGCATCCATGCCGTGCTGCGCCGCCAGATCGAGCGGCTGGCGCCCGGCGCGCCGGTCGGCGAGGGCCGGATCGAATTCGGACCCTACGTCCTCGACTTGAGCACGCGGACACTGACCCGCAACGGGACGCAGTTGCCGATGACCACCGGCGAGTTCGGCCTGCTCAAGGTATTTGTCACCCATGCCCGCCAGCCGCTGGCGCGCGAAAAGCTGATGCTGCTCGCGCGCGGCCGCGATCACGATGTGTTCGACCGGGCGATCGACGTCCAGGTCTCGCGACTGCGCAAGCTGATCGAGCCCGATCCGGCAGCGCCGCGCTATCTGCAAACTGTCTGGGGCTTCGGCTATGTCTTTGTGCCGGACGAGGTCGCCAGCAACAGTCCCGCGGATACCGGGGCCGCTCCGTGACTTTGTGGCCGCGTTCGCTGTTCGGACGCGTGGCCCTGCTGCTGCTGATGGTCGTCGTAATCAGCCAGGGAACAGCGATATTGCTGTACCGGCAGGACCGCGCCGCGCTGGTCGCGCGGCAGTTCGGCGACACCAAGGTCCTGCAGCTGCAGGCGCTGCGCGCCGCGCTGGCGGCGACCGAGCTGCATGAACGCAGCGAAACACTGACCCGGCTCGGCCAAGAATACGGCGCGCGCATCGTCAGCGACGATGGGCACGGCTTCTTCGGCGTGACGCCGCAAAATCCGCTGCTGGTCGAGCTGGCCGAGCGCCTGCGCACCGATCTCGGCCCGCAGACCGAGATCCGCTTGCAGCCGCGCCAGCAACTCCTGTGGATCAAAATGCAGGCCGGAGAGCAGGCTTACTGGGCGGGCTTCCACTGGCCGCGCCCCTCCGATGCGGCCCAGTCGCGCGCGCTCGAGTGGAGCCTGATCGCGCTGGTCGTGCTGCTGGCCAGCGCCTTTGCGTTCGCGCGTTACCTGGCCCGGCCGCTGCGGCAGTTGAACGACGCCGTGGCCAACGTCGGCGCGGGCAAGGCGCAGCCGCCGCTGCCGGAGAAGGGTCCGTCGGAAATCGTCAACCTGAATCGCGGCTTCAACCAGATGCTGGCCAATCTGCGGCAGGCCGAGCAGGACCGGGCACTGCTTTTGGCCGGGGTGTCGCACGATTTGCGCACGCCGCTGGCGCGGCTGCGCCTCGGGGTCGAGGTCGGCACGCACGACGAGCAAATGCGCGAGGGCATGGCGGCCGACATCGAGGAAATGGACAAGATCATCGGCCAGTTTCTCGACTTCGGCCGCGACGATCGCGACGTCGCGCTGGAGATGCGCCCGCTGGACGAAATCGTCGCACCCTTGCTCGAGCGCTATCACCGCGCCGGCAGCGAGGTTCATTACAGCGCCGGCGAGATCCCCGCGCTGCCGATGCGAGCCACCGCGATGTCGCGCCTGCTGTCCAATCTGATCGACAACGCGCTGCGCTACGGCGGAACGCCGGTCGACGTGTCGGCGCGCAGCGAAGGCGCGTCGGTGGTGATCGAAGTCGGCGATCGCGGCCCCGGCATCCCGCCGGAACAGGTCGATCGCCTGAAGCGCCCGTTCACCCGCGGCGATCCGGCGCGAAGCGGCGCCAGCGGGGCCGGCCTCGGGCTCGCGATCGTCGAGCGCATCGCGCGGCTGCACGGTGCCCGATTCGATGTGCTCGCCCGCGAAGGCGGCGGCACGCTTGCGCGCGTGACCATGCCGGCCGGCGCGGGACTCTAGCCGGCGCGCGGCACGACGCGCGCTAAGGCTGCGCAACCAGAACGAGCGACACCATCGCGGCGATGCCCTCGCCGCGCCCGGCGAAGCCGAGACCCTCGGTGGTCTTGGCCTTGACGTTGATCGAATCTTCGGCGCAGCCGAGATCGGCCGCGATGTTCGCGGCCATAGCGGCGAGATGCGGCGCCAGCTTCGGCGCCTGGGCGATGATCGTCGCGTCGATGTTTCCGACCTGGAAGCCGCGCGCTGCCGCAAGCTGCCCGACGCGGCGCAGCAGCGCGCGGCTGTCGGCATCCTTGTACGCCGGGTCGGTGTCGGGAAAGTGCATCCCGATATCGCCGAGGCCGCAGGCCCCGAGCATCGCGTCGCATACCGCGTGCAGCAGCACGTCCGCATCCGAATGTCCGGCCAGCCCACGGTCGAACGGTACGGTCACGCCGCCGAGGACCAGGCGGCGGCCCGGCACCAGCGCGTGGACATCGAAGCCCGTTCCGACGCGAATCCCGTCGATGATCAGACAGTCCTTGCGCGGCTGGCCAGTATCGCCTCGGCCAGCGCAACGTCTTCGGGGTAGGTCACTTTGATGTTGGCGGGGCTGCCCTGCACCAGGCGTGGCTTGACGCCCAGCGCTTCGACCGCTTGCGCCTCGTCTAGCAGTTGCGCGACGTCGGCCCGGCGCAGCGCGTGGTTCAGGATCGCATAGCGGAACATCTGCGGCGTCTGCGCGCACCACAGCCCCTCCCGGGGCTCGGTCGAGGCGGCGCGCACGCCGGCGCCGACCTCGGCGCGCTTGAGCGTGTCGCACAGCGGCACGGCGAGAAGTCCGCCGACCGGCTCGTCTTCGAGCTCGTGCAGCAGCCGGTTCAAGGTCGTGACGTCGACGCAGGGCCGCGCGGCATCGTGCACCAGCACCCAGTCTTCGGCCGCCGCGCGCTTGCCGATGACAGCCAAGCCGTTCCTGACCGATTCGCCGCGCGAGGCGCCCCCTTCGTACACCGGGACGACGCCGGCCACCGATCCGATTTGCTCCGCATAGTGCTTATCGCCGCGCGCCAGAACGACAAAGATCGCCTCGAGCACGATCGAGCGATTGAGCGCCGCGATCGTATGCGCGACCAGGGGAACGCCGGCGATCGGCGCGTACTGCTTCGGCAGCCCGCCACCGAAGCGGACGCTGGTGCCCGCGGCGGCGATCAGCGCGTAGCGGCGCGGGGCGGCGGTCATCCGGTCCGACCGCCGCTTTCGCGACGGCAGGCGCCCTTCCGGAGGATAGGCCGAGCCCGGGCGGCGGGTTTCATCGGGGATGCGGGAACGAGGGGCATGCGGCCGCGATTGTACGCCCGGTCCTCGTCAGGCCCCAGCCAGCAGCGGCGCCAGCGCCGCACGTATCGACTCGGGGACGGGCGTCGGACGCCTGCTGGCGCGGTCGACCCACACGTGAACGAAATGTCCGGTTGCCACTGCGTCCCGGTCGCCGGCCGCGAACAGGCCGACCTCGTAGCGCACCGACGTCGCGCCCAGACGGGCGACGCGCAAGCCGGCGTCGACGATCGCCGGGAAAGACAGCGGCCGATGGAACCGGCAAAACGTCTCGACCACCAGGCCGATCGAGGGTCCATGGCGAATATCGAGGCCGCCGGCGCGGATCAGATGCTCGTTCACCACCGTATCGAAATACGCGTAGTAGACGACATTGTTGATATGGCCATAGACGTCGTTGTCGATCCACCGCGTCGGGATCGCCAGGAAATGACGGTAATCGCTGCGCTGCGACGGCGCCTTCTCGCTCACGTTCGCGGCCGATCGCGCAGCCGCGATTCGAAGATCTCCACCCAGTGCAGCACCGGGTGCGCTGCCGCGCTTGCCAGGTGAACCAGGCAGCCGATGTTGGCGGTCGCGATGACGTCGGGAGCGCCCGCTTCCAGCGCGGCCAGCTTGTTGGCCTTGAGCTCGCCGGAAAGCTCGGGCTGCAGGATCGAGTAGGTGCCCGCCGAGCCGCAGCAAAGATGGGGATCGGCGACCGGCGTCAGTTCGAGTCCGATCGCCTCCAGTATCTCCTCGACGTCGCCGACCAGGCGCTGGCCGTGTTGCAGCGTGCACGGCGAATGGAACGCCACGCGCTGCGGTCCATGATCCATCGCCACCTGCGGGGCGAAGCGTTTCCATTCGGCGGCGATGACTTCGACCGCATCGCGCGCCAGCGCGGCGACGCGGTGCGCCTTGTCGGCGTACACCGGATCGTCGCGCAGCAAATGCCCGTATGCCTTGACGACGACCCCGCAGCCGCTGGCGCTGACGACGATCGCTTCGGCGCCCTGCTCGACGTGCGGCCACCAGGCGTCGATGTTGGCCCGGGCGTAGTCGAGCGCCTCGTCGTGCGCGCCCAGGTGGTCGCTCAGCGCGCCGCAGCAGCCGGGTCCCGAAACCCGGACCAGCGTGATGTCGACCCGGTCGAGGGCGCGCGCGAGCGCTGCGTCGATGCTTGGTGCCAGCGCCGGCTGCACACAGCCCGCCAGCAGCAACATCCGGCGGGCGTGGCGCGATTCCGGCCACCGCTTGGCCGGGCGCGATGCGGGAACCCTGGCCGCGAGCGAGCGCGGCAGCAGCGGCCGCGCGATGCGGCCGGCGGCGAGAGCCAGTGTGAACAACGCGCGGTGGGTCAGTCCCTTGCGCAGCAGCCAGCGCCGTATGCGCTCGCCGGCCCGGCGCTCGATTTTTTGCTCGGCGACGCGGTGCCCGATGTCGAGCAGCCGCCCGAAGCTGACCCCGGACGGACAAGTCGTTTCGCAGCTTCGGCAGCCGAGGCAACGGTCCAGATGCAGCGCGGTCGTCGCGGTGACCGCATCGCCCTCGAGCATCTGCTTGATCAGGTAGATGCGGCCACGCGGACCGTCGAGCTCGTCGCCCAGGAGCTGATAGGTCGGGCAGGTCGCCGTGCAGAATCCGCAATGCACGCAGGAGCGCAGTATCGACTCCGCATCGCGTCCGTCGGGCGTGTCCCGGATGAATTCGGCCAGATGGGTTTCCATCGTGTCGTTACAGCTCCGCGTACATCCGGCCCGGATTGAAAATGCCCGCCGGATCCAGCGCTGCTTTCAGCCGCTGATGCAAGGCGAGCAGCGGAGGCGGCAAGGGCTGGAACACGCCGGCGGATTTGTCGGTGGCGCGGAACAGGGTCGCATGTCCGCCGTGCGCCGCGGCCCAGGCGCGCGCCTGGGCGGTGTCACCCTCCTCCTGCGCGGCGAGCCAGCGCAGCGCGCCGCCCCATTCGATCATCGTCGCGCCGCCGAACGCGGCGTGCGGCGCGGTCGCGCGCACCGACACGCGCCACAGCGCCGGCCCGCGCGGCGCCGCCGCGTCGCCGTTCGTCTGTCCGCGAAACGGCGCGAAAAACTCGTGCGTCTGGTCGCGCACCGCCGCCCAGTAGTTTGCGGCGTCGTCGAGCGGCTCGCCGCCCAGTCGCCGCGCCGCGGCCGCCACTGCGCTGTCGGCGCCGGACAGGCGCACATGGAGTCGCCCGTCGTGCCAGCAGCTCGCCGACAGCGGCAGCGGCATCGCGCTCCACGCGTTGAGCTTGCGCAATGCCTCGTCAGCGGGCAGCTCGAAGGTCCGCGTCGTCTCCGCTCGCGGCAACGGCAGGCACTTGAGCGACACCTCGAGGATGACGCCCAGCGTCCCCAGCGATCCGGCAATCAGCCGCGAGACATCGAATCCGGCGACATTTTTCATCACCCGACCGCCAAACGCGAGCTCTTCGCCGCGTCCGTCGAGCAGCCGTACGCCCATCACCAGGTCGCGCGCCGCGCCTGCATACGGCCGGCGCGGTCCCGACAGGCCCGCGGCGATCGAGCCGCCGATGGTAGCCTTCGGTCCGAAATGCGGCGGCTCGAACGCGAGCATCTGGCCCGATTCCGCCATCGCCTGCTCGACGTCGAACAGCCGCGTGCCGCAGCGCACGGTGATCACCAGCTCGGTTGGGTCGTAATCGACGATGCCGGCATGGCCCGAGACGTCGAAGATCTCGCCGGCCAGGCGCTGCCCGTAGAAATCCATGCTGCCGCCGCCGACGATGCGCAGCGGCGTGGTCGCCGCCGTCGCCGCGGAGACGCGATCACGCCAGGCGGCGAGGAGCTCGCTCATCCGCCGCCGTGCCGGGTCATTGCTGCTGCGCCTGCGCCATGGTGCTGTCGAGCATCGGAATATGCTCGGTTTCGCGCGCGGCGCCTTCCGCCCATTCGCGCATCGCCGGCAGGTCGAGCAGCGCCTGATGGTACGCGGCCGCTGCACCGTCCAGCGCGACGCCATAACTGTCGAAGCGGTAGGCGACCGGGCAATAGAACGCGTCGACGATGCCGAACGCGCCGCACAGGAAATCTCCGCCGCGGCCGAAGCGCTCGCGCCCTTCGCGCCACAGCGCGGTGATGCGCGCGATGTCGCCGGCGACCGCCGGGGATGGTTTTCGCGTTTGCCGTACGCGCAGGTTCATTCCGAATTCGTTGCGAAGCTCGCTGTAGCCCGAATGCATCTCGGCGGTCGCCGAGCGCGCCCAGGCGCGCGCGACGGCGTCGGCGGGCCACATGCCCGGATGCCGCTCGGCCAGATATTCGGCGATCGAAAGCGAGTCCCAGACGACCGTGCTGCCGTCGCGCAGACACGGCACCTTGCCCGAAGGCGAATGGACGCGGATCCGTTGCGGAGAATCCGGCTCGTAGAGCGTGATCCGATGCTCCTCGAACGGAATGCCGAAGGCCCTCATCAAGACCCAGGCGCGCAGCGACCACGTCGAATAATTCTTGTTGCCGAAGTAGAGCGTATACATGGAGTCCTCTCGCCGAGGGGTCGCCGTCAGCTCTCCCCCGTCATCGTGCGGGGTCAAAACGGTACCGTCTTGCCCGGATTCATGATCCCGTGCGGATCGAGCGCGCGCTTGATCGACCGCATCAGATCGACCGCCTCGCCGTGTTCCTGCGCCAGCAGGTCGAGCTTGTGCCAGCCGATCCCGTGCTCGCCGGTGCATGTGCCGCCCATCGCGATGGCGCGCATGCTGACCGCGCGCGCCAGCGCATCGGCGCGCTCGCGCTGGCCGGCGTCGCCGGGTTCGTACAGCACGACCAGGTGAAAATTGCCGTCGCCGACGTGACCGACGATCGTAACGGTCAGGCCGCTTTTTTCGATGTCGGCCCGGGTTTCGAGTATGCAGTCGGCCAGGCGGGAAATGGGCACGCACGCGTCGGTGGCTATGGCGGTCGTTCCGGGCTTGAGCGCCAGGGTCGCGTAGTAAGCGGCGTGCCTTGCTTTCCAGAGCCGCGTGCGGTCCTCGGGCAGCGTCGCCCACTGGAACTCGCTGCCGCCGAATTCGTCGCTGATCGCCCGCATCGTCGCCGACTGCTCGCGCACGCCCGCCTCGCTGCCGTGGAACTCGAAGAACAGCGTCGGCAGCGCCTGGTAGCCTTCGAGCTTCGAGTAACGTATGCAGGCGTCCATCTGGACGTCGTCGAGCAATTCGATCCGCGCCACCGGAACGCCGGTCTGCATCGCCGCGATGACCGTGTTGACCGCGCCGGCCAGGTCCGGGTACTGGCACACCGCCGCCGCGATCGCCTCGGGGACGCCGTACAGGCGCAGCCGGATCTCGGTGATCACCCCGAGCGTGCCCTCGGCGCCCACGAACAGTCGCGTCAGATCGTAGCCGGCGCTCGACTTGCGCGCGCGGCCGCCCGTGATGATCACGCGGCCGTCCGCAGTCACGATCGTCAGCCCCATGACGTTCTCGCGCATCGTTCCGTAGCGCACGGCGTTCGTTCCGGAAGCGCGCGTCGATGCCATCCCGCCGATCGTGGCGTTGGCGCCGGGATCGATCGGGAAGAACAGGCCGGTGCCCTTGAGCTCGGCGTTCAGCTGCTCGCGCGTGACGCCGGCCTGGACGCGGCAATCGAGATCCTCGGCGTTGACTTCCAGCACGCGATTCATCTGCGACAGGTCGATGCAGACGCCGCCGTACAGCGCGGCAACGTGGCCTTCGAGCGACGTTCCGACGCCGAATGCGATCACGGGGACATGCGACAGATGACACAAGCGGACGATGGCGGCAACCTCGTCGTTCGTTCGCGGGAATACGACGACGTCGGGCAGCGCGGCGTCGGCCAGGCCTTCGCCATGACTGTGGTGCTCGCGCACCGCCTGCGTGGTCACGGCGCGCTCGCCGTAGTCGCCGCGCATTTGCGCGACCACGCGCGCGACGACGTCGGGATCGGGACGGACGATGGTTTTCGCTTCCATGATGGCAGCTCTCGCGTCTATTCGTCCGTCTGTTCGCAGGTGTTAGAAACGGGGCAGGTCCGGGTGCGGCAACTGGCCGCCGTGGACATGCATCCTGCCCATCTCGGCGCAACGATGCAGCAGCGGGACGGCCTTGCCGGGATTGAGCAAGGCTTCGGCATCGAAGGCGCGCTTGATCGCATGAAAGCGCTCGAGCTCGGGCGCGGCGAATTGGCTGCACATCTGATCGATCTTTTCGAGACCGACACCGTGCTCTCCGGTGATCGTACCACCGACCTCGATGCAAAGCTCGAGTATCCTCGCGCCGAACGCCTCGGTCCTGGCGACTTCATCGGGCACGTTGGCATCGTAGAGGATCAGCGGATGCAGGTTGCCGTCGCCGGCATGGAAGACATTCATGCAGCGCAGGCCGAATTCGCGCGACAGCGCTTCGATGCGCTTGAGCACTGGCGCCAGCGAACGGCGCGGTATCGTGCCATCGATGCAGTAGTAGTCGGGCGAGATGCGGCCCGCGGCCGGAAACGCGGCCTTGCGGCCCGACCAGAACTTCAGGCGCTGCGTCTCGCTTTGCGACACCACGATCGTCGTCGCGCCGCTCGCCTCGAGCAGAGCGCGCATCCGGGCGACCTCGTCGGCGACCTCGTCGGTCGTGCCGTCGGATTCGCACAGCAATATCGCCGCCGCGTCGACCGGGTAACCGGCGTGCACGAAAGGCTCGACCGCTGCGATCGTCAACCTGTCCATCATCTCGAGTCCGGCCGGTATGATGCCGGCCCCGATGATCGCCGCGACCGCGTCGCCCGCCTTTTCCAGATCGTCGAAGCTCGCCAGCACGCAGGTCGCCTGCTGCGGCATCGGCGTCAGCTTGACCGTGACCTCGGTGATGACCGCCAGCAAGCCCTCCGATCCGGTGATCAGCGCGAGAAGATCATAGCCGGCGGCATCGAGCGCCTCGCCGCCGAATTCCACCACGTCGCCATCGATCAGCACCGCGCGCACTCTGCGGACGTTGTGCACGGTCAGGCCGTACTTCAGGCAGTGCACGCCGCCGGAGTTCTCGGCGACGTTGCCGCCGATCGTGCATGCGATCTGCGAAGACGGATCCGGCGCGTAATACAGCCCATGGACCGCGGCGGCTTCCGAGATCGCCAGGTTGCGCACACCCGGCTGGACGACGGCGCTGCACGACAGCGGATCGATCGACAGGATGCGCTTGAATTTCGCCAGCGACAGGACGACGCCCTTGCGGCAAGGCGTGGCACCCCCGGACAGGCCGGTGCCCGCACCGCGGGCGACCACCGGCAGCCGCGCCGCGTGGCAGAGTCGAAGAATGCTGACCACCTGCGCCTCGTTTTCCGGCAGCAGAACGGCCAGCGGCTGCTCGCGGAACAGCGTCAGCCCGTCGCATTCATAGGCTCGCGTCCCCTCCGCCGTGGCGACGATAGCCGACGGCGGAAGTATGCCGCCAAGCGCGGAAAGCAAGGTTGGATCGAGCATCGCGGAACACGGCCTGCCGGTTTTGATTATTCCACAAACAGAGGGCCGACACTATGCAGCTTGTACGGTTCAACTCGCTTCCGCCACGCTGCGCGACTGCCGGTCTCGTCTATAATCTCCTGCTGTTTGGAGACCGCGGCGAGGGCCCAGCGGGAGCTCAACGATGAATCCGGATGAAATCTACGCCAAGACCGAAGAAGGCTTGCGCGAGCTGAAGGAGCGCACGCATAACCTGCCGATCGCGCTGCGTAGCCTGTTGATCATGATCGACGGCAATCGAACAGTCGCCGAGGTTCTGGAGCGCGCACGCGCGGTGCGCGCGGACGCCGCGGCGCTGGCCACGCTGGAGCGGGTCGGGCTGATCGCTAAGCGATTCAGCGCACCGTCCTCCGCCACGGGCGAGGCGGAGGCCGCGCCGCGCAGCGAGGACGAAGTGCAGCGCTTCATCACCGCGCAACAGCGGATCAGCGACGCGATCAACAACCACCTCGGTTTTCGCGGCTACCTGATGATGATGCGGCTGCAACGCGCCGAAAATCTCCGCGATCTTCGCGACTTTCTGCCTGACTTCGCGCAGGCGCTGACCAAGCGCATCGGGCCGGCCAACGCCGGCCAGATCGTCTCCGGGATCGAGCACCTGCTGACAACCGGAGGCTGAGGCGGCG
>DATASF010000216.1:0-6668 GCA_036269335.1 Casimicrobiaceae bacterium
GCCGCGGGCCATCGAGCAATTCGATCTGTCGCCGTACGAGCTGGTAATCTCGAGCTCGCACTCGGTTGCCAAGGGCGCTCGCACCGGCCCGGGTCAGCTGCACATCTGCCTTTGCTATTCTCCGGCCCGCTATGCCTGGGATCTGCAGCCGCAGTACCTGGCGCAGACGGGGCTCGACCGCGGCGCGCTGGGATGGCTCGCGCGTCTCCAGCTGGCCCGGTTCCGCCGCTGGGATTTGCGCGCTTCGGCCCGCGTCGACCGCTTTGTCGCGATCTCCGAATACATTGCCGAGCGTATACGCAATCGCTACCACCGCGACGCCGATGTCATCTATCCGCCGGTCGACGTTCCCGCGATCCAGGTCAACGGCCCGCCGCGGGAATCGTTCTATCTGACCGTGTCGCGCCTGGTGCCTTACAAGCGGGTCGACTTGCTGATGCAGGCCTTCGCCGCCATGCCGGCGCGGCAACTGGTCGTGGCCGGCGACGGTCCCGACATGAAAAAGCTGGCGAGACTCGCCGCGCCCAACGTGCGCCTCCTCGGCGCCGTAGACGACGCACACCGTGACCGCTTGTTGCGCACGGCCAAGGCATTCGTGTTCGCCGCCGAGGAAGACTTCGGCATCGCGCCGCTCGAGGCGCAGGCTCAGGGGACGCCGGTGATCGCGTTCGGCCGCGGCGGCAGCGCCGAAACCATCCGCGGGCTCGACGCCGCGGCGCCGACCGGCGTGCTGTTCGCCGAACAGACGATCGCCTCGATCGTCACCGCGGTCGGACAATTCGAAGCTTCCGCCCAGCGCATTACCGCTGCCGCGTGCCGCGCGAATGCCGAACGCTTTTCGCGCCAGACGTTCAATCGGCGCTTCTCGGCCTACGTGACCGATGCCCTGGCGCAGCATCGTTCCCGGCCGAGCGTGTAAAGTCTCGCGATGTTCGCTCCGCGCAATCTGCTCAAAACCAACGCGACGACGTTCGATCGATTGCTGCGTATCGCCGACCCCTTGATCATCGTCATCGTCGGCTGGATCGTCCACCTGTTGTACCTCGATAGCGCTGTGCTGCCGGCGAACTACTGGGTCGCGCTGCTCGGGGCCGCGCTGCTCAGCGTCGTCGTGTTTCCCGAGACCGGGCTGTATCGGCCCAAGCGCGGCGCCAGCCTCGCCGACGACCTGCGCGCGCTGAGCTACGGCTGGTCGGTCGTCGTCGCGCTCGGCATCTCGGTCGCGTTCCTCACCAAGACCAGCGACACGTATTCGCGCGTGTGGGTCGCCTCGTCGGCAACGGCCGGGCTGCTGGTGCACGCCGCGATGCGCGTCGCTTTGCGGCTTGCGCTGCGCTGGCTGCGCCGGCGCGGTTACAACCTGCGCCATGTCTGCATTGTCGGCGCAGGCGAGCTTGCCCGGGAAGTCGTCACGCGCCTGCGCCATGCACCGTGGACCGGACTGGTCGTTCACGCCCTCTATGACGACGAGCCCGCGCTCGCTGGCAGCTCAATCGAAGGCGTGCCGGTGTGCGGTCCGATCGGACAGCTCGGTCGCGATCTCGAAGCCGGCGGCATCGACCAGGTATGGATCGCGCTGCCGCTGCGCGACGAGGACCAGATTCGCCGCGTCGCGGCCGAGCTGCGCGGCCATTCGGTCCAGATACGGTACGTGCCGGACATTTTCGGCTTCGAGTTGCTGCGACACAGCTTTTCCGAAATCGCCGGCATGCCGGTCATCGGGCTCAGCGACACGCCGATCGAAGGCACGGCCCGGATGCTGAAGGCCGCCGAGGATTACGCGCTGGGCGCATTTTTTCTGCTGCTCGCGTCGCCGCTGTTCGTCATCATCGCCGTCGCGATCCTCGCCACGTCCGGCGCGCCTGTCTTCTACCGGCAGACGCGCGTCACGTCGAACGGCCGCCCGTTCACGATGCTCAAGTTTCGTACGCTGCCGGTCAACGCCGAGACCCAAAGCGGCCCGGTCTGGTCTGGGCCGGATACGCCGCGCGGCACAGGCCTCGGCCGGATGCTGCGCCGCTACAGCCTCGACGAGCTGCCGCAGCTGATCAACGTGCTCTCGGGCGACATGTCGCTGGTCGGCCCGCGGCCAGAGCGGCCGGAATTCATCGCCCAGTTCCGGAGGGACGTCCCCGGGTACATGCAAAAGCACCTGGTCAAGGCCGGCATCACCGGATGGGCGCAGGTCAACGATCTGCGCGGAAGCAGCGACCTCCCCAAGCGGATACAATACGATCTCTATTACATCGACAACTGGTCGTTGTGGTTCGATCTACGCATTCTCGCGTTGACCGTCATGCACATCTTCCGCAGCCGCAACGCCTACTAGGGCCCGTTCTCGCCGCTTGACCTCTCCCGCCGCCGAGCCGGCTCCGCAGACGATCGTTGCGCCGACGGCGCTGCCTGCTGCGCCCCCGCGAGCGATGCTGGTCGGGGCCTTGCTCTTTGCCGCCAGCACTTTACTGTGCGTCGTCGGCTACCTCGCGGTATCGGTGCCCGGCAAGTGGTTCGGCAGCTTGCCGACCTTGCGCTGGACGGCGGCCGAGCTTGCGGTGACGCAAGGCGGCGGACAGCCGACCGCCGATGGCCTTCGGGTCAGCGCCCCCGGCGCGCAAGGCATCGCCATCGTCTCGATCCAGACCTCGTTCCGGTCGGCCGGATACGCGGCCGTCGCGTGGGACACGGCCGACGTCCCCGACAGCGTTGCCGCGGCGCTGGTCTGGCGTAACGAGTACGAGCCCGGGCGCACATTCACCCGAGCGCTGACGGTCGAGGCCCGGCGCCTGCTTCCGCTCACGCTTGCCGACGATCCCAACTGGATCGGCAGGATCAACGGTCTCGCGCTGATCGTGCGCGGCGACCTGTCGCAGCCTATGCTGATTCGGGGCGTCGAAGCCAAGCCGATGACCGCCGTGCAGATCCTGCGCGATCGCGCCCGCGAATGGCTGGCTTTCGAGCCCTGGAGCGGCGGCTCGATCAACAGCCGCAACGGCGGGGCCGACGCGCAGGATCTGCCTTTACCCTTTGCGCTGGCGGCGATCGTCGGGCTCGCCTTGATCGTTTATGCCGTGCTGGCGCGGTGGTGGCCGCAAACGATAGGCCCGTTCCGGCCGCTGATCGCCGGAGGCCTGTTCGTTTGCGCCTGGTTCATTCTCGATGTCCCCTGGCAATGGAACCTGATGCGCGAAGCACATGCGACTTTCCAGCAATACGCCGGCAAGTCATGGCGCGAGCGCCATCTCGCCGCCGAGGACGGCGCCTTGTTCGCGTTCATCGAAAAAGCGCGCGACAAGCTTCCGCCGCCGCCGGTACGCGTATTCATGGCCGCGGACGCGCTGTACTTTCGGGACCGGGGTGCCTATCACCTGTATCCGTACAACGTCTACTTCGATCCGTACCGGAACACGATGCCCGACGCGGCAAAGCTGCGTAACGGCGACTATCTGGTCGTGTTCAGGCGCAAAGGCGTGCAGTTCGATCCGGCGCAGAAAAAGCTGCGCTGGGACGGCGGGCATCCGGTCGACGCCGAAGTTCTGTTCGCCGAAGGCGGCGGCGCCGTGTTCGCCATCCGTTAGATGGAATATCTCGCGCTCACCGCCGGGCTGATCCTGCCGTGGCTGTTGGGCCTGGCGCTGCTCGCGGCGTTCGGCTGGCCGCGCTCGGGCAGCGATTCGGCCGGCGCGATGGCGCTTCGCGCGGGGTTCGGTTACTGCATCGGCGCGCTGTTGTTGACGCTGTGGATGCGCTTGCTGAGCGCGTTCGGCGTTGCCTTTGGCTGGCCGTCGATCGGGCTGCCGCTCGCGCTCGCCGCCGCTGCGCTGCTCGCGTTCGCGTGGCGCGCCGGACGCATCGGCCCGGTCGATATGCGCATCGTCGTCGGCTCGCTGCTGCGCCCGCCGCTGCCACGCTGGCAGCGCGTGGTCTGGGCCGGGTTGATCGGCTGGCTCGCGCTGCGCTTCCTGCTGCTGGCCGCCGATATCGCCTGGCAACCGCTCTATCCGTGGGACGCGTGGGTGCAATGGGCGACCAAGGCTCGCGTCTGGTACGAGCTCGGCCGCATCGCTCCGTTCGTTCGCGCCGAGCAGTGGTTCGCGAGCCCCGGCGGCGCTTATTTCGATGCTGCGCCCAATTACCCGGCGACGGTTCCGCTGCTGCAGGTCTGGAGCTGCATCGCGCTCGGACGCTGGGACGATTCGGCGATGAACTGGCCATGGCTGCTGTTGCTGATCGCGCTCACCTGCGCGGTTTACGGCGCGCTCCGCGGCGAAGGCCTTGCGCCGCTCGCCGCGCTGGTCGGCGCGTACCTGGTCGCCTCGCTCCCGCTGCTCGACACGCACGCAGCGCTCGCGGGTTACGCCGATCTGCCGATGGCCACGATCTATACACTGGCCGCGCTCGCTTTCTATCGCTGGGCGATGCGGCGCGACCGGCTCGACGCGGCGCTCGCACTCGCGCTGGCACTTTGCTGCCCGCTGATCAAGATTCCCGGCCTGATATGGGCGCTGACGCTATTGCCTGGCGTCGTCGTCGCGCTGCTGCCGCGCCGCGGACTGCAGGTCGTCGGCATCGCGTACGCCGTGGGACTGTTCGCATTGCTTGCGATGGCGCGAACCAATGTCGTCATCCTCGGCTACCGCCTGCATGCCGACTTCGATCCCGGATGGCGCACGTTCTGGGATGCCTATCTGTTGTCGAGCAGCTGGAATCTGCTCTGGTACGCTGCCATCGTGCTCGCGATCGTCGGCGCGCGGCGCCTGGGACGACCGCGGCTCGCGCCACTCTCCGTCGTCGTCGGCACCGGCATCGCCTTCCTGCTGTTCGTCACCTGGTTCACCAACGCGTCGGGCTGGATGCTCGAACTGACGACGCTCAACCGCGCGACGCTGCATCTGGCGCCGCTGGTCGTCGTCCTCGGCGCGCTCCTCTGGCACGAGCTCGCCGGCGACACGCAGCCTGCCGCCGAGGTCGCGCCGGCGACCGCCTGAGCTGGCGCCACATCCCGATGCTCGATCTGCCAGGAGTCACGCTCTGCTGCATCGACACCGCGAACCACGCGCTGGCCGCGCGGGCGCTGCGGCGGTCGGCGGTCGGCATCCGGTTTGCACGCTCGCTTTTTCTTACCGATCGCGAGGTCGACGAGCCAGGGATCGAGGTCCGCGCGATCGCCACGCTCACGTCGCGCGATGACTATTCGCATTTCGTGCTGGCGTCGCTGCTCGATCACGTCGATACGCCGCATGTCCTGCTGGTGCAATGGGATGGCTATGCGGTGAACCCGGCGGCGTGGCGCGGCGACTTCCTCGATTGCGACTACATCGGTGCCAAGTGGTTCTGGGAGGCCGAGGGACAGCGAGTGGGCAACGGTGGCTTTTCGCTGCGCTCGCGCAAGCTGCTCGAGGCCTTGCGCGATCCGCGCATCGTGTTGACCGGGGCGGAGGACGTGACGATCTGCCGCACATTCCGTGGTCTTCTCGAGCGCGACCACGGCATCCGCTTCGCGCCCGAGGCGTTGGCTGACGCGTTTGCGTTCGAGGTTGCGTATCCGATCGGGACGCCGTTCGGATTCCACGGCCTGTTCAACTTCTGCCGGGTCGTGCCTGAAAACGAGCTCACCGAACTCATCGCCGAATTCACCCCATCGATCGTGCGCCGCAGGGCTTGTCTGCAGCTGGGCCTCAATTGCCTTGCGCTCGCTCAGTGGCGCGCCGCATCGGCAATCTTCCGGCGGATTCTCGACGAGGAGCCGGCGCACCCGATCGCCGCGAACGGCCTCGCCACCGCAGAAGCTCGCGCCGCGGTCCTCCCCGCTGCAGGCCGCAACGATCCTTGCCCCTGCGGCAGCGGCAAGCGCTACAAGAATTGTCATGGCGCGCTGGATTCGGCCAGTCCACCCGCAATTCCAGCGCCGGCCACGCACCCGGATTCCGCGCCTTCGCCTGCGACTGAACATCGCGTGCACCAGGCGATCGCGCTGCACCAGCGGGGCGATACCGCGGCCGCCGAACAAGTCTACCGGGAAGTACTCGCCAAGCAATCGCGTCATCCACTGGCACAGCATTTCCTCGGCGTGCTTCTCTACCAGCGCAACGACATCGACGCGGCCTTGCCGCTGCTCCAGAGCTCGGTCAGCGCGGCTCCCGCCGAGCCCGAGTTCCACAACAACCTCGGACTGGCGCTCGCGGCAGGCGAGCGCGAGCAGGAAGCCATTGCCGCGTTCCGCGCGGCACTCGCGCTCAAATCGGGACACGCGGTGGCCTGGAACAACCTCGGGCTCGCGCTGCAATCGGTCAACGACGTCGACGGCGCAATCAGCGCGTTCCGCCGCGCGATCGCGCTGCAGCCGCAATTCGAGCAAGCGCACTGGAATCTCGCCCTCGCGCTGCTGCTCGATGGACAGTATGCCGAAGGCTGGCGCGAGTACGAGTCGCGTTTCGCGCTGTCCGAGCTCGGCAAGGGCCGGCACGCCTTTGCCGGCCCGGCGTGGGACGGCGCGGCGCCGGAAGGAAAGACTTTGCTGCTCTACACCGAGCAGGGTCTGGGCGACGCCTTGCAATTCGCGCGCTTCGTCGCGCCGCTGGCGAGGGCAGGCGCCCGCTGCATCGTTTACTGTCCGCCAGCGCTGGCGCCGCTGCTTGCCACGGCTCCCGGCGTCGCGCAAACGGTGACCG
>DATASF010000217.1:0-13197 GCA_036269335.1 Casimicrobiaceae bacterium
CCCGCCCGGACACGGCCATATTCTGAAGCTGGTCAACAATTTCCTCGCCCAGGCGATCGCGACGGCGACCGCCGAAGCCTGCGCCGCATGCGCGAAAGCGGGGGTCTCGATCGCGAAGCTGCACGAGGTCGTGTCGGCCGGCGGCGTCAACTCCGGAATCTTCCAGATGATGGTCGGCAAGATGCTTGAAAGCGGCGATCTTTCCGGGCTCAAGTTCACGCTGGTCAACGCGATGAAGGACCTGCGCTATTACACCCACATGGTGGAGGCGCTGCCCTCGCCGGCGATCGTCGGCGAGGCAGTGCACCAGAGCCTGGTCAACGCCAACATGCTGGGCTTCGGCGACAAGTACATCGCCTCGCTGATCGAGGCGCAGGAGAAGCTCGCCGGCGTGAAGATCGTGGCGCGCTAGTCCGCGCCGCGTCCTTAGCCGGAGTCGCGCCGGATGCGCGCGGCGCCGGGCGGCGGTATGCTCGGATGCATCGGCGATCCGACGGGAGAAATGAAAGTCATGGCTGCGCCTTCGCTCTGGGAGAATCCGCTCGGAACCGACGGTTTCGAGTTCGTCGAATACGCGGCGCCCGATCCGGCGGCGCTCGGCCGCCTGTTCGAGCAGATGGGCTTTGCCGCGATCGCCAAGCACCGCTCGAAAAACGTGTTGCTGTACCGCCAGGGCGACGTCAACTTCATCGTCAATGCCGAGCCCGGCAGCTTCGCTCAGGGCTTCGCCCGCGTGCACGGCCCGTCGATTTGCGCGATGGCGTTCCGCGTCAAGGATGCCGGCCGCGCCTACGCCAAGCTGATCGAGCAAGGCGCGTGGGGCGTCGAGGCGCATCCGGGCCCCATGGAGCTCAGCATCCCGGCGATCAAGGGCATCGGCGATTCGCTGATCTACCTGGTCGACCGCTATCCGGTCGACGGCGCCGGCGTATCGATCTACGACATCGACTTCGTGCCGATCGCCGGAGCCGAGCAGCGCCCGCAAGGCGCGGGGCTGGTGACGATAGACCATCTGACGCACAACGTGCATCGCGGGCGGATGGACGAATGGGCGAGCTTTTACGAGCGGCTGTTCAATTTCCGCGAGGTCCGCTATTTCGACATCGAGGGCAAGCTGACCGGCCTCAAGAGCAAGGCGATGACCAGTCCCTGCGGAAAGATCCGGATACCGATCAACGAGAGCTCGGACGACAAGAGCCAGATCCAGGAATACCTGGTCGCTTACCACGGCGAAGGCATCCAGCACATCGCGCTCGGCACCGGCGACATCTACGAAACCGTGCATACGCTGCGCCAGCGCGGCGTCGAATTCCAGGACACGCCCGACACCTATTACGAGGCGCTGGCGGCGCGGCTCCCCGGGCACCAGGAGGACACCGCCCGGCTGAAGAAGGAGCGCATTCTGCTGGATGGCGCACCGGCAAAAAATGAGATGCTGCTGCAGATATTCACCACCACCGTCATCGGGCCGATTTTCTTCGAGATCATCCAGCGCAAGGGCAACGAGGGCTTCGGCGAAGGCAATTTCCGCGCGCTGTTCGAGTCGATCGAGCAGGACCAGATCCGGCGCGGCGTGCTGAAGGGCTGAACACCGGCGGCGCCTTCCGGCGCCGGAACAAAACCTGCCGAGCAGACAACAAGTGCTCACTCCACTCGGTTTTCGCTTGCTGCGGCGTCTCGCCGACGGAGAAATCCATTCCGGCGAAGCGCTGGCGACCGCGGTCGGGATGTCGCGTGCGCGCGTATCGCAGGTGCTGAAAGAGGCGGACACCGCCGGGCTCAAGCTGGAACGCATCCGAGGCCGAGGCTACAGGCTGCACGATCCGCTGCCGTTTCTCGATCGCGACGCCATCGTAGCGGCACTCGGTGCCGCGGCAAAAGCGGTCAAGGTCGAAGTCGTCGACACCGTCGATTCGACCAGCAGCGAGCTCAACCGCCGCGCCTCGCGCGAAGACGTGCATCGCCGGCTGCTGGTCGCCGAGTGGCAGACCGCGGGTCGCGGCCGGCGTGGCCGCGGCTGGACCGCGGTGGCCGGCGGCAGCCTGACCTTCTCGCTCGGCTGGCGCTTCGAGCAGGGCGCGGGCTTTCTCGCCGGGCTGTCGCTCGCGGTCGGCGTGGCGCTCGCGCGCGCACTCGAAGCCGTGGGCATCGGCGGCGTCGAGCTCAAATGGCCGAACGACCTCACCCATCGCTTCTGCAAATTCGGCGGCATCCTGATCGAGCTTTCCGGCGATGCGCTCGGACCGTCGCTGGCGGTGATCGGCGTCGGGCTCAATGTGCGGCTGGCGCCCGCGGCGCGGCGCGGCATAGCGCAACCGGTGACCGACCTCGCAACAATCGCGCACGGAACAGTCATCGATCGCAACCTGCTGCTGGCCGCGCTGGTGCGGGAGTTGACGGCGATGCTGGATCGCTATGCGGTCGACGGCTTCGCGCCGTTCATCCCCGAATGGCAGCGGCGCAACGCGTTTCGCGGCAAGGCAGCCAAGATCATCCTGCCCGACGGCAGCACCGCGTCGGGCGACGTCGTCGGCGTCGACGCCAGCGGCGCCCTGGTGCTCGACCATCGCGGCCGAAGGCTGCGCTTTGTCACCGGCGAGGTTTCGCTGCGCCGGCCGTGACCGGCCTGCGATCCGAAGCGCCGCTTCCTGCGGCGGTGCCGGTCGTGGATAATCGCCGCATCGCGCCGGCCCGCAGCCTGGCGACAATCTAGGCCCTGATGAGAACGCTGGTCTTTCTTCTCCTGCTCGCCAACCTGAGCCTGTTCGGTTATATCAAGCTCGACAGCCTCGGCAGCGGCGAGGCCATTCGCCTGTCGCAACAGGTCCAGCCCGACAAGATCAAGCTGCTGACGCCGCAGGAGGTGGCGGCACTCGGGCCGGCCAAGGCGGCGTCGCTGGCCGACGTTTGCGTCGAATGGGGTCCGCTGTCGGACACCGACCGCAACCGCGCGCTGGCTAGCCTCGAGCCGCTGGATCTTTCCCGCCTGATGACCCAGAAAAAAGTCGAGGTCATCGCCAGCTACTGGGTTTTCCTGCCGCCTGCCGCCAACCGCGCGGCGGCGGACCAGCGCCTCGCCGAGCTCAAGGCCAATGGCATCAAGGACGTCTCGGTCATCGACAGCGGACCGCAACGCAATGCGATCTCGCTGGGCGTTTTTCGCGGCGAGGAAGCCGCCCGCAACCGGCTCGCGGCGCTGCAGGCGCAGGGGTTGGCCAACGTGCGGCTCGAGCCGCGTACGCAATCGGTGCAGCAGACGATGCTGGTCGTGCGCGATCCCACGGCCCAGGCGATGGCGCGCCTGAAGGAACTGCAGAGCGAGTTCCCGGGCAGCGACACCAAGATCGGCTCGTGCGACAAGCAGGCTTGAACACCGCGCCGCCGGCCAGCGCCGCGTCGATTCGCGAGGCGACGACAGCGGGCGATTTCGCGCTCGCCCGCGCGCTGTTCGCCGAATACGCTCGCTGGCTGAAAGTCGATCTGTGCTTTCAGGGATTCGATGAGGAATTGCGTACCTTGCCCGGCGCCTACGCGCCGCCGCTCGGGCGGCTGCTGCTCGCCGGACAGGGTGCCGACGCATTCGCCTGCATCGCGTTGCGGCCGCTCGCCGAGCCGGCGGTCGGCGAGGTCAAGCGCTTGTACGTGCAGCCGTCGCACCGCGGCGAGGGCTGGGGCAGGAGGCTCGTCGCCGCGCTGCTCGCCGAAGCGCGCGCGATTGGCTACAGGGAGCTCAAGCTCGACACGCTGGACTGGATGAAGGCCGCCCGCGCGTTGTACGAGGAAACAGGATTTCGCGCCTGCGCGCCGTATTACGTCAATCCGATTCCCGGCGTCGTCTACATGTCGCTGCGGCTGCGCGACGCTGACGGCGGCTGACGCGGCGTCCGATGGCACATCGGGCGTTTCTCGATCCGGGTGAATCGGCTGCTCTCGAAGAAGCGATCGCGGGTCTGGAGAAGCACACCGGCGTGCAGCTCGTCACCGCGGTCATCGGCAAGGCCGACAGCTATGTCGAGTTGCCGTGGAAAGCCTTCGCTCTCGGCGCGGCGTTCGCCGCCCTCGCGCTGGTCGTCTCGGACGCGGTGTCGCCGCGCTGGACCGGTGCCGAGAACGCACTGATATTTGCGGTTGCGATCCTGGGTGCGGGTGCCGCCAGCGCGCTGCTCGCCGTCGCCGCACCGCCTTACGCGCGGCTATTCCTGCGCGCGACGCGCCGCGATGTGGAAGTCCGTCACTATGCGCAGGCGTTTTTCCTGCGCCGCGGGTTGTTCGCCACCCGCGGGCGCAACGGCATCCTGCTGCTCGTCAGCCTGTTCGAGCGCAAAGTCGAAATCCTGCCCGACGTCGGTCTGCACGCGCGGCTCGACGCCGCCGACTGGCGCACCGTGATCGACGCGATGACGCCTTTGTTGCGCGAGCGCCGCTGCTTCGGCGCCCTGCAGCAAGGGCTGACGCGGATGCAGGCGTTGCTGCTGGCCAAGGGGATGAGCGCGGCACCCGGCGGCAACGAGCTGCCCGACCGGCCGATTCAGGAGAGGGGACCGCGATGACGGCCGCACGTTCGCTCGTCTGGTTCGCGTACGTCGTCGCGGCGGGGGCCGCTTTCGCGGCAGACGTCCCGTATCTGACCGGACGCATCGTCGACAATGCGGAGATCCTCGCGCCGGCGACGCGCGACAAGCTGACGGCCGCGCTCAAGGCGCACGAAGATGCCAGTACCGACCAGATCGCGGTGCTGACCGTGCCGACGATAGGCGGCGAGGCGATCGAGCAATACGCGACCCGCGTGTTCGATGCCTGGAAGCTCGGACAGAAAGGCAAGGACAACGGCGTGCTGGTCATCGTCGTGCCGAACGATCGCAAAATGCGCATCGAAGTCGGCTACGGCCTCGAAGGCACGCTGACCGATGTCGCGTCGAGCCGCATCATCCGCGACCGGATGACGCCCCGCTTCAAGGAAGGCAATTACGATCGCGGCGTAAGCGACGGCGTCGACGCGATCATCGCCCAGCTCGAGGGCCGCGCCGAACCGGCCCCGGCGAGCGAGCCGGCGGGGAGTTCGAGCGGCGCCAAGTCGCTGGTACAGATCGACGGCCCTGAGCTCGCATGGCCGATGCGCATCCTGCTGGGCGCATTCATTTTCGGCATCATCGGAATCTTCACCGTCGTCGGCGTGATGACGCCGGGCGTCGGCTGGTTTCTGTACGTGTTCCTGATTCCGTTCTGGGCGATGTTTCCGATCATCATCGTCGGCACGCGCGGTGCGCTGTGGCTGCTCGGCGCGTACGTCGTCGCCTATCCGATCGCCAAGCTGATCCTGTCGCGGCAGCCGTGGTATGCGAAAGCGGCGAGCGATCTGAAGACCAAGGGTCACGCCAGCATCGGCGGATTCGTGATGAGCTCGGGCGGCGGCTCGTCCGGCGGATTCTCCTCCGGCGGCGGGGGCGGTTTTTCCGGCGGCGGCGGGAGTTCGGGCGGCGGCGGCAGCTCCGGCAGCTGGTGATACCGGCGTCTGTCGAAAGGAAAGGCTGCCGCTAGAGGCGCGCCACCAGAGCGAAGCGCTGCGCCGGAGCGCCGTCTTCGGGCGGCAACGACGGGAGCGATTCGCGACGGATGTCGCGATAGCCGGCATCCGCGACCAGCTCGGCCGCCTGTTCCTCGGTGTACCAGGTCGCCTCGCACACCTCGTCCTCGCGTGCGCTCACGCGCGCGTCGTGCCGCCGTTCGAAGCGGCTGTGCACTTCACTGCGCCGCGCGGCCACGTCGATCAGCGTTTCGGAACGGCGCGCGATGCGCGAGCCGTCGGCCAGCCGCAGCATCCGCCATTCGACGACCGCCGCACCCGGCGGATGCGCGGCCTGCGCGGGCACGTCGAACGGAAGCAGCAGAAGTCCGGGCTCGACCAGGTGAGCACGAATGCGCAGCAACGCATCGAGTGCGCGACGGCGATCGCTCAGCCGCTGGAACGTGCGGGGGGCGAGGAACGCCGCCGCGTAGCGAAACGGCAGGTTGAGCGACCAGACATCCTGTCGGAAAAGCTCGGCTGTGCGTCCCGCCTCGTCGAGGCGCGCGCGGCAGCGCGCGAGGCACGCGGCCGACGGGTCAACGCCGTGCAGCGCAAAGCCCGCTTCGGACAGCGGGATCAACAGCCGGCCATGTCCGGCGAACGGGTGCAGCAGGACGCCGGCCCCGCGCGGAAGCCTGGCCTCATACCACGCGACCTCGACCGGGTCGGCGCGGGGAGCGATCGCTTCGTCGAACGAGGCGCGCAACGGGCCGCATGCCGGCGCGGGCGCGTCGGCGGCGCCCCCGTCCTGCAGACGTCGCCGCGACCCGGTCAGGTTTGCTCCCACGCTGGTTTCCGACAATCGATCGCGAACTATCTCGTCGTCCTTGCGCCGCTCTAGGCGTTCTTGCCCAGTGCAGCGCGCCCGGCATCGGCGATCGCCTCGATCCAGCGATGCGCGGCCGGCACCGCTCCGGTCCAGCGCAGGAAGCCGTGGATCATGCCGGTGCAGCGGATCACGCGGACCGGGATGCCCGCGGCTTCGAGCCTCGCCGCATAGTCCAGGGCGTCGTCACGCAGTACATCGCACTCGGCGACGGCGATCACTGCCGGCGGCAGACCGGACAGATCGGCGGCCGCGAGCGGCGACAAGCCGACGGCGCTTTTCGCCGCGCCCGCGCGGTAGGCGTCCCAGTACCAGGCCATCAGCCCCGCCGAAAGACTGTAGCCAGTGGCGAATTCGCGATACGAGGGCCGGGAGCAGGTCGCGTCCAACGCCGGGTAGAGCAGCAGCTGCAGGTTCGGCTGAACGGCACCGTCGGAGCGCAGGCGCAAGGTCAGCGCTGCCGCAAGACCGCCGCCCGAGCTGTCGCCCGCGACGGCGAAGCGCATGCCGTCGGCGCCGAGCGACTTCGCTTCGCCGCGGGCCCAGCGCCAGGCGGCTTCGAGATCGTCCAGCGCCGCCGGATAGACGTGCTCGGGCGCGCAGCGGTAGGCGACGGCGACGAGCACAACGCGCAATCGATTGGCGAGGATGCGACACAGCCGGTCGTGCGATTCCAGCGAGCCGGTCACCCAGCCCCCGCCGTGCGCGTAGACGAGCAGCGGCAGCAGTTCCGCCGCGGCGGGGCGGTAGATGCGCACCGGGAGCGATCGATCGTCTTCGCCCGGGGCGAACGCATCGGTGATCGACGCCACCGGCTCGGGCTCGCCGCCCAGCAGCACCGGCGCGGTCTCCGCCGCGGCGCGCAGCTGCGCGATGTCGGGAGCCTCGGTGCCAGCCGGGACGTTGAAGACCGTGTCGAGCAGACGCTGGATATCGGGGTCGAGCATCGTCGCCATCGGTGAACCGGTGCGAAGATATTACCCGAATCGCGCCGCGCGGTTGACACGCAGTTGACAAGGGTGCGTCCAGCCCTTACCTTAAGTCAGCGCCGATTTGATTCGGGGGTAACCCCGCAGCTTGCGGGCGCTATACAAATCCAGCTAAAGCGGCTTTCGCCTGAAACCCGCTCGGTGCAAGCTGAACGGGTTTTTGTTTTTGGGTATCACGATGACGACTACCGACAAGACTGCGCTGCTGCAAGGACTGCTGCGCCAACGCATCCTGATCCTCGACGGTGCGATGGGCACGATGATCCAGGCCGAGAAGCTGGGCGAGGCCGATTTTCGCGGCGCGCCCGCATGCGGCCTCGGCGCCCATACGCACGACCTGAAAGGCGACAACGACCTCCTCGTGCTGACGCAGCCGACCGTGGTCGCCGCGATCCACAACGCCTTTCTCGAGGCCGGCGCCGACATCATCGAGACCAATACCTTCAACGCGACGCGCATCGCGCAGTCCGACTACCAGCTGGAAGCGAAGGTGCGCGACATCAATCTCGCGGCGGCGCGGATCGCGCGCGAATGCGCCGACGCCTGGACGAAGAAAACGCCGGACAAGCCGCGGTTCGTCGCCGGCGCCCTCGGGCCGACCAACCGCACGGCGACGATCTCGCCTGACGTCAACGATCCCGGGTTTCGCAACGTCAGCTTCGACGAGCTGGTCCAGGCGTACGGCGAAGCGGTCGAAGGGCTGGTCGACGGCGGCGTCGACCTGCTGCTGGTCGAGACGGTTTTCGACACGCTAAACGCCAAGGCCGCGCTGTTTGCGATCGACCAGTCTTTCGAGCGCCTCGGGTTGCGCCTGCCCATCATCGTGTCGGGAACGATCACCGACGCGTCGGGGCGGACGCTGTCGGGACAGACGACCGAGGCGTTCTGGAATTCGGTGCGGCACGCGCGTCCGCTCGCCGTCGGGCTGAACTGCGCGCTGGGCGCCGCGCTGATGCGTCCTTACATCGAGGAGCTCTCGCGCGTAGCCGACACGTTCGTCTCGTGTTATCCGAACGCTGGCCTGCCCAACCCGATGAGCGACACCGGCTACGACGAGGCGCCGGAGACGACGGCGGCGCTGGTCGCCGATTTCGCGGCCAACGGCTTTGTCAACATCGTCGGCGGCTGCTGCGGCACGACGCCCGCGCATATCCGCGCGATCGCCGAAGCGGTGAAGAATCTGCCGCCGCGCATCGTTCCCGCCGAGGAAACCGCCGACGCGGCCGCCTGACACCGACGCTCCCCGACGGTGGGGAGACGAACAAGAACAACAGGCCAACCCCATGCCCCGCGCAATGCGCCTCGCCGGCCTCGAGCCGCTGACGATCGGCGACGATGCGCTGTTCGTCAACGTCGGCGAGCGCACCAACGTCACCGGCTCGCGCGCATTCGCCAAGCTGGTCCTCGCCGGCGACTATGCCGGCGCGGTCGAGGTCGCCCGCCAGCAGGTGCAAAACGGCGCGCAGATGATCGACGTCAACATGGACGAGGCGATGCTCGATTCCAAGGCGGCGATGGTCAGGTTCCTGAACCTCATCGCCGGCGAGCCCGACATCGCGCGCGTCCCGGTGATGATCGATTCGTCGAAGTGGACGGTCATCGAGGCGGGGCTCAAATGCGTGCAGGGCAAGCCCGTCGTCAACTCGATCTCGATGAAGGAGGGCGAGGCCGAGTTCCTGCGTCAGGCGCGGCTGGTGCGGCGCTACGGCGCCGCGGCGATCGTCATGGCCTTCGACGAAAAAGGCCAGGCCGACACGTTCGAGCGCAAGGTCGATATCTGCCGCCGCGCCTACGAGCTCTTGACTCGGCAGGCCGATTTTCCGCCGGAGGACATCGTCTTCGACCCGAACATCTTCGCCATCGCGACCGGCATCGAGGAGCACAACAACTACGCCGTCGACTTCATCAACGCGACGCGCTGGATCAAGCAGCACCTGCCGCACGCCAAGGTGTCGGGCGGCGTGTCCAACGTCAGCTTTTCATTCCGCGGCAACGACCCGGTGCGCGAGGCGATCCACACGGTCTTCCTCTACCACGCGATCAAGGCGGGCATGACGATGGGCATCGTCAATGCCGGCCAGCTCGGCGTGTACGACGACATCGATCCGGAGCTTCGCGAGCGCGTCGAGGATGTCGTGCTCAATCGCAAGCGCGCCGACGGCGAAAGCCCGACCGAGCGCCTGGTGACGTTCGCCGAGACGTACAAAACCGCCGGCAAGCACGTCGTCGAGGATCTGGCGTGGCGCAACACCGACGTCGAGGCGCGGCTGTCGCATGCGCTGGTCAAGGGGATCACGACCTATATCGTCGCCGATACCGAGGAAGCGCGGCGCAAGATCGAGGCGCAGGGCGGCAAGCCGATACAGGTGATCGAGGGCCCGCTGATGGCCGGCATGAACGTCGTCGGCGACCTGTTCGGGGCCGGCAAGATGTTCCTGCCGCAGGTCGTGAAAAGCGCGCGCGTGATGAAACAGGCGGTCGGCCACCTGATCCCGTTCATCGAGGCGGAGAAAGCGAGGTCGGGCGACGCCGGCAAGCCGAAGGGAACGATCGTGATGGCGACGGTCAAGGGCGACGTCCACGACATCGGCAAGAATATCGTCGGCGTCGTCCTCCAGTGCAACAATTTCGACGTCATCGATCTGGGCGTGATGGTGCCGGCGCAGAAGATTCTCGACGTCGCGCGCGAGCGCAACGTCGATCTGGTCGGACTGTCCGGGCTGATCACGCCTTCGCTCGAGGAAATGGCGCACGTGGCGCACGAGATGCAGCGGCTCGGCATGTCGCTGCCGCTGCTGATCGGCGGCGCGACGACATCGCGCGTGCACACCGCGGTCAAGATCGCGCCGAACTACGGCGGGGTCACCGTCTACGTGCCCGACGCTTCGCGCGCGGTAGGTGTGGCCAGCAACCTGCTGTCGGGCGAGCTCAAGGACGGCTATGTCGCCGAGGTCGCGTCCGACTACGAAAAGATCCGCGTCCAGCACGCCGGCAAAAAGGGGCCGCCGCTGATCCCGCTGGCCGCCGCGCGGGCCAACGCCTTGCGCATCGACTGGCGGCATTACCTGCCGCCGCGGCCGGCGCTGATCGGCCGGCGCGAAATCCGCCGCGCCGACCTGGCCGAGCTCGCCCGGTTCATCGATTGGGCGCCGTTCTTCCAGACGTGGGAGCTGTCCGGGCCGTATCCGGCGATTCTCGACGATCCGGTTGTCGGCGAAGCGGCGCGCAACGTGCTGGCCGACGGGCAGGCGATGCTCAAGCGCATCGTCGAAGGCCGCTGGCTGACGGCCAACGGCGCGATCGCGCTGCTGCCGGCGAATTCGGTCGGCGACGACATCGAGTTCTACGCCGACGAAGCGCGCGAGCGCGTCGCCCTGACCTGGCGCAATCAGCGCCAGCAAAACGAGCGGCCTTCGGGAAAGCCCAATTACTGCCTGGCCGATTTCGTCGCGCCGAAGGACTCGGGTGTGGCCGACTACCTGGGGGCGTTCGCGGTCACCGCGGGACTGGGCATCGAAAAAAAACTGGCCGAATTCGAGGCGGCAAAGGACGACTACAACGCCATCATGTTGAAGTCGCTGGCCGATCGCCTGGCCGAGGCGTTCGCCGAGTGGCTCCATATGATGGTGCGGCGCGAGTACTGGGGTTACGCGGCCGAAGAGCGCCTCGATGGCGCCGCGCTGATCCGCGAGGAATATCGCGGCATCCGGCCGGCGCCCGGCTATCCGGCGTGCCCGGATCATTCGGTCAAGGCGCCGCTGTTCGATCTATTGCAGGCGACCGGGATCGGCATGGCGCTGACCGAGAACTTTGCGATGCTGCCCGCGGCATCGGTGTCGGGATTCTATTTCGCCCATCCCGAGGCGACCTATTTCGCCGTCGGCAAGATCGGCGACGATCAGGCGGCGGACATCGCGCGCCGCAGCGGCGAGCCGGTGGTGCAGCGGCTGTAATCCGCTAGGCCGCCCGCCGGTCGCGGGCCAGCATCGACGCCACCGCGCGGCCGGCGGCATAGGTGACGAAGGCGAGGACGATGCCCAGGAGGAGCGAGGCCGCCACGCCGGCTGGGTCGATCCAGGAGAATGCGCCGCCGCCGAGCCGGCGTCCGACGATGGCAACGACGTCGTCGCCGCGCCAGCTTTCGCCGTCGACGCCGAACATCGCCGCTGCGCGCGAAACCGCGATCGCGCCCAGCTCGTAATAGTCGCCGCCGATCGAAAGTATCGGCGCCCACGCGATCGGCAAGGCGAAACCGAAAAGCAAGGTCGACGCGACGCCGGGCGCCGGTGCTCGCGCGGCGCGAACCAGCAGCGGAATGCCGATCGCAATGCTCAGCAAGAACGGAAAGAAGACCGTCAAGGTGTACGCGAGATCGCTGCCGTGCGTGTCGAAGCCGGCGAGCTGCCCGGCATAGGCCGAGCCGACCTGCACATAGGGAAAGACGCGCTGCAGGAACCGCGCGCCGTAGATCGGGTCGATGTCGAGCCGCGTCACCGTCGCGCCGCCCAGCTGCGCTCCCCACGCGTGCATCAGCTCGTGCACCGGCACGTACAGCCACCACCCTGCTGCGCAAGCGACGAGCAGCAGCGGCAGCGCACGCGCGCCGATCGCGTCGGTCGACCGTTGCAGGCCGGCGAATAGATCGGTGAAAGGGGTGACGAAAAGCCGCATCCGGACGGGGCCTTTGCAGCACAGGCAAGAAGCCGATTGCAGCACGGCCCCGCCCGCGGGGCAACCCGCTTTCGATCGCCTCGCGCCGCGTAGTATGCTGCGCATGCGCTATCGACGCGCCGCTGCCCACGCCCGCCGCCATGATCGTCGTCTGCCTTTGCGCCGCCTGGTGCGATACCTGCACCGAGTTTCGCGTCGCGTTCGACCGCATCGCGAGCCAGCGTCCCGGCATGCGCTTCGTCTGGCTCGACATCGAGGATGACAGCGACGTCTGCGGCGACATCGACGTCGAGAATTTTCCGACGCTCGCGATCTATCGCGGCGATACGCTGGTGCATTTCGGCGTGTCGCTGCCGCAGGAAGGCATGGTGGCGCGGCTGGTCGATGCGATGGCGGCTAGTCAGGACGCCGCCGCCGCGCCCGACGCCGTGCGCGAGCTCACGCGGCGGCTCGCGCAGCGGCACTGAACCCGCGATCAGGTCGCTGGCGGGGCTACTTCCAGGCGCCGACAGCCTGGCGCGCCGGCTCGTTCAGCGGCCGCGCGATCAACCCGCTTTGCGAGACGACGACCTGATAACGCGCACCGTCGCTCATCGGCACGTAGACGGCGCTGCCGTACAGCGCATCGGCCCACGGGACATAGCGCCGCGAAGCGCGCACCAGCGTCCAGACATCGACGCGATCGGGTGGATTGAGCGCGTAGACGGTGCGCTGCTGGTCGCGCTCGCGCGCGATGTCGCTGTACCGGCCGCTGATGCGCTCCAGCCGGTAGGCGGTGTCGAACCCCAGAATATCGGCAAACGGCGTCCATTTGAGCACCCGCGCGTCGACCTGCCATTCGTCGCCGTTGAGGGCAAGCTCCTGCGTCTCGCCCGACGGGTAGGTGAGCAGCGCCGCATAGCGCGCTTCGCCGCTGCGCTTGAACTGGGCCTCGAGCGCGGGCTGCTCGTGCGTCAGCCGGTGATAAGTCAGCAGGTTGACGCCGAGAAGGCCGATGGCGATCGCCGCCAGGAACATCACCAGTGCCGAGGTTCCGTGCATCGCGCAGGCACCGAGACGCCGATGCCGCAGGCGCTTGACCGCCAGCAGCAGGAACAGCAATCCTGCGACCGCGCAAACGCTGACCAGCGTACCCAGCAGCATGC
>DATASF010000218.1:0-11275 GCA_036269335.1 Casimicrobiaceae bacterium
CCTCGTCCGCGCATTGGCGCAACAGCCGGTGAGCGACGATGCCGATCTGGCGCGCTGTTTCGCGCACCCAGTCGAATTCGACCAGCGGTTGGTCACGGGCGGCCGCCCGGGCTCCGGTCGGCAGCGGATCCGGCAGCGCCGGTGGCCGCCACCCGAGCGGCAGGCGCAGCAGCGGCACGCCGCTGGACGCGCTTGACGACGTCGTGATGGCCGCGGGCGAAGGCGGCGGATCCAGATCGGCCTCGACCGCGGACCAAAGCGCGGAAAGCGCGGTCCCGCGCGAAGGCTTGCGCCAGCGCAGCCGCCCGCTTTCGTCCGCCTCGACGCCGAGCACGGCGGTCAAGTGCAATCGCCTTCTGGCGCGTGTGCACCCGACGTAGAGCAGCCGAACGAGCTCGTCGGCCTCCTCGCCGGCTGCGAGGGTGTTCAGGTAGGCATACACCGGGTCCCCTTCGGCCAGAGCGACGTGCCTGGCGCCGATCGGCGCCAGCAGCAGTCCTCCGGCACGGCGGCGCCAACGCAAGAGTTGCGGAGTCCCGCTACCCGGGGCCTGCGCCAGACCAGGCATGATCACGACGTCGAATTCGAGGCCCTTCGCGCGATGCAAGGTCATGACGCGGACCTTCGCGTCGGCGCCGGCGCCGGTCTCGATGAAGGTCGCGGCCAGCGCGTCGAGAAAGGCGTTCCAGTCGGACACGTCGGCGCCGGGGGCATGCTCGGCGAGCAACGTGAAATAGCGGTCGGCCGCTTCCAGATCGCTTGGCTCCCCGACGCAGGCCGGACCGCCGAGGGCGAGCCAGACCCCGCGGACGGTCGCCGCGATCGGCATGCGCCCGCGATCTGCGACGGCCGGCGCGATGGTCGCAGCCAGTCTTTGCAACCGATGCGCTCCGTCCGCCGACATGCCGGCGGGGGTCCGCTGCAGAGGGACGCGGTGTGAAATGATCGCTTCGCACAGGCTGCGTCCGCCGGTCGCGGCATCGAGCGCGAAAACGTCGGGTAGCGTCATCCCGCACCAGGGCGCGCGCAGCAACGCAAGCCATGCGAGCCGGTCCTCGGGCTGAATCAAAGCGTGGGTCAGGGACGCGAGATCGAGGATCGTCTGGCGATCTGCCATCCGATCGAGATCGACTGCAGCGAAAGGAATGCCGGCGCCTCGCAGCGCAGGAAGAATTTCCGCCAGGTCGCCGCGCTTGCGCACGAGGATCGCGACCTCGGCGCCGCTGGCCAGCGCTGCTCGGACATGCGAGACCACCTTCGCCGCCTCATCGGCGTCGCTGGTGCACGCTTCGATCGTAACGGCAGGCAGAGGCTCCGCCGGCAGCACGGGAGTGGCCGCGCCGAACGCCACGATGCGGTCGGTCGCGCGCGGCGATGCGTCGAGTGCCTGCGCAAAAACCCGATTTACCCATCCGACCAGATCGCATTGCGAGCGGAAATTGCACTGCAGGACGAGCGGTTCGAGCGCGACTTCGCCCAGCCGCCGTTGTCGCTGTGCGTCCAGATACAAGCCGACCTCCGCTTCACGAAAGCCGTAGACCGACTGCATCGGATCGCCGACGACAAAAAGAGTCCGGCCATCGTCCTGGGTCCAGCCTGCGACCAGGCGCTCGATCAGCTCGTATTGCGAGAGCGACGTGTCCTGGAATTCGTCGACGAGCAGGTGCTCGATGCGCATGTCCAGACGCAGCAGAAGATCGGACGGCGCGTCGGGCTCGCCCAGGGCGCGCAGCGCGATCTGGCTGGCCTCGATGAAGTCGATGGCCCGCGCCTCGGCGAAGACGAGCTGCAAGCGCGCCGCGGCACGCGGCAGCACGTCGAGCAGCGCCGCGACGAAGCCCCACGCCGTCTCGTCGTAGCGCGGCGGGGGCAGTTGGCGTACGCCGTGCAACGCACCGGCAAGGCCGGGCACCGCAGCAAGGCGGCGCAGCAATTCGATCATCGCCTGCTTTTGCGCGTCGCGCTCTACCGCGCCGGCGTCGCGCGCGTTGCCTCGCGCCGGGAAACCCTGGGTAATCCTGATGGCGGCGTAGAAATCGCCGTCTTTGGTAAGCAGCCAGTCGGCAAGCGAGCGCCAGTCGCCGAGCAATTCGGCCCGCGCATCGGGCAGCGCACCGCGCTGCGCCAGCGCGGCGAGCGGATGGGCGGGATCGGATGCCGACAAATGAATCGCGGCGTAGCGCGCAAGGTCGAGCAGCTCGCGCGTTTCGGTCGCCGGCAGCAGTGCCGCGACGGCTTGCAGCTTGTGCGCGATCTCGGTAGCCAGCGCGCGCTCGAGGCGGACGCGCAGCGCGCCGGCATCGCCGCCCATCACGTGGCGGAGCCACTGGTCGCGCCGGGCCAGCATTTCGGCGATCAGCGCGCTCAACCGATCGCCGTCGTTGTCCAGGTAGTCGAGCAGGCGCTGCCAGGCGGGATCGTCGTTCGCTGCGGCATCGAGCTCCGCCCGCGCCGCGCGCGCGTGCAGCGCCTCCGCGCGTTCGATCAGCCTGGGCATGGCGCCCAGCTTCACGGCCATCGGAGCCTGCCGCATCCATGTCGCGCACAGAGCGTCGATCGTGTGGACCTGCAGCCGCGCCGGATGCGCGACCAGTTCCCACCCGAGTGCCGCATCGCGTTCCAGCACGACGCGGGCCAATCGCCACGTGAGCGCGCGATGCGGCCGGTCCGGCTGCGCGTCACCGGCGCCTTCCCGCAGCGCATCGATGATCCGCGCTCGAATCTCGCCGGTGGCCTTGCGCGTGAACGTCATCGCGACGATCGCCTCTGGCCGCTCGACGCGCGCGAGCAGCGCCAGGAACCGCTGGATCAGGAGCTCGGTTTTGCCCGACCCGGCCGGCGCCTGGACGATGAACGAGCGCGCGACATCGAGCGCCGCCTCGCGGGCAGCGCGGTCGGACGGACCGCTCGATTCAGGCGTCGCCATCGTCTTCCGGCTCTTCGAAGCGGACCGAATCGATGCGGCAGAGCGCCTGCAGGCCGCAGATGCGGCATGGCGATGGCTTCAGACGCGGCGTTACGGTCGCCACGCCGCCGGCGAGCTCGGTCGCGAGCGCGCCCAGATGCGCCTCCCACCACGACTCGAGCGAGCGCCAATCGAAAAAGGGCCCGGCGTTGGCGACGTTCATCAGCGCGGGCCACGCCGCGCGATCGGCGACAAGACCCGACGCGGCGACGCCTGCGGTGCGAAGCTCGGCATGGACGACGGCGCGCACCGCGAGGAGAGGCTCGGCCGCGCGTTGCGCCAGCGTATAGGTGCCGAGTTGCGATGCGCGCGGTCGTTCATCGAACCACTTTTGGGGTTTGGGTTGCTTGAGCACGCCGGTCTTGTAATCGATGATCGCGATGCCGCCGTCGCCGAGGGCATCGATCCGGTCGACGCGCATCCGAAGACCGATGCCACCGAGCACCAGGTCGCGCCGCGCCTCGACCGCGGCAACGGAGAAAGGCGGCCTCGCCCGCTCGATATCCAGCCATGCGCTTAACAGCCGGTTCAGGCGGCGCGACTCGGCCGCGCGCACCGCATCGGGCACGTTGCGCCACCGCGTCGCGCGCAGGCAGGTCATGCCTTTGTCGACCGCCACTGCAATCGCGGCGTCGAGACTGCCGGCTTCGAGCGCCAGCAGGCTCGTCCGATCGGGAATTGCGCTCCAGAATGCTGCCAGCGTCGCATGCGCGAGTTGCCCTCGTTCAAAGGCCGCAAGACCGGGTCCGGCAGTCGGCCACGCTTGCGCGCCGAGGCGATGGCGCGCCACCGCCTGGAAAGGACAATCGCTTTGCGTCTGGATGGCCCGCGCGCCGCCGCGGATGGGCGATCCGGGCGGGACCGGGGGCGCGCGTTCGTCGACGAGGCTTTCGAGGGCTGCGCTTCGCGCCATCGAGGCGGACCAGGTCTCTGGCGCGGGCTGTTGCGGCCGTTGGGGATAGGCGAGCACCAGAGCCGACGGTGATAGCGGTGGATCGTCGAGCCCGGTCGCCGAGCTGAACACGACCTCGTCGGCGGCGCGCGCGAATCGGTCGGTCAGCAGCCGGGCGAATTCGAGTTCGCGCTGCGCGCTGGCGCGCGGCAGGCCGCGCTCGCGCTGCCAGGCGATCGGCAGTAAGGGGTTGGGACGCGGCGCCGCGGGCCACCGGTCGGCCGACAGGCCCGCGATCCACAGCGCGTCGAAGTCGAGGCCTGCGCCCTCCAGGACGCCCAGGATCTGGACCGGCGCATTGGTGCCCTCCGGCTGGAACACGGTTTCGTTCGCCATCGCGTGCAGCGCGGCAATCGCCGCCCTCGCGCCGAGTCGCGGCGCGACCGCACCGAGCGATGCGAACTGCCCGAGCAGCTTTTCCCAGGCTTCGCGCGCCTGGAACTCCGCGCTGTCGAGTGCGCGCGAACCGGGCCAACCGGCATCGGCGAGCCACGCGCGCCAGAGATCGACCCATTCGCGCGGGGTCGTCGCACGCGCAGCGCGCAACGCGTCGCGGCCGCTGGTCCACCGGGCCGCAAGCTCGGCGGCATACGGCGCGAACGCCGTGATCGTATCGCCCAGCGATATCGCGCGCATGCCCTGCTCGAGCCAGCCACGCTCGAGAGCGGCGTGTCGCGGCCACAGCGCATCGGCGTCCGGGAGATAGGGAGAGCGCAGCAGCGTCGCCGCGCTGGCGAGCGTCAACGGCGCGTCGGTCAATGCGATCAAATCCAGCGCTGTCCCGATCAGAGCAACCTGGGCGAGACGCACACCGAGGGAGATGTCGAACGGTGCGCCGATTCGCGATTGAGCAGGCAGGATCGACGCCGGGTGGAGGATGTCCTGCGCCAGCGCCAGCACGTCGTCGCGGCGCTCGGCAAGATCTTCGACCACGATGCCTATCCGCGCTCCCGGACGCTCGATCGCGATGGCGCGCGCCCAGCAAAGCGCGGCAGTGATTTCGTCGCGCGGTGTGCTTGCTGTCGCGCGGGAGACCCGCGCGTCTCGCGCCGGCAGGCTTTCGACGTCGCGCAAGGTCGCGCCCGCGCCTGCGAGCGCAGTGAACAGCCGCGTCTGTTGCGGCGAGAGCTCGACGAATCCCACCCGAAGAATCGTCGGGGAGTCGGCGCCGATAACCGGCGCGTGCGTTGCGATGGCGTCGGCCGCTTGCGCGATGTCCAGCACGCCGAGCCGGCGGGTCCGCGCCAGATACGTATCGGCCCACGCGGCGAACTGCGAAGGGTCCTGCTCGTCGCCCGCTTGCCGCCAGCTACGCCAGCTTTCGCCGCCGGCTCCCCAGGCGTGCGCGAGCGACCACGCTTCGGATGCGAGTGCGGCGGCGCCGCGCACGTCGGCGAGCGCCGCGCCCGAGTCCTCGATGACGCGCTGCCACAGCGCCATGGCCTGCGCCGCGCTCAACAGCGTCCGCGGTTCGGCCACGGCGTCGTGCGCGAGCACGGTTTCCCAGAGCGCTGTGAGCCATCCCGTGTAGGGCAGGATTGCCGGCGTCGGCCACGCGCGCTGTCCGCTGGACGCAGCGCTCAAGTCGAACTCGGCGTGAAGGCGTCGGGCAAGACGTCGATTGGGAGTGACGGCGATCGCGCCATCGGCAAGCGCGGCCAGGAGAGCGTTCATTGCCCGCCATGGTATCCGACCCGGCGCGGCCGACTAAACGCGCTGCGCGTCGCGCGCGAATCGCGACATAATCCAAGGCGCGGGACATCAAGAGCAGCTGAGGCGTACGTATCCGCGTGCCTCCGGCACGCGAAGACGTGGACTGGGTTTCAGTCGTCGCCGGCGACCGCCGCGAGTGGCCTGAATTCCGGCGGGCTGCGCGATCCGTTGTCCGACGCGCTGGCGGCCATCAGTTCCTGTCCATTGATGATGCCGTGTGTTCGCGGCAGACTGCTCGGGGCCGGCGCGAACCATTCGCCGCACCAGTCGTCGTCACGCACCACGGGCCAGATGCCTTCGACGACATAGGCCTTGGCGCTCTGGGGTATATGGGGACTGAGCATCGGCGAATGGCGCCGGCACTGGCCCCACATCGTCGTGCGACCGTCGGTCGTTCGCCCGTCCTTGCGATCGTAGAATTGGCAATTCTGGCATTTCTTCACGCTGCTGCCTCTTCGCTTGTTGTTTGTCCGTATCCGGTCGCTCCGCCGCGAAGGCAGTCGATCACGCATCGCGGCGGGTCAATACTGTCACTGCCGTGCCGATCAGGATCAGTCCGAAGGATCGTCCGGACGGTCGATGCTGTTATGCCGCCCAGGCGCGGATCGCCGCCAGCAACGGCGTCGGAACATCCTGCACGCGGCGCGTCCGGGGAGTCCTCGCCTGCTCGTCGAGCACTGCCTTGAGCTCGGCGTCGGCCGCGGCGGCGCTGCGCTCCAGCTCCTCGTCGTAGACATGCCGCTGCTCGGGATCGGAAAGCAGGGCGTGCGCTTCGTGAATCAGCCGCACCAGCGTTTCGTCGGTGCGCGCGTCCAGCCGCTGCTTGATCGTCTGGTACGCGGCTTCGATGCGTGCTGCCGATGCACCGGGCGGCAAGTCCAGGTAATCGTAGTAGGTATAGAGCACGGCTAACTCCTCAACGAGGTTGGATTCGGCTGGGCCGAGGCCCTGATGGACAGGGCTACGCAACATCCATGCCATGGGCACCGGTCGAGTGATCTCCAGACGCACAAATACCTGATTGTTTGAGCGAAGCCGCCGCGTGCGGCTCGTCCCGCGTGCCCTCGCGGCGCGTCCTGCGGGCGCTGACGCAACGTCGACCCGCCTGCCGCCCTGCGGCAAGGCGCGCGCTAAAGCATGCGCAACGAAGTCGCGCGGCGCGGTGGAGGGAAGGCGCGATCGAGCTCTTCATGCGCAGCTCGATCGAGATGCAGATTCGCCGCCCACAAATTGTCGTGCACATGCGCAATGTCGGCTGCCTTCGGAATGACCGCAACGTCGCGCTGCTGCAGCAGCCACGCGAGCGCGACTTGCGCCGGCGTCGCGCCGATTCGCGTCGCAACCGTCTGTAGCGCGCGCTCCCGCAGCAATCGACCCTGGTCCAGCGGGGAATACGCCATCAGCGCGATGCGGGCGCGCTGGCAGAGGGGCACCAGATCCCATTCGACGCCGCGTGCGCCGAGGTTATAGAGCACCTGGTTGGCCGCGCAATCATCCCCGCCGCGAAGCGCCAGCAGCTCCTCGAGGTCGCTGCTGTCGAAATTCGACACACCCCATGCGCGGATGCTGCCGTCGGCCTGCAGCGCCTGGAATGCGGCGACGGTGTCGGCAAGCGGTACGTCGCCGCGCCAATGCAGCAGGTACAGATCGATGTGATCGGTGCCGAGCCGCTTGAGGCTGCGCTTGCAGGCGGCGACCGCGCCGCGCCGGGTGGCGTTGTGCGGGTAGACCTTGCTGACCAGGAACATCCGCTCGCGCTGACCCGCAATCGCTTCGCCGACGATAGTCTCGGCTTCGCCCTCGCCGTACATCTCGGCCGTATCGATCAAGGTCACGCCGAGCTCGATGCCGGCCCGGAGCGCAGCGATCTCCCGTACACGCCGGTCGCGACGCTCGCCCATGCGCCAGGTACCTAAGCCGAGCACCGGCATCGCCGCACCCGAGCGTAAAGCGATCGTCCGAAGGAGTTCTGCCACGGCATGCCTTCCGCTGAATTCGCCTCCCCGGAACGATAGCGCAAGCAATCTCCACGGGCGAGTCCCGTGCGGCCCGGATTACAATACGATCATCCTTTGGATCCAGCGATGCCACTCGACCGTTCAGCCAAACCAGCGTCCGGACACGCGATCATCCGCGGTGCATGCCCGCACGATTGCCCTGACACGTGCGCGCTGCATGTGACGGTAGCTGGCGGTCGTGCGGTCAAGGTGGAAGGCGATCCCGATCACCCGACGACGCGCGGCGTGCTGTGCACCAAGGTCGCCCGCTATCTGGAGCGCACCTATTCGGAAAAGCGCGTGCTGCATCCGCTGCGGCGCGTCGGCGCCAAGGGCGAAGGTCGCTTCGAGCGCATCGGCTGGGATGCAGCGCTGGACGCGATCGCTTCGCGCTTCGAGGCGATCGCCCGGTCGGCCGATGGCCCGCAGGCGATTCTGCCCTACAGCTATGCGGGGACGATGGGACTGCTGCAAGGCAGCTCGATGGACCGGCGATTCTTTCATAAGCTCGGCGCGTCGCTGCTCGATCGCACGATCTGCGCAACCGCCGGCAAGGCCGGCTACGCCGCGACGATCGGCGCATCGATCGGCACCGACCTCGAGCAATTCGAAAACGCCAAGCTGATATTGATCTGGGGGTCGAACCCGGTCGTATCGAACCTGCACCTTTGGTCCCGCGTGCAGGAGGCCAAGCGCCGGGGCGCGAAGCTGATCGCGATCGATCCGTATCGCAGTCAAACCGCCGAAAAATGCCACGAGCACCTGGCGCTGATGCCGGGGACCGACGCCGCGCTCGCTCTGGGTGTCATGCACGTCCTCATCGCCGAGGATCTGCTCGACCGCGATTACATCGACCGCTACACGCTGGGATTCGATGCGCTGGCCGATCGCGTGCGCGACTACCCGCCGTCGCGCGTCGCTTCGATCACCGGATTGCCCGAAACGAAGATCCTTGCACTCGCGCGCGACTACGGCGGCATCGCGCCAGCCGTCGTCCGACTCAACTACGGCATGCAAAGGCATGCCGGCGGGGGCATGGCGATCCGCACGGTCGCATGCCTGCCGGCGCTGATCGGTGCATGGCGTCACGCCGCCGGCGGCGCGCTCTTGTCTTCGAGCGGCACCTATCCGATCAACACGCCGGCGCTCGAACGCCCCGACCTGATCTGGAACCGGCCGCGCACTATCAACATGTCGACCATCGGCGACGCGCTGCTCGAGGCACGCGATCCGCCGATCCGCGCGCTGTTCGTCTACAACTCGAATCCTGTCGCGGTAGCGCCGGACTCGGGCAAGGTCGTCGCCGGCTTCGCGCGCGAGGACCTGTTCTGCGTGGTGCACGATGTGTTCCTGACCGACACAGCCGATTACGCCGACATCGTTCTGCCGGCGACGACGCAACTCGAGCACCTGGACGTACACTCTTCGTACGGTCACCTGTACGCGCTGGCCAACAATCCGGCGATCGCGCCGCTGGGCGAAGCCAAGCCGAACACCGAGGTGTTCCGGCTGCTTGCCGCACGGATGGGATTCGACGAACCCTGCTTCGCCGAGACCGACGAGAGCATGGCGGCGAATGCATTCGTCGCCGGGCACCCGCGCATGGCAGGCATCGATTGGGAAACACTGAAGACGCAGGGTTGGCAGCGACTGAACGTGCCTTCGCCGTATGCCCCATTCGCCGAAGGCAATTTTCCGACTCCGTCGGGCAAATGCGAGTTCTACTCGGAATCGTTGCGCCGCCAGGGACTCGACCCGCTGCCCACCTATACGCCACCGCGCGAATCGGCGATCAGCGATCCGGCCCTCGCCCGCCGCTTTCCGCTGGCGATGTTGTCACCGCCGGCGCGCAATGCGCTCAATTCGAGCTTCGGCGGGCTGCCGGTATTTCTGGAAACGGAAAAGACGCCTTGGCTCGATATTCACGCCGAGGACGCGGCGGCGCGCGGCATAGTCGGCGGCGACAAGGTGCGCATCTACAACGATCGCGGCGCGTTCGTCGTCACCGCGCGCGTCACCGACCGCACGAGGCCGGGTGTCGTGGTCGCGCCTTCGATCTGGTGGCGCAAGCTGTCTCCTGACGGCACCAACGCGAACATGGTGACTGGCCAGGCGCTGACCGACATGGGACGCGCGGCGACGTTCTACGACGTGCTGGTCGAAGTCGCGCGTGTCGAGGCTTGACGAGCGCACTGCGCCGCCTCGCGTCAGCCGTCAGTTGTATTTGCGGACCAGCCCCACCATGACGCCGAAGATCTCCAGCGCGCCCTCCGGCCGGATGACCGGGTAGGCCTTGTTTTCGGGGCGCAGGATGAACTGGCCGCGCTCGAGATCCAGTCGCTTCAACGTGAACTGATTGTCGACGATGGCGATGACAATGTCGCCGCGGCGCGCGGTGCTCTGCTTTTCGACGACGACCAGGTCGCCTTCGAAAATGCCGGCATCGGTCATCGAGTCGCCCTTCACGCGCACCAGAACCGTCTGCGACGGGCGATCGATCAGGTAGTCGTCGATTGTCAGCGCATCGGCCGGTGCATCGTCGATCGGATTCGGCAAGCCCGCCTGGACGGGCGCGTCGGCCAGCGGCCGCTCGAAAAAGCGCCGCGTCGGCGCGATCCGGCGATCCGGCGTCGACTCGATGTATCCGCCCAGCTTGAGGCGAGCCACCAGCGCCGCGACCGACGACTTCGAGCGCAGCCCGAGCAGGGATCCGATCGACGAGTACGACGGGAACGCGTGGTGCCGCGTGTAATAGTCCTGCAACGCCGCCAAGTAGGAACGATCGTTCGACATTCGGCATAGCGTACCGAACGATCGTTCGGACGTCAAGTCCGGGCGGCTCGCCGCGCGTTGTGCTGGCTGGCTCACGCCGTCGGCGGAAGCTCGCTCAGCCGTCGACCGGATTCCGCCGGCAGTCGGAGCGGGACGGAAGTTGCGCGCTACATCTCTCGACCTTTTCGCAGGGGCGGGTTGCGCTGATCGACCCTTTCCCCATGACAAAGTCTTTTGGTTGCTTCGCTGAAAATGTCATTGGCATCTACAGCAATCAAGCAATTCTTAAATGCCGAAAACCCACCTTGAACAACAATGCGGACCAGAGTACAACTACGCCTCGTCCGACGAATGACCGGCCGGTGTGCAGGGCATTTCGCGGTTGCCGGCACGGTAGTTCGAACAAGTCAAGAGGGGAAATGCATGAAGAACACGCGCAATTTGCTTGGTGTCTTGGCGGCGGTCGCGACCATGGCGTTCGCGTTACCTAGCGTCGCCGCCAACGACAAGAAGCAATACAGTCTGAACATGACTTCGTTGGCACCGTTAGCGGTGACAGCCTCCCTGAAGAGCCTTGGCAATTCGACGATCAGCTCGTTCCAGCTCACGGCCACCGGCGCGAAGATTGTCGGCGTAGATCAGCCTGCGAGTGGTAGGGCGACATTCACGAATTCGACGGTTTCGGTTACGAACATGGTCCCGCAGAAGGCTGGGGGAGCGCCGTTCTATCTGACCATCCATTTGGGCGACTCTGGAGACAACATTTCATGGAGCGCGATGGTCTGGACCGGCGCCCAACTCAATGGCCAGACCTTCGACCTAGTGCCGGGTCAGTCCGCTCTTGCGACACCCATCCTGTCCGCTAACGTCGGGAGT
>DATASF010000219.1:0-9481 GCA_036269335.1 Casimicrobiaceae bacterium
GGCACCTGGCCGAGCGCAGCGCGCAGCCGGCGCTGGTCTACATCTCGACCGAAACCGATACGCGGCGCAGCTACACCTATCGCGAGCTCGCAGCCGAGGTCAATCGCTTCGCGGCGATACTCAAAGCCCAAGGCGTCGGCCGCGGCGATCGGGTGCTGATCTACATGCCGATGATCCCCGAAGCGGTCGTCGCGATGCTGGCTACCGTGCGCATCGGCGCCATACATTCGGTCGTGTTCGGCGGATTCGCCGCCGCGAGTCTCGCCACCCGGATAGACGATGCGCAGCCGAAGGTCCTGGTCACCGCCGACGCCGGCATGCGCGCCGGGAAGCCGGTGCGATACAAGCCGCTGGTCGACGAGGCGCTGCGCCTGGCGGCACATCCGCCGGCCCGCGTGATCATCGTCGATCGCGGCATCGACGCGGCGATGAGCCGCACGCCCGGGCGCGATCTCGACTATGCGACGCTTGCCGCGCAGCACGCCGGGGCGAGCGTGTCCTGCGTCTGGCTCGAGTCCTCCGAGCCCTCGTACATCCTGTACACGTCGGGCACCACCGGCAATCCGAAAGGCGTGCAGCGCGACACCGGCGGCTATGCGGTGGCGCTCACCGCGTCGATGCGCGACATATTCTGCGTGGCGCCGGGTGAAACCATGTTCACCACCAGCGACATCGGCTGGGTCGTCGGCCACTCGTACATCGTCTACGCACCGCTGCTCAACGGATCGACGACGATCATGTACGAGGGAGTGCCGATCCGGCCCGATCCCGGCGTCTGGTGGCAGATCGTCGCCGAGCACAAGGTTCGCACGATGTTCAGCTCGCCGACGGCGATACGCGTGCTGAAAAAGCAGGATCCGGCGTTCATGAAGGCGCACGACGTTTCGTCGCTGCGCTATCTTTTCCTGGCGGGCGAGCCGCTCGACGAGCCGACGGCCCGCTGGGCGGCGGACTCGCTGGGTGTGGCGATCGTCGACAACTACTGGCAGACCGAGAGCGGCTGGCCGATTCTGTCGGCGCAGCTGGGGCTGGCCGAGACGCCGCGCAAGTTCGGCAGTCCGTCGTTTCCGGTGTGCGGCTACGACGTGAGGCTGCTCGACGAGGTGACCGGCGCCGAGGTCGGCACCGACCAGAAGGGCGTGCTCGCGATCGTTCCGCCGCTGCCGCCCGGGTGCATGACGACGGTCTGGGGCGACGACCGGCGATTCGTGCAGACGTATTTCGAGACGCTGCCCGGCCGCAGCGTCTACTCGACGTTCGACTGGGCGGTACGCGATGCCGACGGCTATTACTTCGTTCTCGGCCGCACCGACGACGTGATCAACGTCGCCGGCCACCGGCTGGGCACGCGCGAAATCGAGGAAGCCGTGCAGGGGCATCCGGGAATCGCCGAAGTCGCCGTCGTCGGCGTCGCCGATCCGGTCAAGGGCCAGGTCCCGGTGGCGTTTGCCGTGGTCAAGGATCCGTCGCTGGTCGCCACCGCGGAAGGCGCCGGCCGGATGCGCGCCGAAGTCCTGAGCACGGTCGATCGCCTGCTCGGCGCGATCGCCCGCCCAGGCGCCGTGCATTTCGTCACGCTGTTGCCCAAGACGCGTTCGGGCAAGCTGTTACGGCGCGCGATCCAGGCGCTGGCCGAGGGTCGCGATCCTGGCGATCTGACGACGATCGAAGACCCGGCGGCGCTCGAGCAGATCCGGGGCGCGCTGGATCGGTAGCAGCGGACGCGCGTCCGGCCGTCGGCGCGAAGCTTCAGGGCTTCGGAGCGATCGAGCGCCGCTGCGCGCCCGATGTTTCCGCAATCGTCGCTCGTTCTCGGAAAAATGCACCGTTACGGGTAAAATCGATAGTTTTTCCCACAATACTCCATTGGCCAACATTCCCTTGAGCGGCGCGCTTTCCGCCGCGCCGCCGCACGTTGCGCTCGCCCGGGTGACGCGCGGCGACGCGACCGACAGCATCCACTACGGATCGGTCGCGGTCGTCGACCGCGACGGGCGCGTTCTGTACGCCGCCGGCGACCCGTCGTTCCTCACGATGACGCGAAGCGCGCTCAAGCCCCTGCAGGCGGTGCCGCTGGTCGCGGCAGGCGGCGTCGAGCGCTTCGGGTTTTCGAGCGAGCAGGTGGCGCTTCTTTGCGCCAGCCATTCCGGCGAGCCACGCCACGTGACCGGCGTCGCCGACATGCTGCGCCGCGCCGGGTGTGAGCCCGGCCAGCTGCAGTGCGGCGTGCATCCGCCGCTCTTCTACGCCGCGCGCGACGAGCTTCCCCCCGCCGGGGTTGCGTTTTCGCCGCTGCAGCACAATTGCTCGGGCAAGCATACCGGGATGCTGGCCTATTGCCGGCACTGTGGACTGCCGACTGAAACCTACCTCGCCTTCGATCACCCGCTGCAGGCCGCCGTTCGTCAGTCGGTCGCCCACCTGACCGGCGTCGCCGAGGCCAGCCTGGTCGCCGGAATCGACGGTTGCTCGGCGCCCAATTACGCGGTGCCGCTGTCCGCGCTGGCGTTCGCCTACGCGCGTCTCGCCGGGACCGAAGACGCGCGGTATGGACACGCGCCGCTGACGCTTGCCGCCGCGATGAGCGCGCATCCTGAAATGGTGTCCGGCGAAAGGCGCAACGACCTCACCTTGATGCGCGCCGGCCGCGGCGACTGGGTCAGCAAGGTCGGCGCGGAAGGCGTCCAGGCGATCGGCGTGCGCAGCAAGCGCTGGGGAATCGCGATCAAAGTCGCCGACGGCAACGCGCGCGGGCTGCACCCGGCGACGGTCGCCGTGCTCGAGCAGCTGGGCCTCCTCGACGACGCGCAGCGAGCCGAGCTTTCGGCCTGGCGCGAGCCCGCAATCCGCAACTACCGCGGCATCGTCACCGGCAAAGTCGAGCCCGTTGTTGCGCTGGAGCAACGCGGTTGACCGCGCATGTCGCTGGTTCCGCGGCGGGACTGAACTTCCCGCAGCGCGGACGGTCTAGGATGCAAGCTGCCTGCCTGAGTCGATCGCGTGGCGCGCCTGACGGCTCGGCTATACTGCCGGCGGGTTTCACGCCCACCGGATCCGGTGTGGCGATAATAACGATTGACTCAGGGAATGGCCGCGGATGGCTGACCGCGAAGTAGATCAGCAGCTGGTCGAGCGCGCGCAGCGGGGTGACAAACGCGCATTCGAGCTGCTGGTGCTGAAGTACCAGCGCAAGCTCGGACGGCTGTTGTCGCGGCTGGTGCGCGACCCGGGCGAAGTCGAGGACGTGACGCAGGAGGCATTCATCAAGGCCTACCGCGCGCTGCCTTCGTTTCGCGGGGATAGTGCGTTTTATACGTGGCTTTATCGCATTGCGATCAACACGGCCAAGAACTACCTGGTCGCGATGGGCCGGAGGGCGCCGACGTCCACCGGGTTCGACAACGAAGAGGCGGAGAATTTCGAAGACGCCGAGCAGCTGCGCGATTCGGCGACGCCGGAAGACGAGTTGCACGGCAAGCAGATAGCGGCTACCGTCAACAAGGCGATGGAGACGCTGCCCGAGGACCTGCGCACAGCGATTACGTTGCGCGAGATCGAAGGCTTGAGTTACGAAGAGATTGCCAACGCGATGAATTGTCCGATTGGCACGGTGCGCTCCCGGATTTTTCGGGCGCGTGAAGCGATCGCCGAGCAGTTGCGACCGCTTTTGGGGACAGACAAGGACCGGAGATGGTGATGGGCAACTTCAAGACAGGATTCGGCGCCGAGAACGGCGGACCGACGGCGCCGACGCCGGAGGAAATCTCGCTGCTGATCGACGGAGAGCTCGAGCCCGCGCGCGCCGAGGCCGTCGTCACCAGCCTGTGTCGAGCCGAGGGTCTCGCGACCTGGGTTTGTTATCACGTGATCGGGGACGCCGTGCGCGGAGTCGCGTCGCGGGGACTCGATTCGAATCGATTCGTCGAGTTGTTCGCGGCCGAGCCGACGGTGCTGGCGCCGCCGCGGCGATCACCCGCGCCGCGCGCCATCGCACTCGCGCTGGCGGCGACGGTCGCGGCGGTGAGCGTCGTCGGCTGGGTCGCGCTGACGACGATGCCGGCGCCGGTCGCGGCGATCGCCAGCGCCAGACAGGCTGTCAGCGTGCGCGCGGCGGACGCCCGGCCCGCGGTCGACAACGAGTACGTGCTGGTGCACCAGGAATACTCGCCGACCAATGCGATCCAGGGCATAGGCCCGTCTTTGCGCGCGGTCTCGGCTAACGAGCCGGATGCGCGTCGGTAGCGCCCGGGCCCGGCGGCAGTGGCCCGCCCGGCTGCGCGGCGGCATCGGGGCCGCCGCCGTCACGCTGCTCGTCGTCCCCACGGCATTCGCGCAGGACGCGGCCGACTGGTTGCAGCGCGCGGCAACGGCTGCGCGCCAGTTGAACTACGTCGGCACGATCGTCTATCAGCACGGCGGCCGCATCGAGACTTCACGTCTCTACCATCTGTCGGACTCGTCCGGCGAGTCGGAAAAGCTGTACAACCTCGACGGCCCGGCACGCGAGATCATCCGCAACGGCGAGCAGGTGCGCTGCTACTACCCGGATGCCAAGGTGATACGGGTCGAGCCGCGAAGCATGCACAACGCATTCCCGTCGCTGCTTCCGCAGCAGCTGGCGACGCTGGCCACCTATTATCAATTCCGCAAGGCCGAGGTCGCGCGCATCGCCGGGCTGGAAACCCAGGCTTATATCTTCGAACCCAAGGATGGAGCGCGCTACGGCCACAAGCTCTGGGCCGACATCGGCAGCGGCCTCCTGCTCAAGGCGCGGCTGCTCAACGAAAGAAACGAGCCGGTCGAGCAGTTCGCGTTCAGCGACATACAGATCGGCGTGCGGCTCGATCGGGACGCGACCAAGCCGCCGTTCGCGACCGTGCCCGCCGACTGGCAGGTGCGCGAGTCGGCGGCCGCCGACATCGCGCCGAAGGAAACGGGCTGGGTAGTTCGCGACCTGCCTCCGGGCTTCACCAAGATCGTCGAAGGCTTTCGCACGCTGCGCGGCAAGACGGCGCAGGTCGCGCACATCGTTTATTCGGATGGCCTGGTCGCCATTTCCGTCTTTGTCGAGCCGACGCCGGCGACGCCGCAACCGGTCGGATTGTCGCAACAAGGCGGGATCAATGTGTACAGCCGGCAGCTGGACGATTACCTGGTAACGGTTCTGGGTGAAGCGCCCAGCGCGACCGTGCGTCAGATCGCGTATTCGGTCGGACGCCGCCAGTGATTTCCGGTCTGCGCTAAAATCCACTTTGTTGGCCCGACGCCAATAACAATCAGGAAGCGACAGCAATGAGACTCCGCGTTTGGACCGTACTCGGCGCGTTCGCCGGCGCCTTTTCCCTGATGCCCGCGGCGCTCGCCCAGTCGGGCCGGCTGCCGGATTTCACCGAGCTCTACGAGCAGCAGGGTCCGGCTGTGGTCAGTATCGACGTCACGCAGACCGCGCGCCGGCAGGCGATGCCCGACATTTCCGAGGACGACCCGTTTTACGAATTCTTTCGCCGCTTCGGGCAGATCCCGCGCGGACAGGCGCGGCCGCGCGACTTCGAGCAGCAGTCGACCGGGTCGGGATTCATCCTGGCCGCCGACGGCTATGTGCTGACCAACGCCCATGTCGTCGACGACGCCAGCGAGGTGATGGTCAAGCTGACCGACAAGCGCGAATTTCGCGCCAAGGTCATCGGCACCGACAAGCGAACCGATGTCGCGTTGCTCAAGATCGAGGCCACCGGACTGCCGAAAGTGACGATAGGCGACCCTGACAAGCTCAAGGTCGGCGAGTGGGTAGCCGCGATCGGCAAGCCGTTCGGCCTGGAAAACACGATCACCGCCGGCATCGTCAGCGCCAAGGGGCGCGAGCTGCCGAACGAAAATCTCGTCCCGTTCATCCAGACTGACGTACCGATCAACCCGGGCAATTCCGGCGGACCGCTGTTCAACCTCAAAGGCGAGGTCGTCGGCATCAACTCGCTGATCTTCAGCCGCACCGGCGGTTACATGGGGCTCGCCTTCGCGATTCCGATCGACGTGGCGATGAATGTCGTCAAGCAGATCCAGGAAAAAGGCCGCGTCACCCGCGGCCGGATCGGCGTGCAGATCCAGGAAGTCAATCGCGAGACCGCCGACGCATTCGGACTCGCCAAAGCGAGCGGCGCGCTGGTGAATTCGGTCGAGAAGGGCGGCCCGGCCGACAAGGCGGGGATCGAGGCCGGCGACATCATCACCAAGGTCGACGGGCGGCCGGTGAACACCTCGTCCGAGCTGCCGCGCATCATCACCCAGGTCAGGCCGGGCACCAAGATCGCGCTGCAGCTCTGGCACAAGGGTGCGACCAAGGACGTGACCGTCACCGTTGCCGAGCTCAAGGAAGACGAGTCGCCGCGACCGGCGCGCCGCACCGCGCCGAGCAAGGAGAAAGCCAAGCCCAATCGCATGGGACTGGTGCTGTCGGACCTGACCGACGAGCAGAAGAAGGACCTCGAGATCAAGAGCGGCGTCGTCGTCGAGGACATCCGCGGCACCGCGCGCGGCGACATCCAGCCGGGCGACGTCATTCTGGCGGTGATCAGCCGCGGTGCGACGATCGAGGCGAAGTCCGCCGAGCAGGTCAATGCGCTGATCGCCAAGCTGGAGAAGGGTACTTCGGTCACCTTCCAGCTGCGCCGCGGCCAGCAGCAGTTCTTCTCGACGGTCCGCCTAGGCAACGGCACGACCGAATAGTTGGCGGGCGGAAGCCGACCCGAGCTCGACCCAGCGCCGGCGGCCCCGGTCCGGCTGACGCTGCTCATCCGCGCCTATTGCCATCTGTGCGACGACATGCGCACGGCGCTGGCTGCGCACGCCGCCGACGTTCCGGTACAAGAAATCGACATCGACGCCGATCCAGCGCTCGAATCGCGTTGGGGCATGCTCGTCCCGGTGCTCCTCGCCGACGGCCGGGAAGTGTGTCACTACCGGCTGGACACCCGCGCGCTCGATGCGGCTCTTGCGCAGCCGGTCGAGGCAAACTCGCTTTAGAGGCATAAATCGGCTAAAATTCAAGGTCTTCCGACGCAAGCCACGGCCAAGGGCATAGCAAAGGAGGGGCACTTCGCGGTGCCCCTTTCTTTTGGAACCGATGCAGCACATTCGCAACTTTTCGATCATCGCGCACATCGACCACGGCAAATCGACCTTGGCCGACCGCTTCATTCAGCGCTGCGGCGGCCTGGCCGAGCGGGAGATGGAGGCGCAGGTCCTCGACTCGATGGATCTCGAGCGCGAGCGCGGCATCACGATCAAGGCCCAGACCGCGGCGCTCCGGTACGCTGCGCGCGACGGCACGATCTATCACCTCAACCTGATCGACACCCCGGGTCACGTCGACTTCGCCTACGAGGTCTCGCGCTCGCTCGCGGCGTGCGAGGGGGCGCTGCTGGTCGTCGACGCGTCGCAGGGCGTCGAGGCGCAGACGGTCGCCAACTGCTACACGGCGACCGAGCAGGGTGTGACGGTGGTTCCGGTGCTCAACAAGATCGATCTGCCTTCGGCCGAGCCGGAGCGGGTGATCGAGGAAATCGAAGACATCATCGGGTTGCCCGCGCACGACGCGATTCTCGCCAGCGCCAAGACCGGCGAGGGCGTCGACGACATCCTGGAAGCGGTGATAGCGCGCATCCCGCCGCCGACCGGCGATCCCGCCGCGCCGCTGCAGGCGCTGATCATCGATTCCTGGTTCGACAACTACGTCGGCGTCGTCATGCTGGTGCGGGTGATGGAGGGAACGCTCAAGCCGCGCGACAAGATCCGGCTGATGGTCACCGGCGCGATCTACAACTGCGAGCAGGTCGGCGTGTTCACGCCCAAGTCGGTGGCGCGCGACTCGCTGTCGGCCGGCGAGGTCGGCTTCATCATCGCGGGCATCAAGGAGCTGAAGGCCGCCCGCGTCGGCGATACCGTGACGCTCGCCACGCGCCCCGCGGCAGCGCCGCTGCCGGGCTTCAAGGACGTCAAGCCGCAGGTCTTTGCCGGGCTCTACCCGGTGGAGACCAACCAGTACGAGGGTCTCCGGGACGCGCTGGAAAAGCTCAAGCTGAACGATGCGTCGCTGCATTACGAGCCGGAGGTGTCGCAAGCACTGGGCTTCGGCTTCCGCTGCGGCTTCCTCGGCCTGCTGCACATGGACATCGTGCAGGAGCGCCTCGAGCGCGAATACGACATGGAGCTGATCACGACGGCGCCGACGGTCGTCTACCAGGTCCTGCTGCGCGACGGCACGCTGCTCGAGATCGAGAATCCGTCGAAGCTTCCCGACCTGTCGCATGTCGAGGAGATCCGCGAGCCCATCATCACGACGACGATCCTGACGCCGCAGGAGTACGTCGGCCCGGTGCTGACGCTTTGCACCGAAAAGCGCGGCACCCAGAAGAACATGCAATATGTCGGCCGGCAGGTGATGCTGACCTACGAGCTGCCTCTGGCCGAAGTGGTGATGGACTTCTTCGACAAGCTGAAGTCGGTGTCGCGCGGCTACGCGTCGCTCGACTACGACTTCAAGGAATTCCGCGCCGCCGACGTCGTCAAGCTCGACATCCTGATCAATGGCGACCGGGTCGACGCGCTGTCGGTGATGGTGCACCGGGCGCACGCGCAGTACCGGGGCCGCGAAGTGGTGTCCAAGATGCGCTCGCTGATCCCGCGCCAGATGTTCGACGTTGCGATCCAGGCGGCAATCGGCGCGCAGATCATCGCCCGAGAGAGCGTAAAGGCCCTGCGCAAGAACGTGCTGGCCAAATGCTATGGCGGCGACGTCACGCGCAAGCGCAAGCTGCTCGAAAAGCAGAAGGCGGGAAAGAAGCGGATGAAGGCGGTCGGCAGCGTCGAGATTCCGCAGGAGGCGTTCCTGGCCATTCTCCAGGTCGGCGAGAAATGACCGGCACCGCAACAAAAATCCAGAAACGGCTGGCGATACGATGAACTTTGCACTGATCCTTTTCCTGCTCACCGTGCTGACCGGGGTGATGACGCTGGCCGACCGGCTGATCTTCGCGCGCCGGCGCCGGGTGGGCGAGCCCGAGCCGTGGTGGATCGAATATCCGAAGAGCTTCTTCCCGGTCCTGCTGATCGTGTTCCTGCTGCGCTCGTTCGTCGCCGAGCCGTTCAAGATCCCGAGCTCGTCGATGCGCCCGACGCTGGAGGTCGGCGACTTCATCCTGGTCAACAAGTTCGCGTACGGGATCAGGCTGCCGATCATCGAGAGAAAGATCATCGAGACCGGCCAGCCGCAGCGCGGCGACGTCATCGTCTTTCGCTACCCGATCAATCCGTCGCAGGACTTCATCAAGCGTCTGGTCGGCCTGCCGGGCGACGAGGTCGTCTACCGGGACAAGGTGGTCATCGTCAACGGCCAGCCATGGCCGCAGAAGCCGGACAGCAGCTACAGCTATCTGGAGGGGCTGACGTACGCGACGACGCAGCGGTTCGAGGAGCGGATCGGGGA
>DATASF010000220.1:0-27089 GCA_036269335.1 Casimicrobiaceae bacterium
GGCGTCGCGACCGCATCCGGACCATCCGCCAAGGCGGCGGCCTCTCGGGCTTCACCAAACGCTCGGAGTCCGAATACGACCCGTTCGGCGCGGCGCACAGCTCGACCTCGATCTCCGCCGGCCTCGGCATGGCGGTTGCCAGCGACCTCATGGGGCGCAAGCGCAACGTGATTTCGGTGATCGGCGACGGCGCCATGACCGCCGGCATGGCCTTCGAGGCGCTGAACAACGCCGGCGTGATGGACACCAACCTGCTGGTGATCCTGAACGACAACGACATGTCGATCTCGGAGCCGGTCGGCGCGCTGAACAGCTATCTCGCTCGCCTGCTGTCGGGACGCATCTACAACTACGTGCGCCGCGGCGGCAAGGAAATGCTGGCCAGGGTGCCGCCGGTGCAGGCGCTGGCGCGGCGCTGGGAAGAGCACATGAAGGGGATGGTGCTTCCCGGCACGCTGTTCGAGGAGTTCGGCTTCAATTACATCGGCCCGATCGACGGGCACGATATCGAAACGCTGCGCAAGACGCTGGCCAACGTAAGGCTGCTGTCGGGACCGCAGCTGTTGCACGTGGTTACGCGCAAGGGACAAGGCTATCCGAAAGCGGAAGCGGATCCGATCCTCTATCACGGCGTCACGCGCTTCGATCCGGAGATCGGCATCGTCGCCAAGCCGCCCGCCAAGCCGACCTACACGCAGGTGTTCGGCGACTGGATCTGCGACATGGCCGCACGCGACCCGCGGCTGGTCGGCATAACGCCGGCGATGCGCGAAGGTTCGGGCTTGGTGCGCTTTTCGCAGGAATATCCGGCGCGGTATTTCGACGTCGGAATCGCCGAACAGCACGCGGTGACGTTCGCGGCGGGACTCGCGTGCGAGGGCATGAAGCCCGTCGTGGCGATTTATTCGACGTTCCTGCAGCGCGCCTACGATCAGCTGATCCACGACGTCGCGCTGCAGAATCTGCCGGTGATGTTCGCCATCGATCGCGCCGGGCTGGTCGGCGCCGACGGTCCGACGCACGCCGGCAGCTTCGACTTCTGCTATCTGCGCTGCCTGCCGAACATGACGGTGATGGCGCCGGCCGACGAAGGCGAATGCCGCGACATGCTCTACACCGCGTACACGCTGGACACGCCGAGCGCCGTGCGCTATCCGCGCGGCGCCGGGCCGGGCGTGGCCGTCGACAAGGAGATGCGCGCGTTGACCATCGGCAAGGGCGAGTTGCGCCGCGAATCCGGGCGGCGGACGCAACGCATCGCGCTACTCGCCTTCGGCAGTATGCTCGGACCCGCGCTCGCCGTCGCCGAGAAGATCGACGCCACCGTCGCCAATATGCGCTTCGTCAAGCCGCTGGATGTCGAGCTCTGTGTGACGCTGGCGCGCGCGCACGAGAGCCTGGTCACGATCGAGGAAAACGTCGTCGCCGGCGGCGCCGGCAGCGCGGTCGCCGAAGCGCTCGCTGCACACGGCATCGCGGTACCGCTGTTGCAGATCGGGCTGCCCGATGCCTTTATCGACCAGGGCGATCCCGCCAGCCAACTCGCGCACTGCGGCCTCGACGCCAAGGGCATCGCCGCATCGATCGCGGCGCGTTTCGGCGCGCTGTCCGATCAAAGCGGGGACGTCGGTGTCGCGGGTACCGGCGATCGCCCGGTCACTGCTGTGAGATAATAACGGGCTCGTCGCTACCTGCAGCGCTCAACGCAAAACCGCCGCGATGAATCGTCCCGAAACACGGCTGATACCCGATGTGCAGTCGCATCCCGATGCGCGAAAGCTGCCGATCGACCGCGTCGGCATACGAAATCTGCGCTATCCGATTCGCTTCGTCGACGGAACCGATCCGCCGCAATCGACGATCGCCGTGTGCAGCGCCTACGTCGCGCTGCCGGCCGACCGCAAGGGCACGCATATGTCGCGCCTGGTCGCGGCGATCGACGAGCTCGCCGAGCCGCTGTCGCTGGCGACGTTTCCGGGCTTCCTCGATGCCTTGCTGGTCCGGCTGGAAGCGGACGCCGGCCGGGTCGATATCGCGTTTCCGTGGTTCATGCGCAAAAGCGCGCCGGTGAGCGGCGCGCAAAGCATGATGGACTACGAGGTCAAGCTGGTTGCCGACGCGGCGCCGGGCAAGCGTTCGCTCGAGGCGACGATCGTCGTGCCGGTGATGAGCCTGTGCCCGAGCTCCAAGGCGATTTCCGACTACGGCGCGCACAACCAGCGCTCGCATCTGACGCTGGCCGTGCGCCCCAGGCCGGATGCGGCGATCACGCTGGCGGAGCTGATCGCGCTGGCCGAAGCCGAAGCCTCGTGCGAACTCTATGGCCTGCTCAAGCGGGCAGACGAGAAATTCGTGACCGAACGCGCCTACGACCGGCCGCGGTTCGTCGAGGATCTCGTTCGCGGCATCGCGGCGCGGCTGGTCGACGACGCCCGGCTGCTCGGCTTCAGCATCGCGGCGGAAAATTTCGAGTCGATACACAACCATTCGGCGTACGCCGAAATCGTTCGCGGCTGAAATCTCGTCCGGAAGTCGGCGAGGCGCGCGAACGGTTGCGTCGCTCTGGAGAACGACGCGCCCGCTAGTGCAGGGCGTAGCTGACCTGGGTTTCGGCCGCTTCGACCTCGGCAGCGGTTCCCATCCCTACCAGTCTGCCATTCGCAAACGACAGGCGGCTGGACCCGCCCATGCGCCTGCGATAGATCCACTCCTCGTACCAGACCCGGTTCGCCTTGCTGCGGGTGATCGTGCTGGGTCTGCCCCAGGCCGGCAGATTCAGGACTTCATCGTCGGACATCCCGATCGCGATGCTGGTGCGCCAGAAGACGCGCTTGGAATTGGTTGCCGGCTCTCGCCTCGCAGGCGTTGTCGCCGTGGGAGGCGGCTCGGCGCGCGGAGCGGACTCGACACGCGAACTCCCCAGGGTCGCGATGACGACATCGCCGGCGTCCGAGGCACAGGGCGCCGACTGGTAGGCGACACCGTCGGGCGCCAGGCACTTGTGGATGGCTTGCGCGTGGCCCGCCGGAGGAAACGCGATGCCGCAAACGCTCACGCACAGGATCAGGACACGCATACCGCAACCCGGAGCGACGAAGACGTGCAGAGCGTGCGCGTGCCCCACCGGGACCGCCATCAGCGGCGGTCTGATCTTGTTGTAGGAATCCTGGCGGTCAGCCGGGCTTTTCGACCGCCACCCAGGTGCCTCGCCGCTGCGACTCGACGCAGGCCTCGATGAACGCCATCGTGTGCGCGCCTTCCTCGATCCGCGGATACGGCGCGGCGGGAGTCGTCTCGCCCAGTTCGTGGGCCATGCGGTCCTGCGCCACCTCGCGGTAGATATTGGCGAAGGCTTCGCGCAGGCCCTCCGGATGGCCGCGCGGCGAGCGGCCCAGGGCGATGATCTCCGGCGGCAGGCCGGGGTCGCCGCGGCCGATGACGCGCGCCGGCTCGCCATGTAGCGCCAGCCGCAGGTAACTTTCGTCCCGGTGCGACCAGTCGAGCATCCCCTTTTCCCCGTAAATGCGAAGCCGGATGTCGTTCTCGCCACCGGCGGCGGCCTGGGTCACCGTCAGCGTCCCGCGCGCGCCGCCCTCGAACTCCATCAGGGTCGACGTGTAATCGACGACCTTCCGGCCGGGAACCAGGGCGCCCGAGTCGGCGGTGACGCGCGCGATCGCAAGTCCCGAGGCGAAGCACGCCAGGTGTTGCGCGTGGCAGCCGATCGCGCTCATCACGAGCGAGAGGCCGCTGCGCTGCGGGTCGAGGATCCAGGCGAGCCGGTTGCTCGATGGCCCGTCCTCGAGGCGCGTAGCCAGCCCGCCCTGGATGTATTCGACCTGGACCAGGCGCAGTGCGCCGAGCGCGCCCTCGCGGACCAGGTGCCGGGCATAACGGGTCATCGGATAGGCGGAGTAGCCGTGGGCGATCGCGTAGATCCTGCTGTTTTTCCGGGCGCGTGCGACCAGATCGCGGGCCTGCGCGAAATCGTGGGTGACCGGCTTGTCGCCGACGACGTCGAGTCCCGCGTCGAGCGCGGCAACCGCGTACGGGTAGTGCGTATCGTTCGGGGTCATGATCGCAACCGCCTCGGCGCCGTCCGGCCTCTGCTTTTCGCGATCGAGCAGCTCGGCGAGGTCGCCATAGCTCCGCGCGGCGTCGAAGCCCATCGCGACCCCGCCGCTCCGGGAGCGCGCGGCGTCGCTGGAAAATACGCCGCCGACGACGCGCCAGTGCCCGTCGAGCTCGGCCGCTGTGCGGTGCATTTCGCCGATCCACGCGCCGGGTCCGCCGCCGACGATCGCCAGGCGCAACGGACGGCCGAAACGCGTTCGCAATTCATTCATCGTTGATCCCTCGATTTGCCGGGCGAACACCCGATGCGCCTGATTGGCGGTGCGGCCCGGCTGCTAGAATGGGGCATTGTAACGGCGCGCGTCGCCGACTCTCCATGCGTCCCGTCGCGATTTTCCGCTTCTCACCGACCGAAGGGCCGGGCCATTTCGGCGAGTGGCTCGAGCGCCAGCGCGTGCCGCATCGAATCATCGCGCTCGATCAGGGCGAAACGGTCCCCGGCGACGCTCGCGCCTTTGCCGGCATCGGCATGATGGGCGGCCCGATGAGCGCGAACGATCCGCTCCCCTGGAATGCGCCGCTGCTCACGCTGCTGCGGCAGGCGGTCGCCGACGACGTCCCGGTAGTCGGACATTGCCTGGGGGGGCAGCTCTTGGCCAAAGCGCTGGGCGCACGCGTCGCACCGACGGCAACGCCGGAGATCGGCTGGGGCGAGGTGAAGGCCCACGATCGCGCCGCGACGGTCTGGTTCGGCGGCCGCGACAAGTTCACGACCTTCCAGTGGCATTACGACGTCTTCGATCTGCCGCCGGGCGCCACCCGGGTGCTGACCAACGCCTTCAACCCGCAACAGGGATACGTGCTGGGCAAGCATATCGGCTTCCAGTGCCATATCGAAATGACGCGCCCGATGGTCGAAACCTGGGCCGGCAGCGGCGCTAACGAGTTGCCGGTGCAGTCGAACGGCGCCAGGCAGAGTCGCGACGACATGTTTCGCGATCTCGATGCGCGGCTCGCCGCGCTGTCGCAAGTCGCCGACGATGTCTACACGCGCTGGGCGGCGGGGCTTGCACGCTGATGCGGCCGATCCGCCCGCTGCCCGATCAGCTGATCAACCAGATCGCCGCCGGCGAAGTCGTCGACCGGCCTGCCGCAGCGCTGAAGGAAATTCTCGAGAACAGCCTCGACGCCGGCGCGCGCCAGATCGATGTCGATCTCGCCGGCGGCGGGATCAAGCTGATCCGCGTCGCCGATGACGGGGACGGCATCGGGCGCGAGGATTTGCCGCTGGCGCTGGCACGGCACGCGACATCCAAGATCACATTCGCCAGCGATCTCGAGGCGATCACGACGCTGGGCTTTCGCGGCGAAGCGCTGGCCAGCATCGCCGCGGTGTCGCGCCTGACTTTGACATCGCGGCTGCGCGGCAAGGAACACGCCTGGCGCATCGAAGTCGACGGCGGCGAAATCAGCGCGACGCTGCCGGCGGCGCTCTCCGATGGCACGACGGTGACCGTGCACGAGCTCTATTTCAACACGCCGGCGCGCCGCAAATTCCTTCGCACCGAGGCCACCGAATACGGGCATTGCGAGGAAGCGTTCCGCCGCGCTGCGCTGTCGCATCCCGATGTCGGCTTCACCTTGCAGCACAATGGCAGCGTCAAGCACCGCCTGCTGGCACAGGGGCGGCGCGCCCGCGTCGACGCGCTGCTCGGCGAAGCGTTCACCGCGCATGCGGCGCCGGTCGACGAGCCGGGGCCCGGTCTCGATCTCGCCGGCTGGGTCGTGCGGCCGGCGTACGCGACGGCGACACGCGAAGCGCAGTACCTGTTCGTCAACGGCCGCTTCGTGCGCGATCGCATCCTGTCCCATGCGCTGCGCGAGGCCTTCCGTGACGTGCTGCACCACGACCGGCAGCCGGCGTACGCGCTGTGGCTTTCCATCGACCCGCGCACCGTCGACGTCAATGTGCACCCGACCAAGAGCGAAGTGCGTTTTCGCGACAGTGGCGCAATGCATCAGTTCGTACGCCGCGCCGTCGAAAAGGCGCTGGCGGCGACGGCGGCCGAGCAGCCGGCGGTGTCGGCGGCCGAGCGGCTCGGCGTGGCAGCGGCGCGGATTCCGCCGATCGCCCGCGCCGGCGAATCGCCGGCCGGCGACTGGCGCGCCGATGCGAATTCGGCGCAGGCGGTCATGACCCTCGGCACTGCGGAGCCCGCGTCGTTTTATGCACGGCTCTTCGGGCAGCGTACGCCGCCGGTCGACCGGCCCGATCTGCCCGACGGCGATGAGCATCCGCTAGGCTTCGCGCTGGCGCAGCTGCACGGCATCTACGTGCTGGCGCAGAACCGCGACGGCCTGGTCCTGATCGACATGCACGCCGCGCACGAGCGCATCCTTTACGAGCGGCTCAAGACGGCGCTCGACCGCGCGATGCCGATGCAGCCGCTGCTGGTGCCGGCGACCTTTGCCGCCGATCCGCTCGATGTCGCGACCGCCGACGAGAACGCCGGGATCCTGTCCGCGCTCGGGTTTTCGCTGTCGGTGCTCGGCCCGTCGACGCTGGCGGTGCGCGGCGTTCCGGCGCTGCTCGCCGATGCCGATACCGTGGCCCTCGCGCGCGCGGTGCTCGCCGACGTGCGCGAATACGGCGGCAGCCGCGTGCTGACCGTGCAGCGCGACGAGCTGCTGTCGACGATGGCCTGTCACGGCGCCGTGCGCGCGCACCGCGCCCTGGGCATCGCGGAGATGAACGCGCTGCTGCGCGAAATGGAAGCGACCGAGCGGGCGGGGCAATGCAATCACGGCCGGCCGACCTGGTACCAGCTGAGCCTGACCGACCTCGATCGCCTGTTCATGCGCGGGCGATGACGCCGGCGGTTTTGCTGATGGGCCCGACCGCATCGGGCAAGACCTCGGTCGCGCTCGAGCTCGCGGCGCGGCTGCCGGTGGAGATAGTCAGCGTCGATTCGGCGCAGGTTTATCGCGGCATGGACATCGGCACCGCCAAGCCCGACGCCGCGACCCGGGCCCGCGTCCGGCATCATCTGCTCGACCTGATCGACCCTGACCAGGCCTACTCGGCGGCGCGCTTTCGCATCGATGCGCTCGCTGCCATCGCCGATGTTCGCGCGCGCGGCCGCATTCCGCTGCTGGTCGGCGGCACGATGCTGTACTTCAAGGCGCTTCGCGAAGGTCTTTCGGATTTGCCGCCGGCAGACGCCGCGGTCAGGGCGCGCCTCGAGACGCGCGCGGCCGGCGCCGGATGGCCGGCGCTGCATGCCGAGCTTGCTCGCATCGATCCTGCAACGGCGGCGCGCCTCGACCCGACCGACAGCCAGCGCATCCAGCGCGCGCTCGAGGTATACGAATTGTCGGGCCGGCCGATCTCGGCACTGCAAGGCGCGCGGCAAAGCCCGGCCGAAGCAGGCATCGTGTCGCTGGCGCTGATTCCGCACGATCGGCCGGAGCTGCACCGTCGGATCGCGGCGCGCTTCGATGCAATGCTTGCCGCCGGGCTGGTCGACGAGCTCTCGGGCCTGCGCCGCCGGTTTCGGCTCGACGCGTCGATGCCGTCGATGCGTTGCGTCGGCTACCGGCAAGCCTGGCAGTTCATCGACGGCGAGGGCGATTGCGCCGACTTGCGCGATCGCGGCGCCGCGGCGACGCGCCAGCTCGCGAGGCGCCAGTTGACCTGGCTTCGCTCGCTTGAGATGCAGACCTTCGACGCGTACGCGCCTCGAGTGGCCGCCGACGTCGCCGGCTGGCTGGCCGGGCGGGGAGTCGCCGCCTGAGCTCCCGGAGAGAGTGCGCTTACCGCCGCGTTGCTGCTGTGCAATAATTCAAGGTTCACGAATCAGTAACGCCGTGCGCCGATGACCGCCCGTACCCTCTATGACAAGCTGTGGGACACCCATGTCGTTCGCCGCGAAGGCGACGGCACCGCGCTGCTCTACATCGATCGCCATCTGGTGCACGAGGTGACCAGTCCGCAGGCGTTCGAGGGTCTGAAGCTCGCGGGGCGCAAGCCGTGGCGCGTCGGATCGATCGTCGCCACCGCCGATCACAATACGCCGACCCAGCACTGGGATCGCGGCATCGAGGATCCAACTTCGCGCGTCCAGGTCGACGCGCTCGACGCCAACATGCGTCAGTACGGCGCCAAGGCCTATTTTCCATTCCGCGACCGGCGGCAGGGCATCGTGCACGTGATCGGACCCGAGAATGGCGCGACCTTGCCCGGGATGACGGTGGTGTGCGGCGATTCGCACACCAGCACGCACGGCGCATTCGGCTGCCTGGCGTTCGGCATCGGCACGTCCGAGGTCGAGCACGTGCTGGCGACGCAATGCCTGCTGACGCGCCAGTCGAAGGCGATGCTGGTCCGCGTCGACGGCACGCTGCCGTTCGGCTGCACGGCCAAGGACATCGCGCTCGCGGTGATCGGCAAGATCGGCACTGCCGGCGGCAGCGGCTACGCGATCGAGTTCGCCGGTCCGGCGATCGAAGCGCTGTCGATGGAAGGCCGGATGACGGTGTGCAACATGTCGATCGAGGCCGGCGCCCGCGCCGGCATGATCGCGGTCGACGACAAGACGATCGCGTACCTCAACGGGCGCCCGTTCGCGCCCGCCGGCGAGATGTGGGACCGCGCCGTCGCCTACTGGCGCACGCTTTCGTCCGATCCCGGCGCGAAGTTCGACCGCGTCGTCACCCTCGATGCGGCGACGATCGCCCCGCAGGTAACCTGGGGAACGTCGCCGGAAATGGTGACGACGATCGAAGGCCGCGTGCCCGACCCGGACAAGGAGCGCGATCCGACGCGCCGCGACGGCATCGAGCGCGCGCTGCTGTACATGGGGCTCGTCCCGAACACGCCGATGACCGACATTCGCATCGACAAGGTGTTCATCGGCTCGTGCACGAATTCGCGCATCGAGGATCTTCGCGCGGCCGCCGCCGTGGTCAACGGCCGGCACAAGGCCGACAACGTCAAGGTGGCGATGGTCGTGCCGGGCTCCGGGCTGGTCAAGGCACAGGCCGAGCGCGAGGGTCTCGACCGCGTGTTCATGGCGGCCGGCTTCGAATGGCGCGAGCCGGGCTGCTCGATGTGCCTGGCGATGAACGAAGACCGGCTCGAACCCGGCGAGCGCTGCGCATCGACGTCGAACCGCAATTTCGAAGGCAGACAGGGCACCGGCGGCCGCACGCATCTGGTCAGTCCGGCAATGGCCGCCGCGGCGGCGATTGCCGGGCATTTCGTCGACGTGCGTCGACATTCTTGAAGTGGGAGACAGGCGATGAGAAAGATACTTGCGATGGCATCGTTGCTCGCCTTTGCGCTGGTTGCCGCGGGCTGCAATACCGTCGAGGGTGCGGGCAAGGACATCAAGGCAACCGGTCAGGCGGTCGAAAAAGCCGCCGACAAGGCGAAGCCATACTAGACGTGTGATGCAGCCGTTTCGCATCCTGACCGGGCTGGTGGCGCCGCTCGACCGCGCCAACGTCGACACCGACGCGATCATTCCGAAGCAGTTCCTGAAGTCGATCAATCGCTCGGGCTTCGGCGCGAACCTGTTCGACGCGTGGCGCTATCTGGACAAGGGCGAGCCCGGAATGGATCACTCCAAGCGCCCGGTCAATCCGGATTTCGCGCTCAACCAGCCGCGATACCGCGGCGCGCAGATCCTGCTGGCGCGCCGCAATTTCGGCTGCGGCAGCTCGCGCGAGCACGCGCCGTGGTCGCTCGCCGACTATGGATTTCGCGTGCTGATCGCCCCGTCGTATGCCGATATCTTTTTCAACAACAGCTACAAGAACGGCTTGCTGCCGATCGTGCTCTCCGAAAGCGAGGTCGAGCGCCTGTTCCACGACACGGCGGCCTTCCCGGGATTCAGGCTGACGATCGATCTCGAACGGCAGACGGTCGCTACACTCGACGGCAGCGCGACTTTCAGTTTCGAGGTCGAGCCGTTTCGCAAGCACTGCCTGCTCAACGGTCTCGACGAGATCGGCTTGACCCTGACGCACGCCGGCGAAATCGCCGCGTTCGAGGCCAAGCGAAAAATCGAGCAACCGTGGCTCTTCTGACCGGAAGAAACGATGAAGAGACGACGGCGGAGCGAAGCAGACCACTAGAAGCTGCTCCTCGCGCTCTTCGCCGTCGCCTCCGGGTATCGCGGTGAAGATCGCCGTTCTTCCCGGCGATGGCATCGGCGTCGAGATCGTCGCCGAGGCCGTTCGCGTGCTCGAGCGATTGCGCTCCGAAGGCCTGGACCTGTCGATCGACACCGCGCCGATCGGCGGCGCCGGTTACGACGCGGCAAGACAGCCGTTGCCGGACGCCACGCTCGAGCTGGCGCGGCGCGCCGATGCGATCCTGCTCGGTGCGGTCGGCGGACCGCGCTACGACACCCTGCCGCGCGCGCTGCGGCCCGAGCAGGGCATTCTCGCCATACGCAAGGCGCTTGGCCTGTTCGCGAACTTGCGTCCCGCGATGCTCTATCCGGAGCTCGCCGGCGCGTCGACGCTCAAGTCCGAGGTCGTCGCCGGGCTCGACCTGATGATCGTGCGCGAGCTGACCGGCGATGTCTACTTCGGCCAGCCACGCGGCCGCCGAACCAATGCCGCCGGTGAGAGCGAAGGCTTCGACACCATGGTTTACAGCGAGCCCGAAATCCGACGTATCGCGCAGGTCGGCTTCGAGATCGCGCGCAAGCGCGCCAGGAGGCTGTGCTCGGTCGACAAGGCCAACGTGCTCGATACGTCGATCCTCTGGCGTGAAGTCGTGACATCGGTCGGCGCAGCCTATCCGGACGTCGAGCTCTCGCACATGTACGTCGATAACGCGGCGATGCAGCTAGTGCGCAATCCGAAGCAGTTCGACGTCATCGTGACCGGCAATATTTTCGGCGACATCCTGTCCGACGAGGCGTCGATGCTCGCCGGCTCGATCGGGATGCTTCCGTCGGCCTCGCTGGACGCGAACGGCAAGGGACTCTACGAGCCGATACACGGATCGGCACCGGACATCGCCGGTCAGGACAAGGCGAACCCGCTGGCGACCATCCTGTCGCTGGCGCTGATGTTTCGCCACAGCTTCGGCCGCGCCGACGTCGCGGCCCGGATCGAAGCGTCGGTGCGCGAAGTGCTCGCGCAGGGCTTGCGAACGCGCGACATCGCGTTGCCCGGCGAGCGCTCCGTCGGAACGCGGGCGATGGGCGACGGCGTGCTGGCCGCGTTGCGATGAGCGCCGCCGGACCGCTCCAGGGCGCGACTTGTACCCCTCGAGGGGGCAGCGCAGCGCCCGAATTGGCCAGTGAGGCCGCAAGCGTGGGGGGATCATGAGCATCGCCGGTCATCCGGTGGTCGTGCGCCGCGCCGAGCCGGGCGACGCCGAGGCGATACATGCCACCTTTCTCGGCGCCCGTGCGATCGCTGGGACGCTGCAGCTGCCGTACCCTTCGGTTGAGATGTGGCGACGGCGGCTCGCCGAAGGCGTTTCCACCGACTACCTGCTGGTCGCGACCATCGCCGGCGAAGTCGTCGGCAACCTGGGTTTGCGCGCCGCCTCGAAGTCGCCGCGGCGCAGGCATGTCGGCGACATCGGCATGGCCGTGCGCGACGACCGGCAGCGACGCGGCGTCGGTACGGCGCTGATGCACGCCGCGATTGAGCTGGCCGACGGCTGGTTGAATTATCAGCGGCTGGAGCTTACGGTCTTTACCGACAACCTCGCGGCGATGGCGCTGTATCGGAAGTTCGGTTTCGCGATCGAAGGCACCTGCCGTGCCTATGCTTATCGCAACGGCAGCTATGTCGACGCGTACCTGATGGCGCGGCTCAGGCCCGGGTTCGCCGCGACCTTGCCGGGTTGAGGGAGACAACGATGATGCGGGTGGGCTTTGTCGGATGGCGGGGCATGGTCGGATCGGTGCTGGTCCAGCGCATGCTCGAGGAAAAGGACTTCGATCTCATCGATCCGGTCTTTTTCTCGACCTCGAACGCCGGCGCGCCGGGTCCGAGGATCGGCAAGTCCGGCGGTACCCTCAAGGACGCGGCAGACGTGCGCGCGCTCGCCGAGCTCGACGCGATCGTGACCTGCCAGGGCGGCGACTGGACCAAGCCGATGCACGCCAGGTTGCGCGGCGCCGGCTGGAATGGCTACTGGATCGATGCGGCGTCGACCTTGCGGATGGCTGACGACGCAGTAATCGTGCTGGACCCGGTGAACATGAACGTCATCGAAGCGGCTCTCGCGCGGGGCGTGCGGAATTACATCGGAGGCAACTGCACGGTCAGCCTGATGATGATGGCGCTCGCGGGCCTCCTCCAGCGGGACCTGGTCGAGTGGATGACCTGCATGACCTACCAGTCGGCGTCGGGCGCTGGTGCGCAGAACATGCGCGAGCTCCTGCAGCAGATGGGCGAGGCGCACCTCGCGGCGAAGGAACTGCTCGACGATCCGGCATCGTCGATCCTCGACATCGACCGCGAGGTGGCGGGCATCCTCCGCGACGAGCGCTTTCCGACCGAGCACACCGGCGTTCCCCTAGCCGGCAGCCTGATTCCGTGGATCGCGGAGGACATGGGCAACGGCATCTCCAAGGAGGAGTGGAAGGGCGGGGCCGAAACCAACAAGATCCTCGGGCGCGAGGCGCAGCCGATTCCGATCGAGTCGATCTGCGTGCGGGTCGGCGCGATGCGCTGCCACAGCCAGGCGCTGACGATCAAGCTCAGGCGCGATCTGCCGCTGCCGGAGATCGAGAAGATCCTTGCCGGCGCGCATGCCTGGGTTCGAGTCGTGCCCAACGAACGCGAGGCCAGCATGCGCGAGCTCACGCCTGCCGCGGTCACCGGCAAACTCGAGATTCCGATCGGCCGTTTGCGCAAGCTCGCGATCGGCGGCGGCTATCTCGGCGCGTTCACCGTCGGCGATCAATTGCTGTGGGGCGCGGCCGAGCCGCTGCGCCGCATGCTGCGCATCCTGCTGGCACGATGATCTTTCGTGCCGGCGCGGGCACGAGGCTTTAGCTTATGACATGCGCCTCGGCCGGCCGGCTGAAGCTCGTGTTTTTGTCCGGTTTTATGCCTCGGCGCTAAGCTGTGGCCCCGCCGGGCGCGGCGTCGCGACGCCGTTACAACAGCCGCCTGGCGCGTTCCAACGCCCCGTGCATATACAAGGGGTTGTAGCTATCGGAGCCCGCGCCCCCACCGGTAGCGCTTGCGCGCAATCCGGGGCGGGGCGATCGCGGCCTCGCCGAACCGGGCGTCCGGAGCAAAAAATCAAGCTAATACCGAGGTTTAGCTTGCACCGCTAACTCCATGATGTTAATTTAGGTCAGCAAATAAGCACACTGAGGTCGGCATGCGAGCAACACCCTATATCACCTGCGGGCTGTTGGCGGGCGCTCTGACGCTCCCCGTCTCGGTGTTCGCACTGGGGCTGGGCAAGCTCACGGTGCAATCGGGCCTCGGGCAACCGCTGTCGGCAACGATCGAGCTCACATCCGCGCAAAAAGATGAACTCGATACCTTGCGCGCGAGAATCGCCGATCCGGCCGTCTATCGCGACAACAACGTTCAGTATCCGGCAGCGATGTCGCGCGCGCGCATCGTGGTCGAACAAACTGCGAACGGCGCGCCGTACCTCCGCGTAACGACTTCGCAAGCCGTCAACGACGCCTTCCTCGACCTGTTGGTCGAGCTCAACTGGGCAACCGGGCGCGTCGTGCGTGATTACACTTTCCTGCTCGATCCGCCGAGCAGCACCGAAACACAGGCAGTCGAGCCCACGGCGCCGATCCGCGCCCAGGCCGGCCCCGCTCCGGCCGCCCGTGCGCAGGCCGGTTCCACAGCTGCCGCGCCGGCCGCGCGACGTGCGGCCGCGGCTGCTCCTGCCGGGGGTGCGCCGGCCGGCGGGTCGACGTACACGGTCAAGCGTGGCGACACCCTGTCGAAGATCGCGCAGCAGACAAAGCCAGACAACGTCAGCCTCGAGCAGATGCTGGTGGCGCTGTTCCGCAGCAACGAGAGCGCTTTCGACGACCGCAACATGAATCGGCTCCGCAGCGGCCAGATCGTCACCGTGCCGCAAGCCGACCAGATCGCGGCCGTACCGCAAAGCGAGGCGACGCAGGTGGTCAGAGTCCAGGCGGCCGACTGGCGCGCGTATCGCGACCGCGTAGCCGGCGCTGCGCCCGCCACCGACGCAACCGCCCCAAGACAGTCGGCGAGCGGCAGGATCACCACGGCGGTCGAGGACAAGGCGAGCGCGGCTCAGCCGGGCAAGGATCAATTGCGCGTCTCGCGCGAAGCTGGCAAGGGCGCTGCCGCCGGCACGGCGCTGGCCGAAGATCTCGCTGCCAAGGAAAAAGCGCTGCGCGACGCCAACTCGCGCGTCGCCGAGCTCGAAAAGACGGTGCGCGACCTGCAACGCGCGGTCGAGCTCAAGAATCAGACGATGTCGTCGCTGCAGACCAGCGCCGAGGCCGCGAAGGGCAAGGCGCCCACGACGCCGGCCGAAGCGCCCAAGGTAGCGGCGGCTGCGCCTGCAGTTACACCGCCCGCGCCCACACCGACACCCGCGCCCGCACCGGCGCCGGCCGCGGTCGCGCCGCCACCTGCTGCGCCGACGGTCGCCGCACCGACGGTTGCCCCTCCGCCGGCCCCCGCGCCGAGCGCTTCTGCGCCTACCCCCGCGCCGACGGCTGCTGCGCCGGCGCCGGAAACGAAGGCCCCCGAGTCGCCGCCGGCGGATACCAAGGCGCCCGAAGCCAAGGCTGAGCCGAAGGCGGTCGTGCCGAAGGCGGCTCCGCCGAAGAAAGCTCCGGCCAAGCCCGAGCCCTCATTGATCGACGATCTGTTCGGCAACACGCCGACCTGGGCGATCGGAGGAGGCGCGCTGGTGCTGCTGGCGGGAATTGCCGGCATCGTCGCGGCGCGCCGCCGCAAGACCACGCGCTTCGAGGACAGCATCATCTCGGGCACCGACATCAAGACGAACACGGTGTTCGGGTCGACCGGAGGCGGCGTCGTCAACACGGGCGACAATTCGCTGGCCAGCGATTTCAGCCGCGAGGGTCTGGGCAACATCGACACCGACGAGGTCGATCCGATCGCCGAAGCCGAGGTCTATCTCGCTTACGGCCGCGACGCGCAGGCGGAGGAAATTCTCAAGGATGCGCTGAAGAAGGATCCGCAGCGCCAGGAGATCTACCTCAAGCTGCTGGAGATCCATTCGCAGCACAACAAGCCGTCCGCGTTCGAGACGGTCGCAAGCGAGTTGTATTCGGTATCGGGCGGGCAGGGCGAGGTATGGCAGAAGGCGATGGCCCTCGGACGCCAGCTCGATCCGGCGAACCCGCTGTTCACCGAAGCAGGTGGCTCCGCATTCGCCGCGACACCGGCAGCCGCGGCCGCCGCAGCAGCCGCAGAGCCTCCGGTCAGCGATACGCAGGTGTTCTCGGTGCCACCCGAGCACAAGGCCGAGCCGCGGGTGGCTACGCCGCTCGACTTTTCGCTCGACGACGATATTTCGCTGGCCCCGAGCTCGGGCGAAGAGCCCAAGACCCCGGCCGCGATACTCGCCGGCGCGGCGCAGGAAGTTGCCAAATCCAGCCGTGCTGCCAGCGATTCGATGATGCCGTTCGAGAAGACTTCAGGGTTCACCACCCCGGCGTCCAAGGCCCCGAGCGACAAGTTTGCGCCGGTCAACGACGGGCTCAGTCTGGAGCCGGAATCCGTTCCCAAGTTCGATCTCGATTTCCATCTGGACGAGCCGGTTCGCGCTGCGCCGCCGGCGGCCCAGCCCAAGCCGGCGCCCGAGCCCGAGCGCGCGTTCGCGACCGCGGGCGCACCGGCGCCGCAGCTCGCCCGTCCGGCGGCAGCGATCGAGCTCGACAAGCTCGACCTCGCGTTCGATCCCGATCGCTCGACCTTCGAGGATCCGACGCCTTCGGTGCTCGACGGCCAATGGCACGACGCTGCCACCAAGCTCGATCTGGCCAAGGCATACCAGGAGATGGGCGACGTCGAGGGTGCGCGCGAAATCCTGCAGGAAGTGCTGCACGAAGGCGACGACGAGCAGAAGGCCGAGGCGAAGACGCTGCTGTCCAAGCTCGCCTAGCAGCATCGCTCGGGCAAAAAGAACGGCGGCAGCGCATGCCGCCGTTTTCTTTTGCCGCGGCGTCGCGCTTTGCATCGTGCGGGTCGAATGACGACAATGGCGCTTGAGCAGGTCCGATGAGAATCGCCCTCGGCCTCGAATACGACGGGGCGCCCTTTCACGGCTGGCAGACGCAGGCCGACGGTGCCGGCGTGCAGGACGCTCTCGAGCGCGCGCTGTCGGGAATCGCCGACGCACCGATCTCGACCGTGGCGGCGGGCCGCACCGACGCCGGCGTCCATGCGGCGATCCAGGTCGTGCACTTCGACACCGACGCGCGCCGCGCCGACACCGCCTGGGTTCGCGGCGTCAACGCGTTGCTGCCTCCATCGATCGCAGTGCGATGGGCAGTCGAGGTGTCGGCGGAATTCCACGCGCGCTTCGCCGCCACCGGCAGGCACTATACCTACCTGCTGCTCGATCGCCCGGTGCGTCCTGCCCTGCTCGCGGGCCGCGTCGGCTGGTACCATCGGCCGCTTGCGGTGGACCTGATGCGGGCGGCCGCCGAAGCGCTGCTGGGCCGGCACGATTTCTCGGCCTTCCGCGCCGCCGAATGCCAGGCGAAATCGGCGACCCGGACGCTCGACCGGCTCGACATCACGCGCGAGGACGACATGATCCGCTTCGATTTTCACGCCGATGCCTTTTTGCAGCACATGGTGCGCAACATCGTCGGCGCGCTGGTCTATGTCGGCAACAGCGGCCATCCGCCCGCGTGGATCGCCGAATTGCTGGCCGGCCGCGATCGCGCGCGCGCCGCGCCGACCTTCGCCGCGGACGGTCTGTACCTGACCGGAATCGACTATCCGACGCGCTGGAATCTTCCGGCTACGCACGCGCCGGTCCGCGCGTTGGGCGCCTGAAAAGCGAGGCGCACGGGATGAAGCCGGCAGCGCGTACGCGCGTCAAGATCTGCGGCATCACGCGCCTCGACGATGCGCTGGCGGCGGCGCACGCGGGCGCGGACGCGATCGGCCTCGTCTTCTGGCCGGGCACGCCGCGCAAGGTCGAATTCGAGCAGGCGCGCGCGATTGCGGCTGCGGTTCCGGCGTTCGTCACCGTCGTCGGCCTGTTCGTCGATCCTCAGCCGGAGGCGGTGCGCGCTGCCGTCGACGCCGCGGCGCTCGACCTGCTGCAATTCCACGGCGACGAACCGCAGGCGCTGTGCGCGTCGTTCGCGCGGCCATACATCAAGGCGGTTCCGGTGCGGCCCGAGGTCGATTTGCTACAATACGCTTCGCGTTATCGCGATGCGCGGGGCATGTTGTTCGACGCGTTCGAGCCCGGCGGCATGCCGGGCGGCACCGGCCGCACGTTCGATTGGCAGGCGCTGGCGGCGCGGCTCGACGCAGGGCTCGCGCAACCGCTGATCCTGTCCGGCGGGCTCGCGCCGCACAACGTCGGCGCCGCGATCAGAGCGTTGCGGCCGTGGGCGGTCGACGTATCGAGCGGCGTCGAGGAGAGCGGCGACGACGGCAGACCGCACAAGGGCATCAAGGACCCGGCGAAGATCGCCGCGTTCATCCGAGGAGTGCGTGATGCAGATGGCTGACGTACCGTACGCGCTTCCCGACGAGAGCGGCCATTTCGGGCCGTACGGCGGCGTGTTCGTCGCCGAGACGCTGATCCACGCGCTCGACGAGCTGCGCGAGCAGTACGCGCGCTATCGAACCGATCCCGAGTTCATCGCCGAATTCGAATACGAGCTCAAGCATTACGTCGGCCGGCCGAGCCCGGTGTATCACGCCCGAAGATGGTCGGACAAGCTCGGCGGCGCGCAGCTGTATCTGAAGCGCGAGGACCTGAACCACACCGGCGCGCACAAAATCAACAATTGCATCGGCCAGGCGCTTTTGGCGCGGCGCATTGGCAAGCGACGCGTCATCGCCGAGACCGGGGCCGGCCAGCACGGCGTCGCCGCCGCGACCGTGGCCGCGCGCTTCGGCATGCAATGCGTCGTCTACATGGGATCGGAAGACGTCAGGCGCCAGGCGCAGAACGTGTTTCGCATGAAGCTGCTGGGCGCCGAGCTCGTTCCGGTCGAGTCGGGCTCGAAGACGCTGAAGGACGCGCTGAACGAGGCGATGCGCGACTGGGTGACGCACGTCGAGGACACGTTCTACATCATCGGCACCGTCGCCGGTCCGCATCCGTATCCGATGATGGTCCGCGATTTCCAGACCGTCATCGGACGCGAATGTCTGGCGCAGATGCCGGAGATCATCGGCCGCCAGCCCGATGCGGTGATCGCGTGTGTCGGCGGCGGATCGAACGCGATCGGCATTTTCCACCCGTACATTCCGTACGACCGGGTCAAGCTTATCGGCGTAGAGGCAGCCGGCGACGGCATCGCCACCGGCCGGCACGCGGCCTCGCTGACCGCCGGACGCCCCGGCGTGCTGCATGGCAATCGCACTTATCTGTTGCAGGACGCGAACGGACAGATCGCAGAAACGCATTCAGTATCGGCCGGCCTCGACTATCCGGGCGTGGGCCCCGAGCACGCGTGGCTCAAGGACAGCGGCCGCGCCGAGTACGTGACGGTGACTGATGACGAGGCGCTGGCGGCATTTCACGATTGCTGCCGCATCGAGGGCATCATTCCCGCGCTCGAGTCGTGTCACGCGCTCGCGCACGCGACGCGGCTGGCGGTCACTCTGCCGCGCGACAAGGTGCTGCTGGTCAATCTTTCGGGCCGCGGCGACAAGGACATGAACACCGTCGCCGAGCGCGCGGGCCTGCATTTCCACTGCCGGCCCGAATGCGATCCGTCGCTGCGGTGAGGCGAGTCGACGGTCCAGCCTTGCCGGTGAACCGTATCGACGCGACTTTCGCGAAGCTGCGCGCGGCCGGCCGCACGGCGCTGATTCCGTACGTCACCGCTGGCGACCCGTCGCCGGCGCTGACGCCATCGCTGATGCACGCGCTGGTGCGGGCCGGCGCCGACGTGCTCGAGCTCGGTGTGCCGTTCTCCGATCCGATGGCCGACGGCCCGGTGATCCAGCGCGCGTCCGAACGCGCGCTGGCGCAGGGCGTCGGACTGGCCGACGTGCTGGCGATGGTCGCCGCGTTCCGCAAGCGCGACGCAGCGACACCCGTCGTGCTGATGGGTTACGCCAATCCGATCGAGGCGATGGGCTCCGGAGAATTCGTCGAGCGGGCCTGCGCCACCGGCGTCGACGGCGTCATCGTCGTCGATTATCCGCCGGAGGAAGCGCGGGACTTCGCGGCACTCGCTGTCTCGCGCGGACTCGCGCCGATCTTCCTTCTGTCGCCGACGACGCCGGTCGCGCGCATGTCTCTCGTCGCCGCCATGGCGCGCGGCTACGTCTACTACGTCTCGCTCAAGGGCGTCACCGGCGCCGGGCATCTCGACACCGCCGAGGTCGCCGCGAGACTCGCGGAAATACGAAGGCATGTCGGCCTCCCGGTCGGCGTCGGCTTCGGCATCCGCGACGCGGCCAGCGCGCAGGCGATCGCCGCGCACGCCGACGCCGTGGTGATCGGCAGCCGTATCATCGAGGAAGTCGAGCGCGGGCCGGCGGACGAAGCACCGGCGCGCGTGGGCGCCTGGTTGGCTACAATACGCGCGGCTGTCGACCAGGTCGCCAAGCGAGCGGCCTGACGGGATCGGGGGAGACCGCATGAGTTGGTTGCAGAAGCTGTTACCGCCGCGCATCAAGGCATCGCCCGGAACGGGCAGAAAGTCGATGCCCGAAGGACTGTGGGTCAAGTGCGCATCCTGCGAAGCGGTGCTCTATCGAACCGACCTGGAGAAGAATCTCAACGTCTGCCCGAAGTGCAATTACCACGGGCGGCTCACCGCGCGCGAGCGCGTCGACCAGCTGCTCGACGCGGAAGGCCGCTACGAGATCGGGTCGGAGATACTGCCGATCGACAGCCTGAAATTCAAGGACACGCGCAAATACCCCGAGCGCCTGTCGGCGGCGCTGGAGGAAACCGGCGAGACCGATGCCCTGGTCGTCATGCAGGGCAGCATCAAGTCGACGCCGCTGGTGCTCGCGGTGTTCGAGTTCGAGTTCATGGGCGGCTCGATGGGCTCGGTCGTCGGCGAGCGTTTTGTCCGTGGCGTGCGGGTGGCGTACGACAACCGCGTCCCGTTCGTCTGCATCACGTCGAGCGGCGGCGCGCGCATGCAGGAAGGCGTCAGCTCGCTGTTCCAGATGGCCAAGACGACTGCGGTCCTGCAGGAACTGTCGAAAGCCAGGCTGCCGTTCGTTTCGATACTGACCGATCCGACGATGGGCGGCGTGTCGGCGAGCTTTGCGATGATCGGCGATATCGTCATTGCCGAGCCGGGCGCGCTGATCGGCTTCGCAGGGCCTCGAGTGATCGAGCAGACGGTCCGCGAAAAGCTGCCGGAAGGATTCCAGCGCGCCGAGTTCCTGCTGGAAAAGGGCGCGATAGATATGATCGTCGATCGCCGTCAGTTGAAGGACGAATTGCCTAGACTGCTGACCCTGCTGCAGCGGCAGCCGCTGCCGACCGGCTGACGCGTCTTCCCGGCGCGTCGCGCGCCGCCGCCCCGTGAGCCCGCCCTCCACCCTTGCCGAGTGGCTCGCGTATCTCGAAACGCTGCACCCGAAGGCCATCGCGCTCGGGCTCGAGCGCGTCGCAAGCGTCGCCTCGCGCCTCGACGTGGTGCCGATGTGTCCGGTCATCACCGTCGCCGGAACCAATGGCAAGGGGTCGACTTGCGCGCTGCTGGAGCAGATGCTGCGCGCCGACGGCTACCGCGTGGCGATGTACACGTCGCCGCATCTGCTGCGCTACAACGAGCGCGTGCGCGTCAACGGCGCCGAAGCGAGCGACGCCGCGCTTTGCGAAGCGTTGGCCGCGGTCGAAGCCGCGCGCGCCGGGGCGCCGCTCACCTATTTCGAATTCGGCACGCTGGGCGCGCTATGGCTGTTCGCCCGGCAGCCGCTCGACGCGCTGATCCTCGAGGTCGGCCTCGGCGGGCGTCTCGATGCGGTCAACATCGTCGACCCCGACGTCGCGGTGGTCACGACGGTCGCCATCGATCACGTCGAGTATCTGGGGGCCACGCGGGAGGACATCGGCCGCGAAAAGGCCGGCATTTTCCGCGCCGGGAAGCCGGCGATCTGCGCCGATCCCGATCCGCCGGCGTCGCTGATCGCGCGCGCCGAGGCCATAGGCGCGAACCTGGTGCGAATCGGCCGCGACTACGGCTATACGACGCAGAGCGCGCAATGGGATTATTGGGGTCCGGGCGGACCGCGGCACGGCCTGCCTTATCCGGCGCTGCGCGGCAATTACCAACTCGCCAATGCGTCGACCGCGCTTTGCGCCGTTGATGCCTTGCGCGACCGGGTTCCGCTGTCGATGGGCGCGGTGCGGGCGGCGCTGGTCGGCATCGAATGGCCGGGCCGCTTCCAGGTGCTTCCGGGTCGCCCGGTGACCGTGCTCGACGTCGCGCACAATCCGCAGGCGGCGCGCGCCTTCGCCGACAACCTCGGCGCGATGGGCTTTCATCCGCGTACGATCGCCGTTTTGGGCATCATGTCGGACAAGGATATCGATGCGGTGATCGCGCCGCTGCTCCCGCGCGTCGATCGCTGGGAAGTGGCGACGCTTCCGCCGCCCCGTGGTGCGACGGCCGCCACACTGGATGAGCGGCTGCGCGCCGCCGGCGTCGCAGCCGGCGCGGTCCGCCGATACGCCGATCCTGCAGCCGCTTACCGCGCCGCGCGCGAGGATGCGTCGGAAGCTGATAGAATTATCGTTTTCGGCTCGTTTCTGACCGTCGCCGCGGTGCTGGCGGCGAAGGAGCGAACCGGTCCGGCCGGGGAAGCGCACGATGAATCGCCGCCGCCGACCAGCGCCTGATGCGCGAGTTTTTCGCGGCGGCAAGGCGCACCCGTCGGCTTGATTCGACCCCGTCCAGCCCCAACTGAAACGTATGGCGACCCGTCCCGAGATTGCCGATCCCGCAGTCGATGAACTCAAGCGGCGCGCCCGTCGCCGGCTCGTGGGTGCGGTCGTGCTCGCGCTGGCGGCAGCGGTGATGCTGCCGATGTTGCTCGAAAGCGATCCCAAGCCGCTGGGCAACGACGTATCGATCCAGATCCCGCCGATCGACCAGGGCAAGTTCGTGACACGCTTGTCGTCCGACAAGAGCGCCGAGACCAAGGCCGCGACCGGGACGCCGCCCGCCGTGACGCCGGCAAGCGCCGGCAGCGCCGCGCCGCCGCCTGAGCGCACGCTGGCGGAAGCCGAGCAGCGCGTGCTCGGCCAGCCCGGTGCGAGTCGCACACCGGCGATCATGTCCTCGGCGCCCGAGGCGATGCGGCCGCAGACGCCGGCGGTTGCATCCACGAGCGCGGCGCCGGCGGTGAAAGCGGGCACCGAACCCGCGCCCCCGAGCAGCGGCGCGCTTTTCGTGCAGGTGGCGGCGCTGGCCGACAGCCAGGCGGCGGCGGACCTGGCCGCGAAACTGCTCGCTTCCGGTTTTCCGGCGCGCGTCGAGCCGGTCGCTACACGCCAGGGACCGGTGCAGCGGGTGCGTGTCGGCGGCTATCCGTCGCGTGAAGCGGCCGATGTCGCTCTCGCCAATATCAAGGCCGCCGGCTACGGCAACGCGATCATCACCACGCAATGACCGCATTCGACTTCGTCGTCATCGGCATCATCGGACTGTCGACCGTGTTCGCGTTCGCGCGGGGCTTTGTGCGCGTCGTGATCTCGCTTGCAGCGTGGGTGGTCGCGCTGGTCGCGGCATTCCAGTACGCCGACGCGTTCGCGGCATGGCTGCCGGTGCTGCGCGACGCGCCTCGCGCGCGCTATATCGCCGCCTTCCTGCTGATCGTCGTCGTCGTTTTGCTCGTCGGCGCGTTGCTCGGCTGGTTGCTCTCGCGGCTGGTGCGCGCGGTGGGACTCGGGTTCGTCGACAGGGCGCTGGGCGCGGTGCTGGGTGTCGCGCGCGGCCTGCTGATCGTGGTCATCGGGGTGCTGATCGCCGGCCTGACGACGTTTCCGCAGCAGGAGTGGTGGCGCCGTGCGATGTTCGCGCCGCCGCTGGTCGATGCGGCACTCAGCTTGAAACCGTGGTTACCGCAGGCGTGGGCCGAGCAACTCGCTTTTCCCAAGGCCGAGCGCAAGCCGGCCAAACAGGTCCTCCAGGCCGGAGCCGCCTGATATGTGCGGAATCATCGGCGCCGTCACCCATACACCCGTCAACCAGCTGCTCTACGACGGGCTGTTGCTGCTGCAGCACCGCGGCCAGGATGCGGCCGGGATCGTGACCAGCGAAGGCCCGATCTTCCACATGTACAAGGGCCCGGGATACGTGCGCGACGTGTTCCGCACGCGCAACATGCGCGAGCTGATGGGCAATACCGGCATCGGCCATTGCCGCTACCCGACGGCCGGATCGGCCTCTTCCGATCTGGAATCGCAGCCGTTCTACGTCAACTCCCCGTTCGGAATCACGCTGGCGCACAACGGCAACCTGACCAACAGCGAGGAGCTGAAGCGCGAGCTGTTCCAGCTCGACTTTCGCCACGTCAACACCAATTCGGATTCGGAAGTCCTGCTCAACGTGCTGGCGCTCGAGCTCGAGCGGGCTGCGCACCACGCCAAGCTCGACGCCAACGCGATCTTCGCCGCGGTCGCCGCCGTGCACAAGCGCTGCCGCGGCGCGTATGCGATCGTCGCGATGATCGCCGGCTACGGATTGCTCGCCTTTCGCGACCCGTTCGGCATCCGCCCGCTGATCATCGGCGTCAACGAATCGATGGGAGGCACCGAGTACGTCGCCGCCAGCGAATCGGTCGCCCTCGAGGCGCTCGGCTTTTCGGTGCTGCGCGATGTCGCGCCGGGCGAGGCGATCTACGTCGACCAGACCGGCAAGTTTCACGCGCGGCAGTGCGCGGAGAATCCGCAGCTGATGCCCTGCATTTTCGAGTTCGTGTACCTGGCGCGGCCGGACTCGGTAATCGACGGCGCGTCGGTCTACGAATCGAGATTGCGCATGGGCGGCGAGCTGGCGAAGAAGATCCGCGGCATCCCCGAAGCGCAGGACATCGACGTCGTCATCCCGATCCCCGACTCCAGCCGGCCGTCGGCGCTCGAGCTCGCGAACTCGCTGGGCCTCAAATACCGTGAGGGCTTCGTCAAGAATCGCTATATCGGCCGCACGTTCATCATGCCCGGGCAGGCGATCCGCCGTAAGTCGGTGCGCCAGAAGCTCAATCCGATGGGGATCGAATTCAAGGACAAGGTCGTGCTGCTGGTCGACGACTCGATCGTTCGCGGCACGACCAGCCGGGAGATCGTGCAGATGGCCCGCGAGGCCGGCGCGCGCAAGGTCTATTTCGCCTCAGCCAGTCCGCCAGTGCGCTACCCGAACGTGTACGGCATCGACATGCCGACGGCGCGCGAGCTAGTAGCGACCGGACGCACCGAGGCCGAGATCGCCAACGAGATCGGCGCCGACCTTCTGATCTACCAGGATCTCGAAGCGCTGAAACGCGCGGTGCGCGGCGCCAATCCGCGGCTGAAGGAGTTCGAAGCCTCGTGCTTCGACGGCTACTACGTGACTGGCGACGTCACCCCCGATTACTTGTCGCATCTCGCGCGCGAGCGCGACGAGACACGGGGCGAAAGCGAGGAATCGCTGCTCGCCGCCGGCTGAAGCGGGCATTGACTCGTCCGCGCTTTGCGGCGATACTCTGCTCCAGAGCGCTGATTTGAATCGGAGTTGCCGGCGACGGCGGCTTCACAGCTTGCGGGCGCTATACAAATCCAGCTAAAGCGAGGCGACGAATCGATCCGGGGCCCGTTTAGCGCAAGCTGACGGGCCTTTTTGCTGGAGCGATCCGATGTCGCGCAAGACCGGATTCACCACCTCGATTCTGCACGCCGACCGCGAAGCCGCCGTCGAGCACGGCGCGCTGCACAAGCCCTTGCACCTGTCGGTCGCCTACGGCTACCGCGACGCGCGCGAGCTCGCCGCGGTATTCCAGGGCCGCGCGCAGGGCTACGTCTACGGCCGCCAGGGCAATCCGACGACCACCGCGCTCGAGGAAAAGATCAACCGGATGGAAGACGGCGTGGCGACCGTGTGCTTCGGCACCGGCATGGCCGCCATCGGCGCCATCCTGCTCGCGCTGCTGCGCGAGGACGACCACGTCGTGTCCAGCGCGTTCCTGTTCGGCAATACCAACAGCATGTTCAACACGCTGGCCACGCACGGCGACCGGGTCAGCTTCGTCGACGCGACCAGCGCCGATGCCGTCGAGGCGGCGTTGACGCCGAAAACGCGCATCGTGTTCGTCGAGACGATCGCCAATCCCCGCACGCAGATCGCCGACCTGGCCCGGATCGGCGAGCTTTGCGCCGCGCGCGGCATCATGTACGTCGTCGACAACACGATGACTTCGCCGTACCTGTTTCGCCCGAAGACGGTCGAGGCCGCGCTGGTGGTCAACGCGCTGACCAAGTACATCGGCGGTCACGGCAACGCGCTGGGCGGCAGCATCACCGACACCGGCGGCTTCGACTGGACGAATTATTCCAACATCTACGACGACTACAAGGGCCCGAAGCGCGAGCTCTGGGGGATCACGCAGATCAGGAAAAAGGGCCTTCGCGACTGGGGCGGAACGCTCGCGGCCGAGCAGGCGCACCACCTCGCCGTCGGCGCGGAGACGCTCGCCTTGCGCATGGAGAGGCAATGCGAGAACGCGCTCGCGCTGGCGCGCTTCCTCGAGGCGCGGCGCGAGGTGCGCGCCGTCTACTATCCGGGATTGGTCTCGCATCCGCAGCACCGGCTCGCCGGCGAGCTCTTCGCCGGCTACGGCGCGCTGCTGTCATTCGAGCTCGACCCGTCGATCGATTGCTTCGATTTTCTCAATCGCCTGCGCTGCGTCGTGCTCTCGTCCAACCTCGGCGACAACCGGACACTGGCGATTCCGGTGGCGCACACGATCTTTCACGAAATGGGTCCGGAGCGGCGCGCGAGCATGGGCATCGCCGACTCGCTGATCCGCATCTCGGTCGGCATCGAGGACTGCGACGACCTGATCGCCGATTTCGCGCAGGCGCTGGGCTGATGCCGCGGCGATTTCAGCCGCTGCCGCCTTCGTACGACCGCGGCTCGGCGCCCCGTTCATCGACTAAGAGGTAGCTCGCGCGGTCGTACCAGTCGGCAAGCACGAGGCGCTCGCGCCGCACGTCGTCGACGACGTGCTCGTGCCGCGCCGGCCGATGCGTATGGCCGTGAATCAGCCTCGATACGCGATGCTCGCGCAGGGCAGCGGCCACCGCGTCGCCGCTGACGTCCATGATCGTCTCGGCCTTGCCGCGGTTCGCCCGCCGGCTGGCGCCGCGCAGCATCGCGCCGATCCCGCGGCGCGCAAACCAGGGCAGCGCCAGAAAGCGGCGCCGGTGCGCGGGATCCGCCCACCACGCGCGGTAGCGCTGGTACTTCAAGTCGTCGGTGCAAAGCTGATCGCCGTGCATCAGCAGCGTGGGTGTGCCGTGCAACGGATGAACGACGGCGTCCGGCAACAAGGTCGCGCCGGCGGCCCGCGCAAAACGCTCGCCCAGCAGGAAGTCCCGATTTCCACGCTGCAGGTAGACGCGAACGCCGGCGTCCGCGGCCGCCGCCAGCGCGGCGGCAGCCTCGGCCGCCAGCGGATCGCGCAACTGGTCGTCGCCGAGCCAGATGTCGAACAGGTCGCCCAGCACGTACAGCGCACCGGCCTCGCGCACTGGCCCGGCGAGCAGGGCCTTGAACGCCTCGACCAGCGCGGGTCGCTCGCGCGAGAGGTGCAGATCGGAGATGAACAGCGTCGGCGCCATCGAC
>DATASF010000221.1:0-4333 GCA_036269335.1 Casimicrobiaceae bacterium
CACCCAAGGAGGCGCCATGAAGACGACCCGGTCGACGGCATGCTCTGCCGCCAGCAAGATCCGTTGCCGCCACGCTTTCGCCATCGGCCGTGCTTGTTCGATCGTCGGATTGACCTTGGCGCTCGCGGTGCCGGCAGCGGCGACCCCGTTCACCGTGACCAATCTGGTGACCGACGACCAATCGGTCAACAAGGCGCAGATCACCGATCCGCACCTGATCAATGCTTGGGGCATCTCGCATTCGGGGATGTCGCCATTCTGGGTTTCATCCAACGGCCAGGGTATTTCGACGCTGTACGCGGTCAACCCGCTGAACAATGCGACAAGCAAGGTCGGGCTTGAAGTGGCCATTCCCGGAGCGGGGAACGTCACCGGCCAGGTTTTCAACGTCGGCGCCGCCACCGGCAATTTCAACGGCGACAATTTCCTGTTCGTCAGCGAGGACGGAACGATTTCCGGATGGCGCGGCGCCCTGGGCACCGCTGCCGAAGTCCTTCAGACGGCCTCGACGGCCAACAGCTATAAAGGAACGGCAGTCTCGCTCATCGGCACCAACGCATATCTGTACTCCGCGAATTTCGCGACCGGCAAGGTCGATGTGCTCAAGGGCAACGCCGCGGCGCCCGACCTCGCCGGATCGTTTACCGATCCGGGCATTCCCAGCGATTTCGCGCCGTTCAACGTGCAGAACCTGGGCGGAACGCTGTACGTAACGTACGCCAAGGTCGGGCCGACCGGGGACGACGTGTCCGGTCTCGGCAACGGATACGTAGATGCCTTCGATCTGCAGGGCAATTTCGTCGCCCGCGTCGGCTCGCAGGGGACACTGGATTCGCCATGGGGCCTGGCCGTGGCGCCGGCCTCGTTCCTGGAGTTCGCAGGCGATCTGCTGGTCGGAAACTTCGGCGACGGTCACATCAACATCTTCGATACGAATACCGACACGTTCATCGGGCAATTGCTCGGCGCAGGCGGGGACCCGTTGGAGATCGAGGGCCTGTGGGGCTTGATCCCGGGCAACAACGGCGGAGCCGGCAACTCGCAGGCGATTTACTTCGCGGCCGGTCCGGGCGACGAAAAACACGGGTTGTTCGGCGTGATCGCGGTACCGGAGCCGGCGAGCATGGCCCTGCTCGCCTTGGGTCTCACGATGATCGGAGTCGCACGCCGGCGCACCGTTTCCTAAGGCGCGGCTGCGCCGAGCATGCCGCACGGCCGGCGCGCCGCGCGTCACCCGGCTGGTCATCCGACCGCGGCTTGCAGCACGCGGATCGGCTTGCCGTCGAGAAAGGCCAGCGCGTTCTCGACCGCGTGGTGGTAGTACTCGCGGTAGACCTCGATCGCGCTGTATCCCAGGTGCGGCGTCAGCACGACGTTGGCGGCGCGCGCCAGCGGATGAGCGGCGGGCAGCGGCTCGCGGTAGAAAACGTCGAGCGCCGCGATCAGCCGCCCTGACTCGACCGCCGCGACCAGCGCGGCCTCGTCGACCAGGTGGGCGCGCGCCGTGTTGACCAGGATCGCACCCGTTCGCATGCGCGCGAGGTCGGCCGCGCCCAGAATGCCGCGCGTGCGATCCGACAGCACCAGATGCAGACTGACGACGTCCGCGCGGGACAAGAGTTCGTCCTTGCCCACGCGGACGGCGCCCGCCGCCGCCGCGGTCTCGGCGGTGAGGTTCTGGCTCCACGCCAGGACGTTCATCCCCAGCGCTTTGCAATATGCCGCCATGCGCGAGCCGATCCGGCCCAGGCCGATCAAGCCGACCGTCTTGCCGTCCAGTATCGGTCCTGCTTGCGTGCCCGCCTGAAAGCGCCCGTCGCGCACCGCCGCATCGCCGGCGGGAATCTGTCGTGCCGCAGCCAGCATCAGGCCGAGTGCGAGCTCGGCCGTCGACGTTCCCGACGGACCACCGCCGGTGTAGCAGACGGTGATGGCGCGCGCGCGCATCGCCGCCGTGTCGATCAGCGCGGCGCGCGCGCCGGTCATACCGAACATTTTCAGTTTCGGCAGCCGCGCGACCAGCGAAGCCGGAAACGGCGTTCGCTCGCGCGTCGCCAGCACGATGTCGAAATCGGCGAGTCGCCGCGCCGCGTCGTTTTCGTCGGCGAACGGCATTTCGAAAAATTGCACGTCGGCGCGTGCGATCAGCGCCGACCAGTCGGTGCTGCGGCGCGCGATCTTCTGCCAATCGTCGAGTACCGCAATCCTGGTCATCGATCTCCTCATTTCTCGTCTTTCCCGGGCGGCGCGTCCTTGTCGCTGCGCGGCTCTGCGCCGGACTGCGGCGGGCCCGGCGGCGCAGCGAACACCGGGCCGCCGAGGTAGGTGAAGTACATCTTGCGCTGGCTGTGCGAGACCAGGACGCGGTGCGCGCGAAGGAAGTCGGCGCCCAGCAGCATGGGCTGGTCCTGGTCGATGCTCTTCGCGAGGCGGCTTCCGATCGACGTGTAGGTCATGTCCTTGTACAGGTCGCCGATACGGATGCGCGCGTGCCGGATGATCTCGTTGCCGACAACGACGGTGTCGAACGGGCCCACCCAGGTGTCGACCGTTTTTGTCCCCAATCCTTTTCCGCTCGGGAGGGCGACGACGCCGGCCGTTGCCGGCGTGACGCCTGCGCGCGCCGCGTCGGCCACCGTGAGGATCGAGCCGCTCGCGCCGGAATCGAGCATCGCCTTGACAGGCTGGCCGTTGACCTGCACGGTCAGGAGTATCTGCGGCTGATAGTCGTACATCGCCTCGAGCGCTGCTTCGCGCGGCTCGTCGACGGTCCAATAGGCGAGCGAGACCCCGTCGCAGTTTTGGGGTTTGAACAGCCGGACGGCGTTGTGGGCGAGATCAAACTCCACGTCCATCTGCACGAAGAAGTCCTCTCCGAGGATGACGGCTATGTCGTCACCGAATTCACGCTCGCCCGCGACAAACATCCGCCAGTTCTTGCGTGAGGCGTTCCCGATCTTGAATTCGTCGATAAGCGCGGATTCGACTTTGGTCGGGCCGCCGATACCGAAGACTTGATAGCCCCTGGTTTCGCGCCGATCGAGTCCCAGCCATTCCGTCGCGGGTCGCAGTATCAGCGTGAGCGAAGAACCCGTATCCACCATCGCGCCTATCTTCTTGCCGTTGATGGCAGCGTCCACGACCACGTGATTTGCCACCATCCGTACCGGCAGATCGGCGATCTGGATCATCTTGCATGCGGAGACATCGGCCTTCGCAAGGTCGGCCAGCGCCAAAGCGAGGGCGGCGCTGAAAAGCAACGTGCATCTGCGCGTCACTTCAACTTTTTCGCGTCGGTTCTGAACGCGCCACAAGAAAGGCCGCCGTCACTGGATCGTGGACAATTGGTCAGCGCGATGTCAGGTTCGGTAGCGATTGCAGTGGACGCAAAGAAATTGTACCCGCACTGATCTCCTCGTTGGCTTGTTGACGAAGGGGCCCGATTTCGGGCCCCTTTTTTTTGAACTTGATCTCGACATGGCGCCGAAAACCTGCGCGACTCAAACCTTGCTCGCGTCCGTAGTTCCTTACCAGGCGACGCCGGGACCGGAGGGGACCGGTGGCGGCGCGCAGTGGGCGCGGGTATAGTCTGCACCGCACGCGCAGGGCGCGTTTGGCACTCGGGGTCGAGCGTTGAGCATCGATTGGACGACATTTACGCCATGGTCGGCGCTGGCGGGCGGCGTGATCATCGGCATTGCCGCGTCGTTGTTCGCGTTAGTCAACGGTCGCGTCGCCGGCATCAGCGGCATCCTCGGAGGCTTGCTGCGACCATCCTTGCCGGACGCGCTATGGCGTGCCGCGCTCCTCGCCGGGCTGATCGTCGCTCCGATCGTCTATCGCTCGTTCGCGGGCCCACCCGATCTGACCATCGACGCGAACTATCCGACGCTCGTCGTCGCCGGCGTCCTGGTCGGCGTCGGGACGCGTTACGGATCGGGCTGCACCAGCGGTCACGGTGTCTGCGGGCTGTCGCGGTTTTCACCGCGGTCGCTCGTGGCGACCTTGGCGTTCATGGCGGCGGGCTTCGCGACCGTGTTCGCGACGCGCCACCTCCTGATCTAGCGGGGCCCGATGTACACGTTCTTCGCCTTTGTCGCGGGCCTCGTTTTCGGGATCGGCCTTCTGGTGTCGGGAATGGTCAATCCCTCGAAGGTGCTCGGAGTCCTCGATCTGGCCGGGCGATGGGATCCATCACTGGCGCTTGTCATGGTCGGCGCAATCGCCATCGGAGTCATCGGATTCGCCATCGCAAGCCGACGTGCCACGACTCTCCTCGGAACGCCGATGCTGCTGCCGACGGCGCGCACGATCGACGGGCGCCTTGTCTTCG
>DATASF010000222.1:0-2169 GCA_036269335.1 Casimicrobiaceae bacterium
ACGATGGCGGCGGCGGTGGTCGCGATGATCGCGACGTGGTGAAGCGGCGGCGCTCGCGCCGTTCGGCCTCATCTACCATCGACAAAGTGTAACCGTCGAGCTGTCGGCCTCCAGCGTCGACTCGCAATTCCCCGCGCCGCTAATTGACGATCTGCCGCAGCTCTCCGCTCTTGTAGCGGGCAGCCATCTTCTGCAGCGGCACCGGCTTGATCAGCGAGGCCTTCCCGGCGCAGCCGAACTGCTGGTAGCGTGCGACGCAGATCGCTTTGGCGGCCAGCATCGCCGGCTTCAGATACTCGCGAGGATCGAACTTCGACGGGTTCTCGGCGAAGAACTTGCGTATGGCGCCGGTCATCGCCAGCCGGATGTCTGTGTCGATGTTCACCTTGCGCACGCCGTGCCGGATGCCTTCCTGGATCTCCTCGACCGGAACGCCGTAGGTTTCCTTCATCTGCCCGCCGTTTTCGCGGATCAGCTGCAACAGCTCCTGCGGCACCGACGACGAGCCGTGCATCACCAGGTGCGTATTCGGTATGCGCGCGTGGATCTCCTTGATCCGATCGATCGCCAGGATGTCGCCGGTCGGCTTGCGCGAAAACTTGTACGCGCCATGGCTGGTTCCGATCGCGATCGCCAGCGCGTCGAGCTGGGTCGACTTGACGAAATCGGCCGCCTGGTCTGGATCGGTCAGCAGCATCTCGCGGGTCATCGTGCCCTCGGCGCCGTGTCCGTCTTCCTTGTCGCCCTTCATCGTTTCGAGCGAGCCGAGGCATCCGAGCTCGCCTTCGACCGTGACGCCCAGCGCGTGGGCTTCCTCGACGACTTTTTTGGTCACGTTGAGGTTGTAGTCGTAGTCGGCGATCGACTTGCCGTCCTCCTTCAGCGAGCCGTCCATCATCACGCTGGAGAAGCCGAGCCGCATCGCCGACTCGCACACCGCGGGCGACTGGCCGTGATCCTGGTGCATGACGATCGGGATGTTCGGATAGCTCTCGACGGCGGCTTCGATCAGGTGGCGCAGGAAAATCTCTCCCGCGTATTTGCGCGCTCCGGCCGACGCCTGCATGATCACCGGGCTGTCCGTTTCGGCCGCAGCGGACATGATGGCCTGGACCTGCTCCAGATTGTTGACGTTGAAGGCGGGCAGTCCGTAATCGTGCTCGGCAGCGTGGTCGAGCAGCTGGCGCATGGAGACGAGGGGCATGGCGGACTCCTGAAATGACCTTCCGGGGAGCGTCTATTTTACCGCGGATTCCGTCGCGCCGGAGGCCTGCGCCGGCCGACGCTTCAGCACACTGTCCGGTGCCGCTCGATGCAGGTGATAAGCACCTCGTCCGGGTCCTTCTTCCACCAGTTGCCGGCCGAGAAAATCTCCACTTCGTGCGCGCCGCGGTAGCCGGCCGACTCCATCCACGACCGGATCAGCGGGATGTCGATCACGCCGTCGCCCATCATGCCGCGATCGAGCAACAGGTCGGTCGTCGGCACCAGCCAGTCGCAGATGTGGAACGCGAGCAGGCGCCCGGAGTGCCCGCCGGCGCGCTCGATCCCGCTGCGCAGCTTCGGGTCCCACCAGACGTGGTAGACGTCGACGGCGATACCGACGCCGGCGCCCAGTTCGTCGCACAGATCGTTGGCGTGCGAGATCGTATTGACGCAGGCGCGGTCCGCCGCGTACATCGGGTGCAAGGGCTCGATCGCCAGCGGCATGCCGGCGGGGCGCGCGTATTCGAGCAGCTCGCCGATCCCGTCGCGCACCATTTCTCGCGCGCTGGCGAGGTCCTTCGACGCCGGCCGGCCGGCGCTGTCCTTCGGCAGCCCGCCGACGACCAGCACCAGGCACGGTGCGCTCAAGGTCAGCGCCTCGTCGACCGCACGCTTGTTGTCGTCGAGCGCCGCGCGCCTGCCGCCGCGCTCCAGTGCGGGAAACATGCCGCCCCGACAATAGCCGGACAGGGCAAGCCCTGCATCGCGTATGCGCTGGGCGGCTTCCTTGAGTCCCGTCGCGGCGACCTGGTCGCGCCACGGAGCGATGCCGCGGATGCCGCGCCGCGCGCAGCCTGCGACGATCTCGGGCAGGCTCCATTGCGCGCGTACCGTCGCGGTGTTGATCGACAGCAGGTTCGAATCGGGCGCGTTCATCGCGTGGCGCGTCCGAAATCGCGATCG
>DATASF010000223.1:0-8836 GCA_036269335.1 Casimicrobiaceae bacterium
CCACCGTAGGCCTTGACGCCGAGTCGCTTCGAATTGGAATCGCGGCCGTTACGCGAGCTGCCGCCTGCTTTCTTATGTGCCATTGCAAACCTTCAGTCGATGTTGACGCGATGTTGCGATAAGGACTTACTCTCCGGACTTGCCTCGGGCTCAGCCGACGATGCCCTCGATCCTGAGCTCGGTATACCCTTGCCGATGACCCTGATGCTTCTGGTAATGCTTGCGGCGCCGCATCTTGAAGATCTTGACCTTGTCGCCCCGCCCGTGCCCAAGCACCGTTGCGCTGACCGTCGCGCCGGCCAGGGTCGGCTGGCCCAGCCGGACGGTCTCACCGTCGCCGACCATCAGGACCTGGTCGAGAATCACCGCCGCGCCCACGTCCGCCGTCAGCAGTTCTACTTTGAGCTTTTCGCCCGGGGCGACCTTGTATTGCTTGCCGCCGGTTTTGATGACCGCGTACATAGGAAACTCCAGAAGGGAGACGTGCCGCAAAAAGGTCGCTATTTTAAGACCTTACGCCATCGATGTCAAAGCCGGCTTCCGGCGCCGGATCGGGTTCCGCCTTCGGGTACACTACCGCCTTCGCGCTGGCGGGCTTCGTGGCGGCGGCCTTTAGCGCCGCCAGCGTCCGACCCTATCCAGCCGCCTCACGTGCCCATTCCACTGCTCCAGGCCACGCTGCGCGACGACCTCCAGGCCGTCGACGCCGTCTTGCGCGAAGCGCTGCATTCGGACGTCGCGCTGATCGGCCGGATCGCCGATCACATCATCGCCGGGGGCGGCAAGCGGCTGCGGCCTGCGCTGCTGCTGCTCGTCGCGCAAGCCTGCGGCTATCGCGGACCGTACCAGCATACGCTGGCTGCGGTGATAGAAATGATCCATACGGCGACGCTGCTGCACGACGACGTCGTCGACGAATCGTCGCTGCGCCGCGGGCACGACACGGCCAACGCCATTTTCGGCAATTCGGCGAGCGTGCTCGTCGGCGACTTCCTCTATTCGCGCGCGTTCCAGCTGATGGTGACGGTCGACAACACGCGCGTATTCCAGATCCTCGCGGCCGCGACCAACATCATCGCCGAAGGCGAGGTCTTGCAGCTGATCAATTCCGGCAATCCGGAAATCGACGAAACGACCTACCTCGACGTCATCCAGCGCAAAACCGCCAAGCTGTTCGAAGCCTCCGCCCGGCTGGGTGCGGTCCTCGGCGGCGCCGCGCCGCCGCTGGAAGATGCGCTGGCACGCTACGGCACGCACCTGGGTACCGCGTTCCAGCTGATCGACGACGTTCTCGACTACACCGGCGACCACGCGGCGATCGGCAAGAACCTGGGCGATGATCTCGCCGAGGGCAAGCCGACGCTGCCGCTGATCCGCGCGATCGCCGTCGGCTCGCCGCAGGAAGCGGCGCTGATCCGGGGCGCGGTGAAGGCCGCCGGGCTGGCCGATTTTCGCCCGGTGCTTGCCGCCTTGCAGCGTACTGGCGCGCTCGACTACGCGCGAGCGTGCGCCGAAGCGGAAAGCCGGCGGGCGATCGCTTGTCTGGACGCGCTGCCGCCTTCGACTTGCCGTGAAATCCTGCTAGAATTACCGGCTTTCGCGGTGACGCGCGCGTTTTGAACCTCGAGACCTGCGCTCCTGCGGCGTTGCTTGTGGACGCGGCAGCACGGCGACCGTCGGGGTGTAGCTTAGCCTGGTAGAGCGCTACGTTCGGGACGTAGAGGCCGGAGGTTCAAATCCTCTCACCCCGACCAGTTTTCCCGCGGTGCTTCGCTGCCATCAGCGCGGTGCGTTGCGGGCGCGTAGCACATAGTCGCGGTACCTGTCGTGCCTCCAGTCTGTCAGTAACTTGTAACCGGATATTGCGCGTCGTCACCGCCGTGCGGCGCATAGCCTTATAATCAGCGCGTTTTGCCGCTTCGCCTCCCGTGGCCGGCCTGTCTGACGGAGAACTCCATGTCGCTTCCGCGTGTCCTGCTCGTCGCCCTGTGCCTGACGTCCGTCATCCTCACCGGTTGCGGCAAAAACAATAACAATAGCTCGAACGCGCAGATGCGCGTGGTCAATGCGTTTTCGCAGGCGAACGCGCTCGACGTCTCGGTCAACTCGAAGCCGGTGGTCAGCGGCTTGCCGTTCCAGTCGATGTCGCAGTACGCCGACGTGGACAGCGGAAGCCAGATCACCATCGTCGGCGTCACCGGCGCGTCGACCGCGCTGATCAACACGACCTACAACCTCGGCTCCAATACCAAATACAGCTACGTCATCTACGGGCCGCAGACGGCCGTCGCCGCCCAGCTCCTGGCCGATTCGTTCAACGATCCGGGCGACGGATTCTTCTCGGTGCGTCTGGTCAATGCCGCCCCCGGTCCGGGCGCGCTGGACCTTTATCTCACTGCGCCGGGTGCCGACCTGACCGCCACCGCGCCGGCGGTCGCCAACATCCCTTACTCCTCGGCGAGCCTGTTCGTCCCGGTCACGAAGGGCACAAATTTCGAGATTCGCATTACGCCGGCAGGCACCAAGGACGTGATCTACGACGGTGCTCCTCAGACGTTCGCCGAGCATTCGGGCGCGACCGTCGTCGCCCTGGGCAAGGGAAGCGGCAAGCTGGTCAACGTCATCCTTCTGCGGGAGGACGACGCCGGATCGGGCACGCTGATCGACAATCTGCTGACTCAGTACAAGGTGGTCAATGCCTCGCTGGTCCCTTCGGCGCTGAACGTGCTGGTCGACGGCACGCTCCAGCTGTCGAATATCCCGTATACCGGGGTCTCGAATTATCAGCGGACCAGCGCCGGCACGCACAATTTCAGCTTCGAAGCCACGACGACACCGGGCGCGTCCCTGCTGCGGCTGGTGCAGACCCTGACCGCCGCGACCGACACCTCGATCGTCCTGACCGGAACCGCGGGCGCGCTGAACGCGCTGGTGCTGCAGGACAACAACCTGCCCCCGCCGGTCTCGACCGCCAACGTGCGCTTTGTCAATTCGTCCGCGGATGTCGCGGCGGTCGACGTGTTCATCAATTTCAGCAAGCAGGTTTCGAACCTCACGGCCAACAGCGCGTCGGCATACATCAACCTGAGCGCGGCCGCGTCGACCGGAACCAGCTATGAATTCGACTTCAATGTGGCGGGGACGACGACCTCGGTGCTGAAGCTGACGTCCGTCGTGCTGACCGCGGGCCACACCTATACCGTCTATCTCGCCGGTCCGGCCAGCAGCCTGCGCGGCATCGTCTCGCAGGACAACTGACCCGCCGCCGGGCGACGGCGCCGCCCGCAATGCGCCCCGCGCGGCATCTCCCGCGCGCGGCGGGCGGGGGCGGCGCTACAGGGACACATCGATGGGGCGGCCAGGACGAGGCGGCGCGGCTTGAGCAAATTCACTGATCCGGAGCAAAGATGCGCGCGCACCCATTTCTGATTACCTTGACCTGCGTCCTGTCGCTCGCGCTGGGCAGCTGCAACACGGGCCAGGGTGTCAGCAACGGCAGCACGCACGGCTCGCTGCGGCTGATCAACGTCATCCCGAACGCCGGCGGCCCGCTGAACGTCAGCTTCGACCTGAAGCCGTACCTGAACGGCCTTCCGTTCGAGGGAATGACCCAGTACCAGACGATCGACGTCGGCGCGCGCGAACTGCAGATGAGCGTCGCCGGAAGCTCGACCAACGTGATCGACGTGACGCCGACCTTCCTCGCGGACAACAAGTACACGTTCGTGGCGTTCGGCGCACTCGCCAACGCCGCCGGCCTCGTCCTCAACGACACGCTGACCGTCGATCCGGGAGCCGGAATGTTCGCGCTGCGAGTGATCAACGGTGCCAGCAACAACGGCGGCGTCGATGTCTACGTCACCCCGCCGGGCGAAGACCTCAACAGCATCTCTCCGAGCATCGCCGGCGTCGCTTACGGCACCACCAGCGGGTTCTTCAATCTGCCGGTGGGCAAGCTCGAAGTTCGCATCACGGCGGCCAACACCAAGCAGGTCATCTACGACGCGCCGGCGCAGACTTTCAGCGAGCGCGCCGAGATTCAGGCAATCGTCTATTCGCGGGGCAGCAGCACGCTGGTCAATGTCGCATTTCTCAACATCGACGACACGGGCACCGGATCGATCGCCAACAGTTCGCTCGCCCGCTTCAAGGTGATCAACGGCTCGGCGGTGAGTTCGGCGCTGAATGTCTTCGTCGACCAGGATCTCGCGCTGTCGAATGTCCCGTACGCGGCCGCATCGAGCTACCAGACGATCGCTGCCGGACAGCGCGTGCTGACCGTCGAATCGGCGGCGACGCCGGGCGCGGTGCTGCTGACGCTTAATCCGACCTTCCCCCCGGCGAGCGATACGGCGATCGCGATCACCGGCCCGGCGGGAGCGCTGACCGCGACGCTGTACAGCGAACCCAACTTCCCGCCAGCGCTGGGACGCGCGCGCGTGCGCTTCGTCAACAGCACGATGGATGTTGCGGCCCTGGACGTGTTCATCAACTTCAGCCGGCAGGTCTCCGCGCTGGCGATGAACACCGTCTCGGCAGGCATCGAGCTCGACGCCGACGCGACGGCGGGAACCGCCTATGAGTTCGACTTCAATGCCAGCGGGTCGAGCCAGACTCTCCTGCAGCTTCCCGGGGTGATCCTGCTCGGCGGACAGCTATACACGATCTACGTGGTCGGATCGGGCAACGCGCTCGCCGGCGTCGTCGTCGAGGATAACTAGGGCCGGTTCGGGCGATTGGCGGCTCGCTCTTGCACACCGAACTGAGGCCAGCCGAAGCCGCTCCTGCCGCGGACGCCTACGCGGCGCATACGCCGATGATGCAGCAATATCTGCGCATCAAGGCCGAGCATCCGGACAAGTTCGTGTTTTACCGAATGGGCGATTTCTACGAGCTCTTCTACGGCGATGCGCAGCGCGCAGCGCCGCTGCTCGACATCACCCTGACCGCTCGCGGGCAGTCGGCTGGGACGCCGATTCCGATGGCCGGCGTCCCTTACCACGCGGTCGAGCAGTACCTGGCCAAGCTCGTTCGCCTCGGGCATTCGGTCGCGATCTGCGAGCAGATCGGCGATCCGGCCGCGAGCAAAGGGCCGGTCGAGCGCAAGGTCACCCGCGTCCTGACGCCGGGCACGCTGGTCGACGCAGGGCTTCTCGACGGCAAGCGCGACTGCCTGCTGGTCGCGCTGCACGGCACCGCGTCGCGGGTAGGCGTCGCGTGGCTCAACCTGGCCGGGGGCAGGCTGCACCTGCGCGACGTGCCGCTGGCCGAGGCGGCAGCGTTGCTTGCGCGCATCGACCCGAGCGAGATCCTGCACGCAGAAGACAGCGCAGCTAACTTCGCGGGCGCGCCGGCGCACGCGCTTCCGCCTTGGCGCTTCGAGCACGCCACGGGTGTGCGACGCCTGTGCGCCCAGTTCGGCACGCGCGATCTCGCCGCGTTCGGCGCGGATGATGCGCCGCTCGCCGTCGCTGCGGCCGGCGCCCTCCTCGACTACGCACAAGCCACGCAGCAGGCGGCGCTCGCGCACGTCCGCACGCTGATCGTCGAGCGGGCCACCGATCATCTGGCGCTCGACCTCGCGACGCGGCGCAATCTGGAGATCACCGAGACGCTGCGCGGGGAACCGGCGCCGACGCTGTACTCGCTGCTCGACGGCTGCTGCACCGGCGCCGGCAGCCGCCTGCTGCGGAGCTGGCTGGCCAACCCGCTGCGTGCGCAGTCGGCCGCGGCTTTGCGCCACGCGGCCGTCGCTGAGATGGCCGCGGCGCCGCCGTTGCGCAGTGCCTTGCGCAAGGCGCTCAAGGCGACGGTCGACATCGAGCGGATCGCCTCGCGCATCGCGCTGCGCTCGGCGCGGCCGCGCGATCTCGCCGGTCTGCGCGACACGCTGCAGCGCCTGCCCGCGCTGGCCGCGGCGATCGCCGGCTGCACATCGCCGCTGCTCGTCGCCGCCGCGCAATCGCTCGCTGTCGAATCGCGATGGGCGGACCTCCTGGCGCGGGCGATCGCGGCCGAGCCCGCGGCGGCGGTGCGTGAAGGCAACGTCATCGCGGCAGGTTACGACGCCGAGCTGGACGAGCTTCGCGCGATCCAGGACAACTGCGGCGCGTTCCTGGTCGATCTCGAAGTACGCGAGCGCGAACGAACGGGAATCGCGAGCCTCAAGGTCGAGTTCAACCGCGTCCATGGGTTCTATATCGAGGTATCGAACGCCAACGTGCAGCGCATTCCGGACGACTACCGGCGGCGCCAGACGATGAAAAATGCCGAGCGCTACATCACCCCGGAGCTCAAGACCTTCGAGGACAAGGCGCTGTCGGCGCAGGAGCGCGCGCTCGCGCGCGAGCGCAAGCTGTACGAGGAGATCGTCGCCGCGCTGGAGCCGTCGATCGAGTCGCTGCAGCGCGCGGCGCTCGCGCTCGCGTCGCTCGACGTCTTCACCGCGCACGCCGAGCAGGCGTCCGCGCTGCGCTGGACGCAGCCGCGCTTCAGCACCGAGCCGATGCTCGCGATCCGCGGCGGGCGGCATCCGGTGGTCGAGGGGCAAGTCGAGCATTTCATTCCGAACGATCTGTCGCTGGGCGCCGCGCGGCGGATGCTGATCGTCACCGGGCCGAACATGGGCGGCAAGTCGACCTACATGCGCCAGACCGCCGTCATCGCGCTGCTCGCCTACTGCGGGCTGTTCGTCCCCGCCACCGACGCCGAGATCGGAACGCTCGACGCGATCCACACCCGCATCGGCGCCGCGGACGACCTGGCCGGCGGACGCTCGACGTTCATGGTCGAGATGACCGAGGCCGCGTACATACTCAACCGGGCGACACCGGGCAGCCTGGTGCTGATTGACGAAATCGGCCGCGGTACGTCGACCTTCGACGGACTGGCGCTGGCGTGGGCGATCGCGCGCGAGCTGGCGCTCAAGAACCGGTGCCTGACGCTTTTCGCCACCCATTACTTCGAGTTGACGGCGCTGCCGGCGGAGCTCGAGGCCTGCGCCAACGTGCATTTCGACGCGGTCGAGCACAAGGACGGCATCGTTTTCCTGCACGCGGTCGAGGAAGGTCCGGCGAACCAGAGCTACGGCCTGCAGGTTGCGCGGCTGGCCGGCGTTCCGGCGACGGTGGTCCGCGGCGCACGCACGCATCTGGCCCGCCTCGATCACTTCAGCGCGCGCCGCGACGGCGATTTGTTCGCAGCCATCGCGCCGCCCGCCGATCAGGCTCCCGCGGACTCGTCGCTGCGCGATCGCCTGAACGCGCTCGATCCAGACGCGATGTCGCCGCGCGACGCGCACGACATTCTCTACGAGCTCAAGCGTCTGGCGGACGAGGGCTAGGCGCGGCGCGCGATGCCGCGCCGATTCAAGCTTCCGCGGTGATCAATGATGATGGCCGTGCGCGCCGTGCACGTGGCCGTGCGCGAGCTCTTCCGGCGTCGCCGGCCGCACGTCGAGGATCGTGCAATCGAAGCGCAGCCGCTGCCCCGCAAGCTGATGATTGCCGTCGACCACGACCTTGCCCTCGGCGATGTCGGTGACCGTGTAGACGATGCCGTCCTGGTCGTCGCCATCACCCTGGCCTTCGAACTGCATTCCCACCTTGACCTCCGGCGGAAACCGGTCCTGCGGTTCGACGCGAACCAGGTTCGCATCGTAATCGCCGAAGCCGTCGTCGGGCTCGAGGCTGACGGAGACCTGATCCCCGACCGTCTTTTGCGCCAGCGCCGCCTCGACCTTCGGAAAAATGCCGTGGTGCCCACCGTGAAGGTAGGTGATCGGCTGCGTCGACGCCTCGATCAGCTCGCCGCTGGCGGAAAAAAGCTTGTAGGTGAGCGTAACGACGGTGTTGGAGAATATATTCATCGGCGAAGGCAGGGTGGATGGGCGCAGTATCGCGAACGTGCGTGCGGTGCGGCGTCGATTTTACAGCAACGCGACCGCCCGTCGACCGGCGATGTCGACCGCTATAATTGAGCGATGTCCGACGCCGCCGATCGGAACCTGCTCGGAGGATTGACTCCGGCTGCGTTCCTGCGCCGGCACTGGCAGAAACGCGCACTGCTGGTGCGCGACGCGATTCACGGCTTCGGCGGCCTCGTATCGCCGGCTGAGCTGTTCCGGCTCGCTGGCCGCGACGACGTCGAATCGAGGCTGGTGCTCCGCGAGGGCGGGCGCTGGTCGCTGGCGCACGGGCCCTTCCGCGCCGCGGACTTCGGCTCGCTTCCGTCGCGCCGATGGACGCTGCTGGTGCAGGGTGTGAATCTGCATCTGCCGGCCGGCGATGCGCTGCTTCGCCGCTTCGCCTTCATCCCGTACGCGAGACTCGACGACCTGATGGTCAGCTACGCCGCGCCGGGCGGCGGCGTGGGCGCCCACGCTGACTCGTACGACGTTTTCCTGCTGCAGGGCGAGGGGCGGCGGCGGTGGCGCATCAGCCGCCAGCGCGATCTGTCGATGAAGCCGGCATCCCCGCTCAAGCTGCTCGCGAATTTCCATCCTGACAGCGACTGGACACTCGGACCCGGAGACATGCTGTACCTGCCGCCAGATCACGCGCACGAGGGCGTCGCCGTCGATGCCTGCACGACCTATTCGATCGGGTTCCGCGCGGCTTCGACGCAGCAACTCGCGACCGCCTTCCTCGACTGGCTGCGCGACGAAATCGTGCTCGACGGCCGTTACGCCGATCCGAACCTGCGGCCGGCGCGCACGCCGGCGCGCATCGGCGCGGCGATGCAGGCGCAGTGCGCGGCGGCGCTCGCCCGCATCCGCTGGGATCGTTCTGCCGCCGACGTATTTCTCGGTTGCTATCTGACCGAGCCCAAGCCGAAC
>DATASF010000224.1:0-7171 GCA_036269335.1 Casimicrobiaceae bacterium
GCCGGCGATCAGGCCGAGGCTGACGCCGAGCACCATGGCGAAGATCACCGACGCGAGCCCGACAAGCAGCGAGATCCGCGCGCCGAACATGATCGCCGACAGGACGTCGCGTCCCTGGTCGTCGGTGCCCAACAGGTAGCCGGGCCGCGCGCCGTCCATGCCGTGCGGCGGCGACAGCGCATCGAGCAGGTTCAGCGTCGCCAGGTCGAACGGGTTGTGCGGTGCGATCCAGGGCGCGAACATCGCGCCGGCCAGGCATACCGCCAGCACGGCGGCCGAGACCAGCGCGACCGGCGAACGGCGAAAACTGTAGGCCAGATCGCTGTCACGCCACCGTGCGAGGCGCGATGCGCGAACGGTCGCCGCGGTGGTCATCGCCCCGGCGCCGCGGTCGGATCCGCCGTCACTTGACGACGGTCCACTTCAGCTGGTTGATGTTGTCCGCCAGCTGTACCAGGTCGATGTTTTTCTTGACGCCCCAGGCGAGCGCCTGCTGATGCAGCGGCAGCGTGCCGAATTCCTCGCCGTGGATCTTGAACAGCTCGGCAATCATCGCATTGCGCTTGGTCTGGTCGAGCTCGCTGGCGATCGCCTTGCCGAGCTCGTCGACGCGCTTGTTGCTGTAGCTGCCGAGGTTGAACAGCCCCTGCCCGTTCGGGGCCGGCGTCATCAGCAGCGCGAAGATCGCGTTCTGGGCGTCGTAGGAATCGGGCGTCCAGCCGAGCATGTAGAACGACGTGTTGCGCGACAGGATCTTCGGAAAGTACGTGACCTTGGTCTCCGCCATCAGGTTCACCTTGACGCCGATCTGCGCCAGCATCGCGGCGATCGCCTGGCAGATCGACGCGTCGTTGACATAGCGGTCGTTCGGGCAATTCATGCCGACTTCGAAACCGTCCGGATATCCGGCCTCGACCATCAGCTTCTTGGCGGCGGCGGTGTCGTGCGGCAGACGCTTGTTCTGCGCCGGATCGAAACCGCGGATGCCCGGAGCGATCATCAGGTTGGTCGGCGTCGCCGCGCCGCGCATGATGCGGCTCTTGATCGCCTCTATGTCGATCGCCTGGTAGAACGCCTGGCGCACGCGCTTGTCCTTGAACGGATTCTTGCCCTTGATGTTCGAGAACAGCAGCTCGTCGCGCGACTGGTCCATGCCGAGAAAAATCGTGCGCAGCTCGGGCCCCTGCAGCACGTTCAGCGCGGGCGTGGCCTTGAGCTTTTCGATGTCCTGCAAAGGCACCGGCTCCATCATATCGATGTCGCCCGAGATCAGCGCGGCGACGCGGGTCGCGTCGTTCTTGATCGGCGTGAATATCGCCTCGGTGACGTTGCTCTCGACCTTGTCCCAGTACGCCGGGTTGTTCACGAACACCGTCCGGACGCCGGGCTCACGCGACTTCAGCATGAACGGCCCGGTACCGTTGGAGCGCAAGGTCGCGGCGTTTTCCTTGCCCTTGCGCACGTCGACGGGCGTCGAGGCGTTGTTCTTCTCGCACCATGCCTTGCTGACGATGAACCAGGTGTTGAGCGTGTCGGGCAGGATGGGGAACGGATCGTTGGTGACGAAATCGACCGTGTAGTCGTCGATCTTGCGCATTTCCTTGACCGTGGCGATCTTGGTCTTCATGTCGGAGCCGTCGGCCTTCGAGCGCTCGTAGGAAAAGATGACGTCGTCGGCGGTGAACGGCGTGCCGTCGTGGAACTTCACGTTGCGGCGCAGGTTGAAGCGCCATACGGTCGGCTCGGTCTGCTTCCACGACGTCGCGAGAATCGGCAGGAGCTCGAGCTTCTTGCCGCGTCCGACCAGCGGCTCGTAGATATTGCCGAGCAGCGAAAGCTGCAGCGACTCGTTGAGCGAATGCGGATCCATCGATGTCGTGTCGCCCTGATCGGCGAACTTGTACGTCGCGGCATGCGTCGCGGCGGCGAGCCCTCCGGCGAGAACCAGCGCGAGCAAGGCCTTGAGCGTACGGCGGGCAGTCGGACTCATCGTCATTTCCTCCTGGAACGTGGGATTTGCATTGTCAGAATTCGGCCGATGCGCGGGCGAGATGCCCGATCGCCAGGCGGCATGCGTCGACCGCCTGCGCATGGATCATGGCTTTCCAGTCGTCGGCATCGATATAGAAGACGTCGCGGATCGCGCGCTTGATCTGGCTGCGCAGCGCCGGCGCGGCTTCCGGATGATTGTGCAGCCAGTGCTCGGCGCGAAGCGCCTGCAGCGTCTGCTCGATCGGGCAGGTGCCGTATTCGAGCGCGATGCCGGCGAACTCGGCGTCCGGACACTCGTCGGACGCCGCGTAGCCGTTGACGCCGGTCAGCGGCGCCGACGTCGACGTGCCATCGAAGTAGGAGGTTACCGCGTCGCCCCACCAGGTCTTGGTCCGGGCGATGTCGGCGGCCACGTTGCCGCCGGCGTAGATCAGCTCACCGTGTCCGCGCGGCCCGAGCCCGGTGTGAAAATCGATCCAGCCCAATACGCTGCGGTCCGCCGCGTGCTCCCGCAGCACGCCGCGCAGGACGCGGTTGCTCCAGGCCGGACCGGCGCCGCCGTAGAACATGCCGTCGGCGAAACGGTACTGGCCGCCGCTGACGGCCTCCTGGTACGCCGCCGGCCCGTGCGCAGCCACCCAGGCGCCGAGCTCCCGCTCGGCATCGGCCGGTGGCGGCCACGACGCGGGCAGCAGCAGCGAATGGATTTCCTCGTACGCCGCGTTTACCGGCAACGGTGCTGCGAAGTCGACGAAATTGCGGTTGAGGTCGGCATTGTCCTCGTTGACCCGACGCAGATGCGAAAAGCCGTACGGATTGAGCGCGTGCAACATCAGCACGCAAACCCCGGCGCGGTCGATGTCGGCACGGAAGTCGTCGTCGCGAAGCAGCGCCACCTGGCAGCCCGAGCCGCAGAATCCCTCGACTCCATGCGTGCCGGAGATCATCAGCAGCAGTCCCGGCGCGTCCACCTCGCCCAGCATCGCCAGGTCGATCGACAGTTCCTCGCCTTCGGCGCCGCGCTCGGTCGGATGCACGCGCCGCGAAACGCTCGCGCCGGCAGACTCGGCGGCAGAAAGAAACTTGGCCCGCGCTTCGCCGTAGCTTGCGGCGAAATAGGCGGCCGGGTTCATCGCGATGAAGCCGTCGCGTCGAGCGGCAGCGCCGCCTCGGCCAGCGCCGCCAGATACCCGGCGCCGATCGGGATGACCTCGTCGTTGAAGTCGTAGCGCGTGTTGTGCAGGAAGCAGCCGCCTTCGGCGCCGCCCTGCCCGAGCCGCGCGTAGGCGCCCGGACGGCGTTGCAGCATGAATGAAAAATCCTCCGAACCCATCGACGGTTCGAGGTCGCGAACGACGTTCTCCGGGCCGACCAGCGCGTCGGCGACGCGCGCAGCGAATTCCGCTTCACGCGAGGTGTTGACGGTGGCCGGATAGACGCGATCGTACTTGAGCGTCGCGGTCGCGCCGAACGCGGCCGCGATCGAATGCACGAGCTCGCCGAGCCTGCGCTCGATGTGGTCCTGCGTCTTGGGGTTGAACGTCCGTACGGTCCCGACGAGGCGCGCGTCGCGCGGCACCACGCTCATCGCCGCGAGATTCCCGGCGTGCATCGCGCAGAGGCTCACGACCGCGGTGTCGATCGGGCTCACGTTCCGCGACACGATCGACTGCGCGGCGGTGATGATGTGCCCGGCCACGAGGACCGGATCGACCGTCAGGTGCGGATGCGCGCCGTGGCCGCCGCGCCCCTCGATGTGGATCTCGATGCGATCGGCTGCGGCCATCATTGGCCCGGGGCGCACGGCGATCTGTCCGGGAGCCAGCCCCGGCCAGTTGTGCAGAGCGTAGATCTCGTCGGCGGGAAAACGCTCGAACAAGCCGTCGTCGATCATCGCCTTGCCGCCGGCAAAACCTTCTTCGCCGGGCTGGAATATCAAGTAGACGGTGCCATCGAAGTTGCGCACGCGCGACAGGTAGGCGGCCGCGCCGAGCAGCATCGTCGTGTGGCCGTCGTGTCCGCAGCCGTGCATGCGTCCCTTGAAGCGCGAGACGTGCGCAAACTCATTCTCTTCGTGCATCGGCAGCGCGTCCATGTCGGCGCGCAGGCCGATCGCTCGGCCGCTCTCGGCCCTGGCGCCCGGGATCACTGCGACGATGCCGGTCTTGCCTATGCCGCCGTAATACTCGACGCCGAGCGTGTCGAGCTCGCGCGCGACGACTTCGGCGGTGCGATGCTCCTCGAAGCCGAGCTCTGGATGCGCGTGCAGATCGCGGCGAATCGCGGTCAGCGCGGCATGCTCGTTGCGGATGAATTCGACGGGATTCATGCGCTTGCTCCGGCGGTCTGCTCGGCGGCCTGCACTGCGGACTTCGGACACCTCATTGCGCCGCCGCCAGGCGTTCAATGCGCAATCTCGGGTCGACGGCATAGTACAGCAGATCGACGACCAGATTGATCAGCACGAACACCAGTGCAATAAAGCACAGGTAGGCGGCCATTACCGGAACGTCGGCGAAGCTGACCGCCTGGATGAACAGCAATCCCATGCCCGGCCACTGGAACACCGTCTCGGTGATGATCGCGAAGGCGATGATCGCGCCGAGTTGCAGCCCGGTGATGGTGATGACCGGGACCAGCGTGTTCTTCAGCGCATGGCCGAAATGCACGGTGCGATCGGTGAGCCCCCGCGCCCGCGCGAACTTGATGTAATCGGTGCGCAGCACCTCGAGCATCTCGGCCCGAACCAGCCTCATGATCAGGGTCATCTGGAACAGTGACAGCGTGATCGCCGGCAGGATCAGCGCCTTGAGCCCGCCCTTGGTCAGGAAACCGGTCGTCCACCAGCCCAGTGCGACGGTCTCGCCGCGGCCGAACGACGGCAGCCACCCAAGGATGACGGCGAATACCAGGATGAGCAGGATGCCGATCAGGAACGTCGGCAGCGATACGCCGATCAGGGAGATCGCCAGCAATAGCTGCGACAGCCACGAATCGCGGCGCAGCGCCGTGTACACGCCGGCCGGCACGCCGAGCACCAGCGCCAGCAGGGCGGCGACGAAGGCGAGCTCCAGCGTCGCCGGCAGGCGCTCCTTCAGCAAGGTCGACACCTTGCGTCCCTGGCGCAACGACAGCCCGAAATCCCCCTGGGCCGCCCGGCCGACAAAGCGGGCGAACTGCACATAGAAAGGCAGATCGAGCCCGAGATCCGAGCGCAGTCTCGCGCGCTCTTCCTGCGTCGCGTCCTGCCCGACCATGAAGGTCACCGGGTCGCCGGTGAAATTGAACAGGGCGAACGCGATGAATGCCACGACCGCCATGACGGCGAACGATTGGAGGATGCGGCGGATGATGAAGGCAAGCACGGACAGGCGATTGCGCTCGCGCCGCGCACGGTAGATGACCGTGTCGCGACGCCCGTCGATGATGCCTAAAGCCCCGGGCAAGGTCAATCAGGGCGCTGGTTGGCAAGCGCGGTGATCGAACGACGTGGCGGCTAAAGCTCCTGGCTATCGATCTCGGCAGCGCGATGGCAGGCGACGAGCACCTTGCCGAAAGGCTCGAGCGGTGGAACCTCGACCCGGCAGCGCTCGATCGCGTACGGGCAGCGCTTGTGGAACGCGCAGCCCGACGGTTGCGATAACGGCGACGGTGGCTCGCCCCGAATCGCCGCGCGTTCACGGCGCGGATCGATAGCCGGGTCCGCCACCGCGCTGCCGGTGCGCGACGCGTCGCGGCGCAGCCGCGGCGTGCTGGCCAGCAGTGAGCGCGTGTACGGATGCGCCGGCCGGGCGAACACGTCGGCTTTGGACCCGTATTCGACGATCTTGCCCAGATACATCACCGCGATCGCATCGGCGATATGGCGCACGACCTGCAGGTTGTGCGAGATGAAAAGATAGGCGATGCCCATTTCCTGCTGCAGGTCCATCATCAGGTTCAACACCTGGGCCTGGATTGATACATCCAGCGCCGAGACCGGCTCGTCGGCGACGATCAGCTTCGGATGGAGTATCAGCGCGCGCGCCACCGCGATCCGCTGCCGCTGTCCGCCGGAGAACATGTGCGGGTAGCGACCATAATGCTCGGGCCGCAAGCCCACCTTCGCCATCATCGCCCGTGCCGCGGCGCGACGCGCAGCCTTGTCGATTCCGGCATTGATCGCCAGCGGCTCCTCGAGCAAGGTCCCGACTTTCTTGCGCGGGTTGAGCGAGGCGTACGGGTTCTGGAAAACCATCTGCACTGTCGGACGCAATCGCTTCAGCGTCGCCTTGTCGGCATCGGCGACGTCGACGCCGTCGAGCTTCAACGCGCCGGACGTCGGGCGCTCGATCATCGTGACCTGGCGCGCCAGGGTCGATTTGCCGCAGCCCGATTCACCGACGACGGCAAGCGTTTCCCCGGCGCGCACGGTGAACGAGACGCCGTCGAGTGCGCGCACGAGGCCCTTGGCGCGGAACGGGCCACGCGATACCGCGTAATGGCGAGTCAGCCGATCGACTTCGAGCAGCGGCCCGCCGGCGCTCATTGAATGTCGGCCATGGCGCGCGTCGCCGCCGCCTCTTCGTCCCATCCGTGCGTCGGCCGTCCGGCTGTATCGAGCGCGAAGTGACAACGGACCTTGCGTCCCGCCGGTCCGGCCAGCGGCTGCCGGTCGACCCGGCAGCGCGCGAGCGCAAAATCGCAGCGCGGCGACAACAGGCATCCACCCGGCCGGTCGTACTGGCCGGGCACGACGCCGGGAATCGCCTTCAGCCGCGCGCGATCGAGGTTGTGCTCGGGCAGCGCGTCGAGCAGCGCCTTGGTGTACGGATGCTGCGGGGTGTCGAAGATCTCCGGCACCGGGCCGGTCTCAACCTGCTCGCCGGCGTACATGACGATGACGCGCTGCACGGTCTCGGCGACGACGGCCAGATCGTGGGTGATCAGCAGCAGCGCCATGCCGCGCTCCTGCTGCAACCGCAGCAACAGGTCGAGCACCTGCGCCTGGACGGTCACATCGAGCGCGGTCGTCGGCTCGTCGGCGATCAGCAGGCGAGGATTGCAGGCGATCGCCATTGCGATCATCACCCGCTGCGCCATGCCGCCGGAGAGCTGGTGCGGAAACGCGCCAAGCCGCGCCGCGGGATCCGGGATCTCGACCTGCTGCAGCAGTTGCAGCGCCCGCGCGCGGCGCAGC
>DATASF010000225.1:0-3886 GCA_036269335.1 Casimicrobiaceae bacterium
CATTCTCGAGCGCCTGGCGACGTACAAGGAAAAGATCCTGGCGATCAAGAGCAAGATCAAGTCCGCCTTGTTCTACCCGGTTTCGGTCGTCGTCGTGGCGATCGTCGTCATCTGGGTGATCATGATCTGGGTGATTCCGGCATTCAAGCAGGTGTTCACCAGTTTCGGCGCCAACCTGCCGGCGCCGACGCTGATCGTGATGGGCATCTCCGATTTCTTCGTGTCCTACTGGTGGTTGATGGCGGCGATCGGCATCGGCGCGATCTTCGGCTTCCTCTTCCTGCAGCGCCGCTCGGCGGCGTTCCGCTACTTCCTCGACCGGATTTCGCTCAAGCTGCCGGTGATCGGTGCGATTCTGGAAAAGGCGACGATCGCGCGCTGGACGCGAACGCTGGCGACGATGTTCGCCGCCGGCGTGCCGCTGGTCGAATCGCTCGACGCCGTCGCCGGCGCCTCGGGCAATGCCGTCTACATCGCCGGCACGCGCAAGATCCAGACGCAGGTCAGCACCGGCACGAGCCTGACCAACGCCATGCACAACACCGGCCTCTTTCCGACGATGGTGCTGCAGATGACACAGATCGGCGAAGAATCGGGCTCGCTCGACGGCATGCTGTCCAAGGTTGCGGAGTTCTTCGAGCGCGAAGTCGACGATGCGGTCGCTGCGCTGTCGAGCCTGCTCGAGCCTATCATCATCGTTTTCCTGGGCGTCGTCATCGGCGGACTCGTCGTAGCGATGTACCTGCCGATATTCAAGCTTGGCGCCGTCGTCTGACGGGGGACGCGGGAAGCGAAACGCGATCGTGCCGTTCCGCCGGATGCGGCCGCCGGCGGACGGCAACCGTTCGCGGACGGCAACATTCGGCCCGCACCGTTTCGATCGCGCCGCCAACCACTCCCACGGCTTGCCGCGCGCGACCCTGACCGATGCCTTTCGCATTCGATAGCGTCGCCGTCCTGGTGCTGGCCGCGGTCGTCGGACTGTTCATCGGCAGCTTCCTGAACGTCGTCATCCACCGCGTGCCCAAGATGCTCGAGCGCGGCTGGCGCGAGCAATGCGCGGAGCTCGCCGGCGAAACTCCCGCCGAGGCGCCCGCCTACAACCTTGCGGTGCCGCGCTCGCAGTGCCCGTCGTGCGGCCACAAGATCGGCGCGCTGGAGAACATTCCAGTCGTCAGCTACCTCGTCCTGCGCGGACATTGCCGCGCGTGCGGCGCGCCGATTTCGGCGCGCTACCCGATCGTCGAGCTGCTGGCCTCGGCACTGACCGTCGCTGCGATCGTGCGCTTCGGCGTTACGCCGGCGGCGCTCGCGGCCTGCGTGTTCCTGTGGATGTTGCTGGCACTGACCTTGATCGACTTCGACACGCAATTGCTGCCCGACAACCTGACCTTGCCGCTCCTGTGGGCGGGACTTCTGGCGAGCGTGCTCGGTGCGGCACCGATCGCGAATTTGCGCGACGCGGTGATCGGCGCGATCGCCGGCTACCTGACGCTGTGGCTGATCTATTGGCTGTTCAAGCTGATCCGCGGCAAGGAGGGCATGGGCTATGGCGATTTCAAGCTGCTCGCCGCGCTCGGCGCGTGGCTGGGCTGGCAGATGCTGCCGCTGGTGGTGCTGCTGTCGTCGGTCGTCGGCGCCGCGATCGGCATTTCGCTGGTCGTGTTCAAGGGACGCGATCACCAGACGCCGCTGGCGTTCGGGCCTTATCTTGCGATCGCCGGCGGGATCGCGCTTTTCTTCGGCCGATCGCTGATCGCGATCTACCTCCCCGCGTAGGGAAACTGAGGGATCCCGAGGAACGCCATGCCATTCGTCGTCGGTTTGACCGGGGGCATCGGCAGCGGCAAATCCGCGGTGGCGAGCGCGTTTGCCTCGCTGGGTGTCGAGATCGTCGACGCCGATCTGCTGGCGCACCAGCTCTCGGCATCCGGCCAACCTGGCTATGCGGCAATCCGCGCGACCTTCCCCGATGTCGAGCTCACACCCGGCGGCGAGATCGACCGTGCGCGATTGCGCAGCCGCGTCTTCGCCGACCCCGCAGCGCGCGTGCGCCTCGAAGCCGCGCTGCATCCGCTGATCGCCGCCGCGGCCAAGCGCGAGATCGCGGGGTGGCGCGGACCCTACGGCGTCACCGTCGTGCCACTGCTGCTCGAGCGCGGCAAGCTCGCGTCGGCGGTCGACCGGATACTCGTCGTCGATTGTCCAGAACAGGCCCAGGTATCGCGAGTCGTCGCGCGCAGCGGCATGACGCCGGCCGAGGTGCGCGCGATCATGGCGACCCAATCGAGCCGCGAAGCGCGCCTCGGCGCAGCCGATGACGTCATCGACAACGCCGGCCCGAAGGAGGCGATCGCGCCACAGGTGGCGAAGCTCGACGCGCGCTACCGCGAGCTCGCCGCGTCGGCCCCGTCGCGGGCGATCGCGCGATGATCCGCTACGAGCATCCGTTGAACGAGCGCGTCCGCACGCTGATGCGGCTCGAGGGCCTGTACGCGCGCTCGCTGTTTTTCACCGGCGAGACGACACCCGAGGCGCATCACGCCGCGCTCCTGGCGCTGTTCGAGATCACCGATGTCGCGGCGCGCGCCGATCTCAAGACCGACATCCTGCAGGAGCTCGAGCGCCAGCGGCAGATGCTGGCACCGCTGCGCAACAATCCGGCGATCGACCGCGAGATGCTCGACGCGCTGCTGGCCGAAATCGACGACGTCAGCGCTCGCCTGCTGGCATTGACCGGGAAGGTCGGCGCGCACTTGCGCGAAAACGAATGGCTGATGGCGATCAAGCAGCGCACGGCGATCCCCGGCGGCGTGTGCGAGTTCGACCTGCCCGCCTACCATTACTGGCTGCATCTCGCGCCGGAGCAGCGCCAGCACGACTTGCAGAGCTGGATCGCGCCGTTCCTGCCGATCCACGGCGGGCTCACGATCATCCTCCGGCTGCTGCGGGAAAACGGCAAGACCAGCAGGCACACCGCGACGCACGGCGTTTTCCAGCTGATGCTGACGACGGCGAAGGTCGCACAGCTCCTACGCCTCGCGCTCCCGGCCCACCTGCCCTGCGTCCCCGAGATCAGCGCCAACAAATACGCGCTGAACATCCGCTTCATCGGCATCGCCGGCATGGACCGCGGGTCGGTCTACGACGGCGCCGATTTCGACTTCGAGCTGATTTTCTGCAATCTTTGACGACCATTGCATTATTGACGGCCGACCGCTATCGTCTGCCGTGAATACCCCCGTCCGGCAGGGACGCTAGATCCCCGGGCGACCCACTCGAGGAGGAAGGCAATGAAGACTAGTAGCTATCGCCGCAGGGCGATTCTTTGCGGATTGGCCATCGCGGCGACCGGGGGCTGGATTTCCGGGGCGGCCGCGCAGGCGCGCACGTTCAGCTTCGCATATGACCAGCCGACGACGACGGCTTACGGCATCGCCGCCAACATCTTCGACGCCAAGCTGAAGGAGCTGTCCGGCGGCACGATGAGCATCAACCAGTTTCCCGGCGCGCAGCTCGGCCAGGAGCCGCAGATGCTGCAGAAGATGCGCGCCGGCGACATCGATTTCGTCATCACGTCGACGGCCAATGCGTCCACGCTGGCGCCGCAGGCCGGCGTGTTCTCGCTGCACTTCATCTTCCGCGACCAGGCGCACCTGCAGCACGTTCTCGCCGACCCGGCAGTCGCGCAGGAATTCCGCGCGATGATCAAGGATTCGGTCCAGGGCGCGCAGGTGCTGGGCCTGATGACGATGGGCATGCGCAACATGTACAGCAAGCAGGAAATCAAGTCGGTCGACGACATCAAGGGCAAGAAGGTCCGCGTCCAGGCGACCAAAACCGAGGACACCCATTTCCCCGCCTACGGCGCGCAGACCGTGCACAT
>DATASF010000226.1:0-8391 GCA_036269335.1 Casimicrobiaceae bacterium
GTGTTGTCGCGCGTGTTCCGGCGCGCGCCCGCCGGATCGTCGACGATCGATGCGCGCAACTTGTTGTCCGGATCGAGGTAGGCGCGGCGCACGCCCTCGTTGATCATGTCGGTCGGGGACATCGTCGCGCCTTCCCAGCGCACGTCGATGCCGACCTTGACGAAGGCGACGACGATGCCGGTGTCCTGGCAGATCGGGCGGTGGCCTTCGGCGCACATGCGCGAATTGGTCAGGATCTGCGCGATCGCATCCTTCGCAGCCGGCGATTCCTCGACCGCATAGGCGTCGGCAAGCGCCTCGATGTAGTCGACAGGATGGTAATAGGAGATATATTGCAGTGCGTCGGCTACGCTCTGGATCAGATCTTGTTGCTTGATCGTGGTCATGGCTGGTGGTCGACGCAGGCAGCGGAAGAAACGCCCCGGCAAAGCCGGACGGTCGAGTCGTGCAATTCTACCATCGCGCAACCCCTGATCGGCTCCGTGCGACCACCGCAAGACGCCGCGTGTCGTCGACAATTGCACCGCCAGGGCAAGACTCGGTAGACTGCGGTCGAGCGGCCGGGAACGCGACGGGATCCATCCTCCAGTCCGCGCCATCGAGGAGGCAGGCAACATGTCCACGATCGAATCGGTATCGAACGAAACACGCGTATTCGAGCCGCCGCGCGATTTTGTCGCGCAGGCGAACGTCAGCCGAGCCGACTTCGACCGCATGAACGCCGCCGCCGCGGCCGATTATTCCGGTTTCTGGGCGAAGCTCGCGCGCGAAAACCTGCTCTGGCACAAGCCGTTCACCAGGTCGCTGGATGAGAGCAAGGCGCCGTTCTACAAGTGGTTCGAGGACGGCGAGCTCAACGTCTCGCACAACTGTCTCGAGCGCAATCTCGAAAGCGGCAACGCGGGCAAGGTCGCGATCATCTTCGAGGCCGACGACGGCGCCGTCACCCGGGTCACCTACCAGGATCTTTATCACCGCGTCTGCCGTTTCGCCAACGGGCTCAAGTCGTTCGGCATCAGCAAAGGCGATCGCGTCATCATCTACATGCCGATGTCGATCGAGGGGGTCGTCGCGATGCAGGCCTGCGCGCGCATCGGTGCGACGCATTCGGTGGTCTTCGGCGGCTTTTCGGCCAAGTCGCTGCAGGAGCGCATCATCGACGTCGGTGCGGTCGCCGTCGTCACCGCGGACGAGCAGGCGCGCGGCGGCAAGCATCTGCCGCTGAAGACGATCGTCGACGAGGCGCTGGGCATGGGCGGCTGCGAAGTGGTGCGCAAGGTGGTCGTCTACCGGCGCACCGGCGGAGCCGTTCCTTTCGCGGCGCCGCGCGACGTGTGGATGCACGAACTCGTCGCCGGCCAGTCCGACACTTGCGCGCCCGAATGGGTCGGCGCCGAGCATCCGCTGTTCGTACTTTATACGTCCGGCTCGACCGGCAAGCCCAAGGGAGTTCAGCACAGTTCCGCCGGCTATCTGCTGTGGGCGGCGCTGACGATGCGCTGGACGTTCGATATCAAGCCGACGGACGTGTTCTGGTGCACGGCCGACATCGGCTGGGTTACCGGGCACACTTATATCGCGTACGGACCGCTGGCCGTCGGCGCGACGCAGGTCGTGTTCGAAGGCATACCGACCTACCCCGATGCCGGGCGCTTCTGGCAGACGATCGCGAAGAACAAGGTCACCGTCTTCTACACCGCGCCGACCGCGATACGCTCGCTGATCAAGACGTCGGGCGTCGCGCCGCAAACGGCGCCGAAGAATCACGACCTGTCGACCTTGCGTCTGCTCGGCACCGTCGGCGAGCCGATCAACCCCGAGGCCTGGATCTGGTACCACGAGAATGTCGGAGGCGGGCGCTGTCCGATCGTCGACACCTGGTGGCAGACCGAGACCGGCGGACACATGATCACGCCGCTGCCGGGTGTCACGCCTCTGGTGCCCGGGTCGTGCACGCTGCCGCTGCCTGGCATCATCGCCGCGATCGTCGACGAGACCGGACACGATGTCGAACACGGACACGGCGGCATACTGGTGATCAAGCGGCCATGGCCGTCGATGATCCGCACGATCTGGGGCGACCCCGATCGTTACGTCAAGTCCTATTATCCGGAGGAGCTCGGAGGCGCGCTTTACCTCGCCGGCGACGGCTCGGTGCGCGACAGGAAGACCGGCTATTTCACCATCATGGGCCGGATCGACGACGTGCTCAACGTGTCGGGCCACCGACTGGGCACGATGGAGATCGAATCGGCGCTGGTCGCTAATCCGATGGTCGCGGAAGCCGCGGTCGTCGGCCGCCCCGACGACATGACCGGCGAGGCCGTGTGCGCGTTCGTCGTGCTCAAGCAGGCGCGGCCCGACGGTGCCGAAGGGGAGAGAATTGCCAAGCTGTTGCGCGACTGGGTCGGCAAGGAGATCGGCCAGATCGCCAAGCCCAAGGACATCCGCTTCGGGGACAACCTGCCGAAGACCCGTTCGGGAAAGATCATGCGCCGGCTGCTGCGATCGATTGCCAAGAACGAGAACATCACGCAGGACGTGTCGACGCTGGAAAATCCGGCGATCCTGGAGCAGCTGAAGAAGGCCTTGTAGCGGCGCCGGGAATCCGGCGCGCCGGCCGAACGCGTGTGTGTCCGGCCCGGCCGACCGCGCTCAAGCCGGCGGCGGCGGCGCGGTCTCCGAATAGGACGGGCGTTTCGACAGCTTGTCGAACAGCGCGACCAGATTCGCGTGCTCGCTGCGCCAGGCAATCGCCGGATGACGCAGGTCCAGGTAGCCCAGCGCGCATCCGGTCGCGATGTCGGCCAGCGAGTGCGCTTCGCCGTTGCACCACGCCTTGTCGGCGAGCTCCGCCGCCATGTCGACGATTCCGCGCTCGATCTTTTCGCGCTGCCGGTCGATCATCTCGCTGCTCTGCTGCCGGGCGGGCCTCGCCGCTTCGCGCACGATCGCCACGGCGGCATCGCAGATGCCGTCGGCCAGCGCTTCCCAGCGCCTGACCGCGATGCGCTGCCGGCTTGGCTCGGGGATCAGCCGCGATACCGGGCTTACCGTGTCCAGGTATTCGACGATCACGCGCGAGTCGTACAGCGTCGTGCCGTCGTCGAGAATCAAGACCGGTACCTTGCCCAGCGGATTGTGCGCCGGCACGATCGAATCCTTGACCCAGGGCGAGGCTTCGACCAGCTCGCAATCGATCTTTTTTTCGGCAAGCGCGATGCGCACCTTGCGGGCGTAGGGGCTCGTTGGCGACGAGAGCAACTTCATTCGATGGTTGTCAGGCCGCGGCACGGCCGCAAAAAGTTGACACTGAGTGGGCACTGCGGTGAGCACTGCGGCGGGCACCGCAGCAGGCGCAGCACGGCAGGATTAACGTTAATTATAGCACCGCCGTGGGGCGTCGGGCAGCGCGGAGCGACGCACTCGCCGTGCTACACTTTGGCTCGACCTGGCTAGCGAAAATCGTCTGTTTATGCCGATCGCCGAGGCGCTTTCCCCCCTTACAGCGCTGTCGCCGCTCGATGGCCGCTATCGCGCCAAGGTCGCGAGTCTCGCCGAATACTTCAGCGAATACGCGCTGATTCGCGAGCGCGTCCGCGTCGAGCTTGGCTGGCTCGAAGCCTTGTCGGACGAGCCGGGCATCGCCGAAGTGCCGCCGTTCAGCGCCGCGACCCGCCAGAAGCTTTCGCAGGCAGCGCGCGATTTCGGCGTCGCCGACGCGGAGCGGGTCAAGGCCATCGAGCGCACGACCAACCACGACGTCAAGGCGATCGAATACTGGCTGAAGGAGCGCTTCGCCGACGTGCCCGAGGTTTCTCGCGCTGCGGAATTCATCCATTTCGCCTGCACGTCGGAAGACATCAACAACCTCGCCTACGGCCTGATGATCGCCGGGGCGCGCCGCGACGTGCTGGTGCCCGCGTTGAGCGCGCTGGTTGCCGATCTGCGCTCGCTCGCGCACCAGCATGCCGCGCTGCCGATGCTCGCGCGCACCCACGGCCAGCCGGCGACGCCGACGACGCTGGGCAAGGAGATCGCCAACGTCGTCGTCCGCCTCGAGCGCGCGGCAACCGACTTCGGCGCCGCCGTCCTCCCTGGCAAGCTCAATGGTGCCGTCGGCAACTATAACGCGCATCTGGCCGCGTATCCGGACGTCGACTGGGAAGCGCTGGCGCAGCGCGTCGTCTCGCGCCTCGGAATGCAGTTCAATGCGTACACGACGCAGATCGAGCCGCACGACGGGCTGGCCGCGCTGTTCGATGCGCTGGCGCGAGCCAACACCGTCCTGATCGATTTCGATCGCGACATCTGGGGCTACGTGTCGCTTGGGTATTTTCGCCAGAGGGTCAGCGAAGGCGAGGTCGGCTCGTCGACGATGCCGCACAAGGTCAACCCGATCGACTTCGAGAACTCGGAGGGCAATCTCGGCCTGGCCAACGCGTTGCTCCGCCACCTCGCCGAAAAGCTGCCGATCTCGCGCTGGCAGCGCGACCTGACCGACTCGACGGTCATGCGCAATGTCGGTGTCGCGTTCGGCTACGCGCTGCTCGGTTACGTCTCGTGCCGTCAGGGACTGGGGCGCCTCGCCGCCGATCCGGCACGGCTCGCGGCGGACCTCGATGCGAACTGGGAAGTCCTCGCCGAACCCATACAGACGGTGATGCGGCGCTACGGCATCGACAATCCGTACGAGCAACTGAAGGAGCTGACCCGCGGCAGAGCGGGAATGACGCGCGAAACGCTGCACGCGTTCATCGACGCGCTTGCGCTGCCGCCGGAAGCGAAGAAGAGGCTGAAGGCGCTGACGCCGTCGAGCTACATCGGCAAGGCGGAAGTGCTCGCCAGGCGCGTCTAGCCAGCGCTACGGCGGCGGCCGCGAGCTGTCGTCCGTCTCACCGCTGCCGCCCCGCCGCTCGCGCAGCCACTGCACGACTACCGGCACCAGCGAAACGCCGACGATCGCCAGCACGATGATGGTCAGGTTTTCCTTGACCCACGGGATGTTGCCGAACAGGTATCCGGCATACACCAGCGAGGTGACCCAGACGGCCGCGCCGATCACGTTGTACGACAGGAATCGGCGGTAGGTCATCGACCCGACGCCGGCAAGAAACGGCGCGAACGTCCGCACGATGGGAACGAAGCGGCAGATGATGATCGTGAATCCGCCGTATTTTTCGTAGAAGCGGTGCGTGCGTTCCAGGTATTCCGGCTTGAGCCAGCGCGCGAGCCGGCTGCCGGCGGGCAGATCGAACACCTTCGGCCCGAGGAAGCGGCCGACGGTGTAATTAACCGAGTCCCCGGCCACCGCCGCGATGAACAGCGCGAGCACGAGAAGGTGCACGTCGATGCCGCTCGCCGCCGCGACGGTGCCGGCCAGGAAGAGCAGCGAGTCGCCAGGCAGCAGAGGAAAGACGACCAGGCCGGTCTCGGCGAAAATCACCAGGAACAGCGCGACGAACAGCACCCAGGAATGCTGCGCAGCGAGCTCGGCCAGGGTCTGGTCGAGCGCCAGCAGCGAGTACAGCAGCGTGGTCAGCATCGCGCCTGTCCGGCAGCGTCTGCCGGCCGGTCAGGGCAGGATCTTCTCGGCACCCGCCGCGCCGCTTTTCTTGTCCGGCTTGACCAGATCCTCGCGCGACACCCCCAGCCACATCACCAGCGAGGCCATCACCAGCGCCGATGAGTAGATGCCGAAGCAGATGCCGATGGCGAGCGCCAATGCGAAATGATGGAGCGTCTCGCCGCCGAAGAAGAAGATCGACAGGACCATCATCAACGTACAACCGTGGGTGATGATCGTCCGCGAAAGCGTGCTCGTGATCGCGCTGTTGATGACCTGCGGCACGCTGGCCTTGCGCATCTTGCGGAAGTTTTCGCGAATCCGGTCCGCGATCACGACCGATTCGTTGACCGAGTAGCCGAGCACCGCCAGCACCGCGGCGAGCACCGGCAGCGAGAACTCCCATTGGAACAGCGCGAAAAAGCCGAGAATGATGATCACATCGTGCAGGTTCGCGATAATCGCCGACACGGCGAAGCGCCATTCGAAGCGCAGCGCCAGGTAGGCGACGATGCCGAAGCTGACCAGCAGCAGCGCCAGCGCCCCGTTTTCGTAGAGCTCCTTGCCGACCTGCGGCCCGACGAATTCGACGCGCTGCTGGCTCACGGCGGCGTCGTCCGCCCGCAGCGCAGCCATCACCCGCTCGGAGAGCTGCGCGGTCGACACGCCTTCCTTCAGCGGCAGCCGGATCAGGGCACTGTTGGAGCTGCCGAAGCTCTGCACGGCGAACTCGCCGAGACTCATCTTGTCGATGGCGGCACGGACGCGGGCAAGGTCCGCGGCGTGCGGATACGATATCTCGATGACGGTCCCGCCGCGGAAATCCACGCCGAGGTTCAAGCCGCGGGTCGCGAGGAAGAACACGGCGAGCAGGAAGGTGACCAACGAAATCACGTTGAACACCAACGCGTGCTTCATGAACGGGATGTCGTGCTTGATCCTGAAGAATTCCATCTTCGCTCTCTACCGTTGGGTGCCCGGGGAAGCGGTGGCGCTCACGTCGCCGCCTTCCAGATCTGCCCGATCGAGATTTTCACGAGCTTCTTGCGTCCGCCGTAGACCAGGGCGACCAGTCCGCGCGAGACGAAGACCGCGCTGAACATCGACGTCATGATTCCCAGGCAATGCACGACAGCGAAGCCGCGCACCGGCCCGCTGCCGAAGATGAGCAGCGCCAGCCCGGCGATCAGCGTCGTCACGTTCGAATCCAGAATCGTGTTCCACGCCCGCTCGTAGCCGGCCTGGATCGCCGCGTGCGGCGTGTCGCCCCAGCGCAGCTCCTCGCGTATCCGCTCGTTTATCAGCACGTTCGCGTCGATCGCCATGCCGAGCGTCAGCGCCACCGCGGCGATCCCGGGCAGAGTCAGCGTCGCCTGCAGCATCGACAGGATGGCGATCAGCAGAAGCAGGTTGATCGCCAGCGATATGACCGAGATCACACCCATCAGCTGGTAATACGCGATGATGAAGACGGCGAGCACGATGAAGCCGTACAGCACCGAATCGAAGCCTTTTTCGATGTTGTCCTTGCCGAGCGACGGTCCGACCGTGCGCTCCTCGACGATTTCCATCGGCGCCGCCAGCGCCCCCGCGCGCATCAACAGAGCGATGTCGTTGGCTTCGCGCGTGTTCATCCGGCCGCTGATCTGAACGCGCCCGCCGCCGATTTCCTCGCGGATCACCGGCGCGGTGATGACTTCGGCCTTGCCTTTTTCGACCAGCAGGATCGCCATCCGCTTGTTGACGTTCTCGCGCGTGACCTCCTTGAAGATGCGCGCACCGGCCGCGTCGAGATTCACATGCACCGCCGGCTCGTTGGTACGGCCGTCGAAGCCCGGCTGCGCGTCGCTGATGCGGTCGCCGGTCAGCACGACCTGGCGTTTGACCAGGATCGGAGTGCCGCTGGGCTCGGTGAGCTTGTCGTCGCCCAGCGGAACCTGCCCCGACAGCGCCATCTGCTGCGCGGTCGGGTCGTCGTCGACCAGGCGGATTTCCAGCGAGGCCGTGCGGCCGATGATGTCCTTGGCGCGCGTCGTGTCCTGCACGCCCGGCAGCTGCACGACGACCCGGTCGGCGCCCTGCTGCTGGACGATGGGCTCGGCGACGCCGAGCTCGTTGACCCGGTTGCGCAGGATCGTGATGTTCTGCTGGACCGCGCCTTCCTGGATGCGCTTCTGCGCCTCGGGCTTCAGGCCCGCCACCAGCTTGAAGTCGCTGCCGCCGTCGACGTTGTTGAGTTGCAGGTCGGGGTAGGCGTTGGAAATCTCGTTATTGGCCTTGTTGCGCTCGCCGCTGTCGCGAAAGCGCACGGCGACGTTCTGGCCCTCGCGCGCGATGCCCGAATAGAGCACCTTCTTTTCGCGCAGCGTCGACCGCACGTCGGTCAGATAGCGATCGGCGGCCTTGTCGAGCGCCGCCTTCATGTCGACCTGCAGCAGGAAGTGGACGCCGCCGCGCAGGTCGAGACCGAGATACATCGGCAGCGCGCCGATCGACGCCAGCCAGCGCGGCGACGTCGACAGCAGGTTCAGCGCGACGATGTAGTTGTCGCCGAATTTTTGCTGCAGCACGTCCCTCGCCTTCAGTTGCGTATCGGGGTCGGGCAGGCGGACCTTGACGCCGTTGCTGTCGAGCATCGCGCCGTTGAAACTCACATTGGCCGCCTTCAGCGCGTCCTCGACCGTCTGCAGCGTGCCGGCGTCGATCTTGACGCTGGCCTTGCTGGTCGAGACCTGAACCGCGGGAACCTCGGGAAAGAAGTTCGGCAGCGTATAAAAGATCCCGACCACCAGGGCAATGGCGATGAGGATGTATTTCCAGGCGGG
>DATASF010000227.1:0-6609 GCA_036269335.1 Casimicrobiaceae bacterium
CGAAGAGGCCAGGCGCGATCGTCACCACGCGTATGCCGCTGCGCGCCAGCTCGCGCGCGATCGGCAAGGTCAGGCCGACCAGCCCGCTCTTGGATGCGCTGTACGCCGCCTGGCCGATCTGCCCATCGTACGCGGCGACCGATGCGGTAAAGACGATCACGCCGCGCTCGAGCGCGGCGTTCGGCGCGTTGCGCGACATCGCGTCCGCCGCCAGGCGAGCCATGTTGAACGATCCGATCAGGTTGATGTTGATCGTGCGCGCAAACGAGGCGAGGTTGTGCGGTCCCTCCTTGCCGAGGATTTTTTCGCCGTGCACGACGCCCGCGCAATTGACCATGCCGTGCAGCGCGCCGAACGCGCTGGTCGCGGCATCGACGGCGGCCTTGCCGCTCGCTTCGTCGGTGACGTCGGTCCGGACGAATTTCGCCGCCGCGCCGAGCTCGCTTGCCAGCGCATTGCCGTCGCGCTCGTTGACGTCGGCAAGCACCGCCTTGCCGCCGCCGGCGACGACCATGCGCGCCGTTGCGGCGCCCAGACCCGACGCGCCGCCGCTGATAACGAATACGCTGCCGCGAAGTTCCATCGTCCTGCTCCGTTGTCCGATTCGATCGGCCGCCGCGAGAGCGCGGAGATTCGGCCGCGGCTGGGGCCGCGCCCTACTTTTCCTGCGCCTTGAATACCGTCATCGCCGTCGCCACCAGCCCGGCCAGGTCGGACAGGTTCGACGGCACGATCAGCGTGTTGTTGGTCTTGGCGAGATTGGCGAAGGCCGCGACATACTGCTCGGCGACCTTCAGGTTGACGGCGTTGACGCCGCCGGGTGAGACGATCGCCTCCGCGACCTGGCGAATCGCCTTGGCGTTGGCTTCGGCGATCGACAGGATTGCCGCCGCTTGGCCCTGCGCGGTGTTGATCTCCGCCTGCTTGACGCCCTCGGATTGCGCGATCGCCGCCGCGCGCGCGCCCGCGGCCAGGTTGATCTGCTCCTGCTGGCGGCCTTCGGACGTCGCGATCACCGCGCGTTTTTCGCGCTCGGCGGTGATCTGCGCCTGCATCGCATGCAGGATCTCCTTCGGCGGCGTCAGGTCCTTGATCTCGTAGCGAAGTACCTTGACGCCCCAGTTGGCGGCCGCCTGGTCGAGCGCGGCGACGACCAGTCCGTTGATGTGGTCGCGCTCCTCGAACGTGCGGTCGAGCTCCATCTTGCCGATGACGCTGCGCAGCGTGGTCTGCGCGAGCTGGGTGATCGCGACCTTGAAATTGCTCGATCCGTACGAGGCGAGCTTCGGATCGGTGACCTGGAAGTACAGGATGCCGTCGACCTGGAGCTGCGTGTTGTCCTTGGTGATGCAGATCTGGCTGGGGACGTCGAACGGAATCTCGCGCAGGTCGTGCTGATACGCGACGCGGTCGACGAAAGGCAGCACGAAATTGAGTCCCGGCGCCAGCACCGCGTGGAATCGTCCGAGCCGCTCGATTACCAGCGCGTGCTGCTGCGGGACGATGCGTATCGTCTTGATGATGACGATGATCGCCACGACGAACAGCGCCAGCGTGACGGCCGAGGATCCGAGCATGAGGTTCTCCATCGATCAGGCGTTTTCGGGCGGCTGGTTGGACAACAGCAGCACCGATCCGCGCATGCCGGCGATATACATGGTCTTGGTGTGAGGCGTGTCCTTGGTCGCGACTTCGGCGTCCCAGGTGCTGCCGCGATACGCGACGCGCGCGGTCCCGGCGGGACCCCAGCTCTGGACTTGCACCATCTGGCCGATGTCGAGTCCCTTTTGCGGCGGCGTGCTGGCCACCAGTCCGCGCTTCCATCGCTGCAGCAGCACGGTGCCGACGACGCCGAGCGCCGCGGCGATCAGCCATTGCACCGGGACCGCGGCGCCGAACCACGCGGCGACCCCGCCGCACACCAGCGCCAGCCCGATTACCAGCAGGTAGAACGTGCCGGTGACCAGCTCGGCCGCGATCAGCGCCGCGCCGGCGATCCACCACATCCAAAAATCGCTCATCGGCCCTCCTCAGGCGGCAAAGGATAGCAAGGAACGACTTGGCTAGGGCGTCTCGCCGCCGCGGGCTTGCAAGGCGGCGGTCCGACCCGACATTGGGCTATAATTAGCTCTTTCTTTTCAGACGTTTCGCGACGCACCGGAGGTCCGGCCATGCCCATTTACGAATACCGCTGCAATGCTTGCGGGCACAAGCTGGAATCGCTGCAGCGGCTGTCGGACGCCCCGCTGGTCACCTGTCCCGCCTGCGGCAAGGACGCGCTGGCCAAGCAGCTGTCGGCCGCGGGCTTCCAGCTCAAGGGCAGCGGCTGGTACGCGACCGACTTCAAGAACTCGGGCAGCAAGCCGCCCGCCAAGGACGCCGCCAAGCCGGACGCCAAAGCCGACGCGCCGGCGAGCGCGACGAGCGACGCCAAGTCCGAGACTTCGACCGCCACCAAGGCGGATGCGCCGGCCGCGTCGTCGGCCACCAAGGCCGCCGACTCGGGCAAAAGCGAAACCCGCAGCGCCAGCGACAAGCCGGCCGCGACCGGGACGACCTCCGGAGGCTCGTGACCTCGCGCAAGGAATCGGTGGAGGCGTTGAAGCGCTACCTGATCGCAGGGCTTCTCGTCTGGGTTCCGCTCGGCATCACCATCTGGGTGCTGCAGCTCTTGCTGTCGACGCTCGACCAGACACTGCTGCTGGTACCCGCGAGCGCGCGCCCCGAAGCGTTGTTCGGATTCCATATCCCAGGCCTCGGCGCCTTGCTGGCGTTTGCGATCCTTATCCTGACCGGTGTCGTCGCCGCCAATTTTTTCGGTGCGCGCGTGATTATGCTCTGGGAATCGGTGCTGACTCGCATCCCGGTCGTCAAATCGATCTATTCGAGCGTCAAGCAGGTCAGCGACACCTTGCTGTCCGACAGCGGCAACGCGTTTCGCAAGGCGCTGCTGGTCGAATATCCATATCAGGGCTGCTGGACGATCGCGTTCCAGACCGGCGTTCCCGCCGTGGCGGTGTCCGACCATCTTGCCAGCGAGCACGTCAGCGTGTACGTGCCGACGACGCCCAACCCGACGTCGGGATTCTTTCTGATGCTGCCCCGTTCCCGCGTGCACGAGCTCGACATGACGGTCGACGAGGCGCTCAAATACATCATCTCGATGGGCGTCGTCGCGCCGCGGCCGCACACGAACGTCCCCGCGGGCACGCCTGTGCCCGCGCTCGATCGCCGAAATTGACCGGACCGGATCACATGGCCCACTGCCGGCGCGCAGTGGCGGGCGGACGCGTGTTTGCGCAGCGCCCGCGTCCGGCGCACGCGATGACGCCGCGGGCGCGCTGGAGCTTGCCGCCTGATCGGCCGGCACCGGCAATCACACGTCTTTGGAGAACCGCTTGAAGCGCACCGATTACTGTGGCCGCATCGACCGCGAGCGACTGGGCCAAACCGTGACGGTCTGCGGGTGGGTGCACCGCCGCCGCGATCACGGCGGCGTCATTTTCATCGATCTGCGCGATCGGGAGGGCCTGGTGCAGATCGTTTGCGATCCCGACCGCGCGGCGACGTTCGCGATCGCCGAAAAGCTGCGCCACGAATTCGTCATCGCGGCCACCGGACGCGTGCGGATGCGCCCCGACGGCACGATCAACACCAGCCTGGTCAGCGGCGAGATCGAGATCCTCGCCCACGATATCGATCTCCTCAATCAATCGCTGACGCCGCCGTTTCAGATGGACGACGACAATATTTCGGAGAGCGTCCGGCTCGAGCATCGCGTGCTCGACCTGCGCCGGCCGGTGATGCAGAAGAACCTGATGCTGCGGCACAAGGCCACGATGAGCGCCCGGCGCTATCTCGATGCGCACGGGTTTGTCGATATCGAGACGCCGATTCTCTACAAGTCGACGCCCGAGGGCGCGCGCGAGTTTCTCGTGCCGTCGCGCCTTCACCACGGCCAGTTCTACGCGCTGCCGCAGTCGCCGCAGCTGTTCAAGCAGATGCTGATGATGGCCGGCTTCGATCGCTACTACCAGATCGTCAAGTGCTTCCGGGACGAGGACCTGCGCGCCGATCGCCAGCCCGAGTTCACGCAGATCGACGTCGAGACCTCGTTCCTGGACGAGCTCGAGATACGCGAGCTGATGGAAGGGTTGGTGCGCTCGATGTTCAAGGAGACGCTCGACGTCGATCTGCCGCATTTCCCGGTGATGACCTACGCCGACGCGATGCGCGACTACGGCTCGGACAAGCCCGATCTGCGCATCGCGCTCAAGCTGACCGAGCTGACCGAGCTGATGAAGACGGTCGACTTCAAGGTCTTTCGCAACGCCGCTGACCTGCCCGGCGGACGCGTCGCCGCGCTATGCGTACCGGGCGGCGGCTCGCTGTCGCGCAAGGAGATCGACGACTACACGACCTTCGCCGCGGTCTATGGCGCGAAGGGACTGGCCTACATCAAGGTCAACGATGCCGCGCAGCCGAACGAACAGGGACTGCAATCGCCGATCGTCAAGTTCCTGGGCCGCGATGCGCTGGTCGAGATTCTTCGCCGCACCGGCGCCGCCAGCGGCGACCTCATTTTCTTCGGCGCCGACCGCGAGAAAGTCGTCTGCGACTCGCTCGGCGCGCTGCGCGCCAAGGTCGGCCACGAGCGCGGCTTTGCGACCGCCGGCTGGCGGCCGCTGTGGGTCGTCGATTTTCCGATGTTCGAGTTCAACGACGAGACCAAGACCTGGGGCGCGCGGCACCATCCGTTCACCGCGCCGAAGGACGGCCACGAAGACATTTTCCAGACCGACCCCGGCGGCGCGATCGCCAAGGCCTATGACGTCGTATTGAACGGCTGGGAGATCGGCGGCGGATCGGTCCGCATCCATCGCCCCGACGTTCAAGCCAAGGTATTCAGCTCGCTCGGCATCAGCGCCGAGGACCAGCGCAAGAAATTCGGATTCCTGCTCGACGCTTTGCAGTACGGCGCGCCACCGCACGGCGGCATCGCCTTCGGCGTCGACCGGATGAGCGCGCTGATGGCGGGCGTCGACCAGATCCGCGACGTCATCGCCTTCCCGAAGACGCAGCGCGGCCAGGACCTTTTGATCGACACGCCCTCGCCGGTCACCGAGCAGCAACTGCGCGAGCTGCATATCCGAATCAGAGCGAGCGACGCCCCAAAGAACACCTAGGCGCGAATCGGCGCATGCGTTCGCAAGTCGAACGCACGGCTCGGCTTGCGCGTGACGTTGGCCGGGCCGGCGCGCCTCAGTCAACGCGCAGGCGAATATTTATGCGGATTGCCGATGACCTGCCGCTGCACTTCGCAAAGCCGCGCGAGCTCGTCGTCGCGATACGCGGCATAGTCGGCGAGCAATTGACGGTTCGCCGCATAATGCGGTTGCTTATGCGTGTCTTCCGGCTTGCGCGGATGCCACAGATGCAGCGCCGGCCGCTTGCCGCATTCGGCGAGCCGCATCCCCGAACGCTGCAGCTTGATCGTCATCGCGTCGTCCTCGCCTCCCCAGCCGCGAAAGCGCTCGTCGAAGCCGCCCAGCCGCAGATACGGTTCGCGGCCGATGACGAACAACCCGCCGGCGAAGACGACGAATTCCTGCGTGGCTTCGCGATTCGGCGGCGCGTCGGCCGGCCGCTGCGGGACGAATCCCCAGTCGCCGGCACGAACGCGCCGCGATTCGTCCGCGGTCAGATCGACGATGCGGCGATACGGCTTGGCGGCATCGACGCCGTCGCGGCAAAGGTCGATCGCCTGGTCGAGCGAGCTGTCGACGACCACGTCCGCGTCGGCGAAGACCAGGATCGGGCGCGCCGTCTGCCGCGCGGCGACGTTGAACCCCCAGCTCTTGTTGAACAGGCCCGGGTTGTAGGCGAACAGCATTCGTCGATTGACGGACGTCGGCGTCGGGTCGAATCGCGGCACGCCGTCCTGTTCGAGGACGATGACTTCCAGCCGCGGCCGCCGCTCGAGCCAACGCAGCACCGCCAGCAGGTTGTCGCGCCGCTCGCCGTCGCCGTTTTCGCGATAGATCAGAATATAGGCGGTGTCTTCCATCGGTAGCGCTATGATAAGTTGTCTGACGGTCACGCGCGAAGCGCGATTCGCGAGCCTCGAGCTGGCAGTCGGCGATTTCGTGCGCCAGACCTGGCGCGACCGCGAGCTGGTGATCGTTCACGACGGCGACGCGGTGTTCGACGCGAAGCTCCGGGCGCTGGCCGCCTCGCGTGACGGCGCGGCGATCGCCGTTCACCGCGAACCGGGAGGACAAACGCTCGGCGAGCTTCGCAACGCGTCGGTCGCTGCGGCGCGCGGCGCGAGCGTCTGCCAGTGGGACGACGACGACCGCTACCATCCGCGCCGCCTGGAATTGCAGTTCGCGGCGATGCGCGTCGAGAATAGCGAGTTCTGTTTTCTGACCGACCAGCTGCACCTGTTCGCCGCAGAGCAGAAAATGTACTTGGACGACTGGAATCTCGAAGTACACCCGCTCAACCTCGTCCAGGGCACGCTGCTCGGCAGCAGGGCCGCGCTAGGACGCTACCCGGCGCTGGCGCGCGGCGAGGACACGCCGCTGATCCTCGACCTGCTACGCCGCG
>DATASF010000228.1:0-2218 GCA_036269335.1 Casimicrobiaceae bacterium
TGGCTCGCATGGACCTCCCTGACCCACCCCCGCGGGAAGAACGACGAGTCGCTGCCGAACAAGAGACGATCCGGTCCGACGACCGACAGCGCCTGCCGGAACACGCCGGCCAGCGTCAGGCTGCCTGTCTGATACTTCATCCAGCTGTTCGAGCTCGAGGTGTCGAACAGCACGTTGGGGCAGAGATCTGCCAGCATCAGCGCCTCTCGAAACAGGCCGGCGCCGAAGTGCGGGACGATCATCGGCACCTCCGGGTAGGCCAGCGCGGTTGCGTGGAGATCGAGCGGGTTGCCGAAGCGCATGTCGAACGGGCTGGGCAGCCCCAGCTTGCGGCGGACGCCGACTGACAGGACTCCGCAGTGTACGAACACGGCCGTCCCCGGATGGGCAGCGGCGATGTCGAACATCGGCTTCGCCCGCGCGTCGTGAATCGGATAGCGGTGCATCGCCGGAAACAAGCAGATGCCGCGCAATCCGTCGGCGACCGCGCGCCCGGCCTGCTCGGCCGCGCCCGGCTGCGTCGGATCGACCATGAAGAATCCGACGAATCGCGTAGGGTGACGCCGCACCGCGGTGACGATCGATTCCGCATCGCCGGGGACGCTCGCGATGAGCGCCGCGCGCGCCACGCCGGCTCGATCCAGCTCAGCGACCCACCGATCCGCGAGCGCGTCGGCGGATCCCGGCGCGTCCCACTCGAGACGCGCCAAGGCGATCTCGTGCGGTCCAGCGGATGAGCCGTCCGCGGTCGACAGCCCGCGCCCGAGGGCCGCGAAAAACGGCGTCGAGAAGAAATGACAGTGGGCGTCGTTCAGCATCTGTCTGCTCTCAGTGCGATGGAGCTGGCGAGCAGCGCCTTCAACCACGAAGACATTCATGAAACGGCTGGTGAAATCAAGACACACCAGTCGTGAGCGCGCGCGGCCGGCTCCCTGAGCCATCCGGTCCGCGCGCGCCGCATCCTCTCGAACGTATCGCCTGTGGCAACCGACATGCTCCGAACCGTTGACGTAGTGCGATCACGCATTCATCCGAGCTCGCCGCGGCGAGCTCAATGTCAATTACGACCGCGTCGACGATCAATCACAAATCGACCACCCGGTGGTCATGTCTTCGCCGACCGCCGACGCGGAGAGGCGTTACGCCCGTGGCCAGGCGTCGAAGAGTTCGTCGCACAGGGCGCGAGCCACTCCGACGCGGGCTTTCAGCATCCCTTTCCGAAGCGCGAGCTGCCGCGCCCATCGCCCGAAGTCGTCCTGCCGGCGAAACTGATGAAGGGCCGCTTCGATCAGCGTCCACCGCATCCACGGCGACCCCGCTTTGGTAATGTGGCCACTCCACTGCCGACTCCCACTGCGTTCGACCCGGGGCACGAGTCCGGCGTAACTCGCCAGGTGCGGCCCGTCGGGAAAGCGCGTCATCGTGCCGATCTCGGCTCGCAACGTCACGCTGAACACCGGCCCAAAGCCGGGTTGCGCATCCAAGGCGCGGGCGATCGGATCGGTGGCGGCGATCGTCCGCAGCTCGGTCAACACGGGGACCAGCTGCGCCCGCACGTCGGTCAACACCTGCCGCAAGCCGGTCAGGCTGGCGCCCGCCCATCCCGGCAGCGTGAGCGCCTCCAGCCACGCCGTGCCGCGGGCGGTGAACAGGCCCTTGACCGGCACCGGCACGCCCTGCCGCAACAGCAGCGCGTGAAGGCGTTGCTTCAGACTGGCCTGCAGGCGCGCGAGATGACAGCGATACCGACACAATTCCCGCACGTCGCGGATGGCCGGCGGCGGATAGTAGATGCCGACCACACTATCGCGCCGTAATGCGTCGGCGAGCCGCTGCGCATCGAGTCGGTCGGTCTTCGCGGCATACCCCGCCTTCAATCGGGTTTTGCGCGCGTCGACGACGTGCACCGCGCCCACGTGCTCGACGATCCGATCGACGAACGCCCACGTGGGACTCGACGCTTCCACCGCCAGCCAACTCTGTGGCCCGCACCGTCCCAGCAGCCCCGCGATCCCCGCGTCGGTCGTGGGCCAGCGCTGCTCCCAGTCCCGCTCGCCCGTCGAGGTCAGGGCGCATACTTGAAAAGACGCCTTATGTAAATCGATCCCGAGGTATTCTCGCTCCACGGCCGTCCTCCTCTTCGTCCGGAGCGATGTCGTTTGCCACGAACATGCTACGACGCTTGAGCCAAGGATGGCCGTTTCATCTGATCACGAAG